>NZ_PIPL01000001.1:1528725-1834470 GCF_003987145.1 Aliidiomarina minuta | reverse complement strand
GCAAAAAGACAGCTAGCAGGTAAATGAAGTTAATAGCCATAGCGCCTAGTGCGACCGCACTCAGGTAGATAGCATCGGGTAAATGGCCTATGATGGCGGTATCTACCAGCCCCAGCATGGGGGCGGCGATATTAGAAATGATCATCGGCAGGGCAATAGCAAAGACTTTACGATGGTCGGCAACTGAATAGTGACTCAAGAGGAATACCTATGTTTCGTTGGTTAATAACGGCGGTCGTGGCGACTACAATGCTATTTGTCAGCCCCCTGGTGAAGGCAGAAGCTGAACCCAGTGTATCCATTTTAATGTATCATCATGTCAGTGACAGCACACCACGTTCTACCAGTGTCAATGAAGAAGAATTACGTGAACACCTGCAATACTTAAAAGATAATGATTTCAACGTTATCGACATTCGTGACGCTATTGCCGGGGTAAAAGGCGAGCAGGAATTACCTGATAAAGCGGTAGTACTGACTTTTGATGATGCATATCAGAATATATTTACCAACGGCCATCCTATTCTAATGGAATTTGAAGTGCCCTATACATTGTTTGTAACCACAGACCCGGTGGGTAACACTCCAGGGCGTTATATGAGTTGGGATCAAATCCGTCAAATGCATGAAGACGGTGTCACTATTGCAAATCACACTACAGACCACGCGCATATGCCACGACGCCAGGAAGGAGAAAGCGAAACGGACTGGCGCCAGCGTTCAGCCGAAAATATATTGCAGGCAGAACAAAAAATATTGGATGAAGTCGGAGTAAGTTATCAGCTGTTTGCTTATCCATATGGTGAATATGATAACGAATTAGCTGAACTGGTGGAGGAGCTGGGTTTTACCGGTTTTGGACAGCATTCAGGTGGCTTCGGCCCGACCACTGATATGCGGGCGATCCCACGTTTTGCAGCTGCTGGTATGTATGCCAACCTGGATACCTTAGGAACTAAGATGGCTGCCTTGTCATTTCCTATTGAAGAAATTGAATATGAGGATACTCTGCTGGCGCATGATAAAGCCCGGCCTGTTTTAGAGGTTGCTTTTGAAGTACGCGACTTTAATCCCAGTCAGGTAAATTGCTTCATTCGTGGTCAGCCTGGTGAGGTAGAATGGATTACTGAGAACCGGATGCGGTTGCAGGCCGAGGAAGATCTCAACTATGGCCGCTCACGTTACAACTGCACCGCACCGAGCATTAGTAAGTCTGGTCGGTTCTATTGGTTCTCGATGCAGTGGATACGGCCACGTGAGGATGGCAGCTGGCCTGGTTAATTATTCCAGGTAGCTGACAATACGATTAAAATCATTAATCAGTAACTGTGGATTCACAGTAGGGATCATTCCAGGTTCGTGACTGGCACGAAATACCGCCTGCTGATGCCCATCTGGATTAATGAGTATCAAAGCAGCGCTGTGATTTACCAGATAATTGGTCTCATCCTCGTCTGGAATGCTGTACATCAGACCCAGATTACGCACAAAGGGGAAAAGCTCTTTGTGCTCTGCGGTCACACCAAAAAAGTCTTCTCCAAAGAATTCTACGTAATTACGTAAACGCGGAATATCGTCACGTTGCGGATCTACCGAAACCATCCAGACTCTGACTGGCGTATTAGTAGTCGCCGTAAGCTGAGACCAGCGCTGTTTCAGCTGAGCCATGGTAGTCGGGCAGATATCCGGGCAAAAAGTATAACCTGTAAACAGAATGGTCCATTGTCCTTCCAGGTCACTATTAGTCACTTCATTACCTTCAGTGCCTTGCAGTACAAAAGGCTCAATAGTTCGGGGCGACGAATACAGCAAGCTGGTCTCAAGTTCAGGTGGTGAGTCGTCATTCATGAGCTGGTAACTGACCACGCCAACTACGGCAACGATTGCGAGAACAATAGGAAATAAAAGCTTTTGCATCATGAGAATATGTAGTGATCCACGAGTAGAAGAATGAACAGTCCCATTAAGTACCAGATTGAATACTTAAACATGTTGTATGCAGTCATCTTATTGGGCGCAAACTTGAGCTTCCATGCATAAGCCAGGAAACCAATATTAAGTGCACTCACACCTGCTAAATAGATAAGGCCAGACATGCCAATCAGATAGGGCAGGATGCAAACCACTGTCAATAATACGGTATAAAGCAGAATGCAGGTTTTGGTGAAATCTATGCCGTGAGTAACGGGTAGCATAGGAACTTCCGCTTTGGCATAGTCTTTCGCCCGGTGTACCGCCAGCGCCCAGAAGTGAGGTGGCGTCCAGGTAAAGATGATCATGACTAGCAACACTGCATTAGCGTGAATTTCACCGGTTACTGCAGTCCAGCCTAATAAAGGGGGCGCAGCACCAGCAATACCGCCGATCACTATATTCTGTGGTGTTGCCCGTTTCAGGTACATCGTATAAACAACCGCATAACCGACCAGGCTGGCTAATGTCAGCATAGCAGTCAGACGATTCACAAAAAGCTCCAGCAGCAGGTAACCAAGAAGGCCCATGACCGTTGCAAAGATGATTACTTTTTTCGGCGATAATGCACCTGTAGGTAGTGGCCGACGTAAAGTTCGTGCCATTTTTGCATCAATGTGACGATCTACCAGATGATTAACCGCGGCTGCTGATCCAGCCATCAGGCCGATACCAGTAATGGCTGGCAGCATAATCTGCCAATCTACCCAGCCAGTGGTGGCCAGGCACATACCTACTACCGCGGTAAGTAATAATAAGGCCACTACTCTTGGCTTGGTCAGCTCAAGATACTCACGCCAGCTGGCGCGACGTTCCTGAGAGCGGGCTATTGCTTGTTGTGTCATAAATACTTCTCCCCCCTGGTCATGCTTTACGGGCTAAATTGTAGTTTAGCCCGACTAATGAGAGTAGCAACAGGGCGCCTACGGCGTTGTGAGCAACCGCTACTGAAAGCGGTAAACTAAATACTACATTACTGACTCCAAGGGCCAATTGCACCACTAACAGAAGGGTGATGGCAAGAGTCAGGCGACGGAAATAACTGGATACTGCGTGTTTCCATAATTTAAACAATAGAAAGCCAACAACCAAGGTAGTTACGATAGCGCCCAGACGGTGGAACACATGCATGGTCATGCGCTCATCGTATGGGTGTACGCCAAATTCATAGGTATCAGCCTCGGGCAAACTAAAGGCACCACTAATATTCAGGTTACTGGCCCAGTTTCCTTCGCATATCGGAAGTTCGGTACAGGCCAGTGCAGCATAGTTAGCAGCCACCCAGCCGCCCAGAGCAATCTGAGCAACTACAACCAATAAGCTGACCATGGCTAGCGTTCTGAACCGTCGTAATCCCTGCTCGCCTCCCGAAATTTGGTAGGGCGTTTCTCTTAAGTACAACAGGTAAAGCAATGAGAAGGTCGTGAAGCCGCCTAGCAAGTGAGCCATTACTATCGCTGGCTGCAGCATCATTGTAACCGTCCACATGCCGAGCAAGGCCTGAAATATAATGAGCCCAAGCAAAGCTACAGGAAGTTTCAGCGGTTTAGAGGTTACCTCCCGGCGTCTGCGAATGGCAATGATCGCAATCGCTAGTACGAGCAGCCCAAGTGTACCCGCAGCATAACGATGAATCATTTCATTCCAGGCTTTCTGAGTATCCAGGGGTGCGTCGGGGAAAGCTTGTTCAGCTACCGCACGGCCTGATTCGCTTTGCGGAACACTTAGAAAACCGTAGCACCCTGGCCAGTCTGGACAACCGAGCCCGGCGTCCGTTAAGCGGGTGAAAGCACCCAGTACAATAACGATAAAGCAGAAAACCAGAGAAAACTTTGTGAGCCTGCGCATAATCAGTTTCCTATCCAACACGAGACATTTTTAATAATTTTTTTAAGTCGTCGAGCATGTCACGACCTTGCTGAATGGCCTGCTCGCGGTCCTGACTAACTACATAATACATAACAACGAAACCATTAGGGTCAATTATGAACATGCTGCTCGGTTCAATTTCTGCTAATTGCTGATGAGCGTTAGTTAGTGTCAGATACTGCATTTGGCTATCGGGCGACAGTTCCGGCAAATTACTTACTTCTTCTTGTTGCTGAATTGCGACGGGCGTGACTCGACTACGTTCGCGACCTAATGCAAGATGCGTCTGGTTGATAACGTAGAGGCTATTCTCACAGACCAGATCGCAATTTTCTGTCATGGCAAAAGCCAGGCGCCAGGTATCAGGTAGTTGCTCATTATCCTGTTGGCTGAGTTCTACCGGGGGATCTACTAATTCACCTTTGTTGGTCACGCCAGGGTTGTACCAGCCCATATCCAGAATGATTTTGGCACCAACAAGGGGAATAGCAAAACACAAAAATATGCCAATAAACAGCCGTCTGTTTTTACGACGTTGCACTAATTGTTCAGGGCTGAGTTCTTTTGTTGCTTTCATTGTGGGTACTTCTCCTTGGCTTTGGATTTAACCCGGCTGGCAACGAGGAAAATGACCAGCGCGGCAATTGCCAGGCCAAACCATTGTACTGCGTAGGCGTAGTGGCGGTGGGGCTCCATCACGACAACAGGCCAGTCACGGGGAAATCCAAAATCTGCTTCTTCATCCAGCAGCACACTAAAGTCTGTCAGTGGTAATTGCAGATGTTGTTTTAGTTTCTCGAGCTCAAGGTACTGAACCCGCATTGGTAGTTCGTCGGAAAATGCTTGTTCGCCAAGCAAAAAAGGTTTCTCTGCAGGCACATGGACTCTGCCTTCTATCTCTACTTCACCTGCTGGTAAACTAACCTCAGGTAAAGTCTGGCGGCTGCCCTCAATAGATACCCATCCGAGGTTTACGGGTAACAGAAAAGGGTCAATAGCTTCGCTCTCCAAAAGTGCTACTACGTGATATCCCACGCGGCCATTGAAGGTCTGATTATCTACCAGGAAATACTGATTCTCGCGAAAGGAGCCGCGTGCACGAACAACCTCATCGGTACGCATATTTGATGAGTAAATAGTATCTGGGTTTAGTCGCTGAGCCTCGGATTCCACGCCAATCGCATGATTATCAATGATAGACTGCTTTTCCTGGCCACGATCAATTTGCCAGAAGCCCAGCTTGACCATGATAGCAATTGCAAGCAAAGTAATAAGCAAAGCGCCGGGATGAAGTCGAAGTCGACCTACACGAAGGACGGGCATGATAATAACTCTGGAGAATAAATTTTGTTTAACATCATTTTAAAACTGCTACTCGCCGCATTACTGCTGTATGTCATTTTTAACTTATTCAAAGGACTGTTCACTATGATCAAAGGCGATCCGGAGCAGCCCCCGATGTCATTTTATATAGGTCGTCGTTTAGTCTTTTCCGTGCTGGCTATTGTCATTATTTTGCTTGCCCTGGCAACCGGAATTATAACGCCAAATCCGCGCCCCTACTGAGGTAGAGGCGCGTTTTAGTTAGATAATATAAACAAAGAAGAACAACAGTACCCAAACCACGTCGACGAAGTGCCAGTACCAGACACTCGCTTCGAAGGCGAACTGATTATTCTTACTGAAATGTCCCTTCATGACCCTGGCGAGCATCACAATTAACATGATGGCTCCCAGGGTTACGTGCATACCGTGAAAACCAGTCAGCAGGAAGAAGGTATTACCATAGATACCGGATTGCAGAGTCAGCCCCAGATCCCGATAAGCATGCACGTACTCGTACATTTGGAACCCCAGGAATATAAGACCCAGCGCAATAGTAATCGCTAACCATGTGGTTAATGATTTACGCTTATCTTTTTCCAGACCAACATGAGCAAAATGCAGAGTAACGGAAGACGTTATCAGAATCATAGTGTTCATTAGTGGCAGGCCCCAGCCCATAGCCTGGGTTTCAGTGCCATCAGGTGTAGTAGTCAGCGGCCAGATAGCTTCAAAAGCAGGCCATAAGACTTCACCCGTCATAGCATTATTGCTCGCACCGCCAAGCCATGGCACTGCAATCATGCGTGCGTAAAAGAGGGCACCAAAGAAAGCCATAAAGAACATAACTTCGGAGAAAATAAACCAGCTCATACCCTGTCGATAAGAACGGCTCATTTGCGCACTGTACAGACCTTGCTGGGATTCGCGAATCTGATCACGAAACCAGCCAGTCAGCATAATGAGTAATACTACGATACCTGCCAGTAGCACCCAGTGACCAAAACCAGATTCCTGGTTCGACCATTCAATTGTGTAATGTGCTGCCCCATAAGCGATAAGACCCAGAGCAACGGCTCCTACAATGGGCCATATACTTTGGTCTGGGACATAATACTTTTCGTGTTCCACGTTCTCGTTTTTCATTTTTTTTATTCCTCACTCAGAAGTGTCGACAACGACACGTCCTTTGGCAGCGGCTTCTGTCATGTCATACATCATGTATGACAGGGTGAAGGTGCGAATATGGTTGGGAATATCCGGGTCAATATAAAACTGCATAGGCATGACCGCCGTGTCACCTGCCGCCAGGGGCTGGTTCTGGAAGCAAAAACACTCAGTTTTAAGCAAGTAAGGTGCAGCCTCACCCGGTGAAACAGAAGGTAGCGCCTGGCCCGTCATATCACGGCCGGTGCGATTCTTAGCTGTAAAATTCACAACCTTAGTTTCGCCCGGATGCAACTGGATACGGCGCATTTCTGATTCAAATTCCCAGGGTAGACCACGGTTCACACGCGTATGGAATTCCACTGTTACTAAGCGACTGGTGTCTATAACGCTACCATCGCTTGCTGCTGCCGCTGTATTGGTAGTGCGCCCGTTGAAACCGGTTACTTCGCAAAACTTCTCATACAGGGGCACCAGCGCAAAACCAAAGGCGAACATGAGTACCACTGAGGCTAGCAGTCGGGTAATGACCCGGCTGTTATCTGGCTTCTGCTGTTGTTGTTCGCGCATAAGGATTACCTCTTACTTAATCTGTGGTGGTGTATCAAAAGTATGGTACGGAGCCGGTGAAGGCACTTCCCATTCCAGACCTTCAGCACCTTCCCATGGTTTAGCCGGTGCAGGTTCGCCTTTCTTCATGCAGCATTTCACCACAACAGCAAGGAAGATCAGCTGTGAGAAACCAAACAGGAAGGCGCCAACACTGACCACTGCGTTTATATCCGCAAACTGTAGCGCATAATCAGGGATACGGCGTGGCATGCCTGCTAAACCTACAAAGTGCATAGGGAAGAACAGGATATTGACCGAAATCACCGAGCACCAGAAGTGCAGTTTCGCCAGGCCTTCATCGAACATAACCCCAGACCATTTGGGCAACCAATAATAGGCAGCCGCCATGATAGAGAAGACTGCGCCACTGACTAATACATAGTGGAAATGGGCCACTACGAAATAAGTATCATGATACTGGTAATCAACCGGTGTAATAGCCAGCATAATGCCGGAGAAACCACCGATGGTGAACAGTATTACGAAAGCCAGTGCGAAGAGCATAGGTGCTTCAAAGGTCATGGACCCCCGCCACATAGTGCTCACCCAGTTAAAGATCTTAACCCCGGTAGGCACTGCAATCAGCATGGTCATATACATAAAGAACAGGGATGCGAACACTGGCATACCCGTGGTAAACATGTGGTGTGCCCAGACCAGGAATGACAGCCCTGCTATGGCCGCTGTTGCATACACCATAGAGGCATAACCAAACAGAGGCTTACGGGCAAAGGCTGGGATAATAGCGGATACAATACCAAACGAAGGCAGTATCATAATATAGACTTCAGGGTGCCCGAAGAACCAGAATAAATGCTGGAAAAGTACGGGATCACCCCCGCCCGCCGCGTCAAAGAAGCTGGTCGCAAAGTACTTATCCGTTAACACCATGGTCACCACACCGGCCAATACTGGCATTACTGCAATAAGCAGGAAGGCGGTAATGAACCAGGTCCACACGAACAGCGGCATTTTCATGTAACTCATGCCAGGTGCACGCATATTCATAATGGTCACGATAACGTTAATCGCCCCCATGATGGATGATATGCCCATGATATGAATGGCAAATACGAACAGAGCGGTAGAGTCTGTACTGTAAGTGGTGGAGAGCGGTGCATAGAAGGTCCAGCCGAATGCGGGTCCCCCTCCAGGCATGAACATCGACGACAGCAGAATAATGAACGCAAACGGGAGTATCCAGAAGCTCCAGTTATTCATACGCGGCAACGCCATATCTGGCGCGCCTATCATCATAGGTATCATCCAGTTTGCCAGCCCGGTAAAGGCAGGCATAACAGCACCGAAGACCATGATAAGACCATGCATAGTGGTCATTTGGTTAAAGAAATGAGGATCTACAATCTGCATCCCCGGCTGAAATAGTTCGGCGCGAATAACCAGCGCCATGGTACCGCCCACTAAAAACATCAGGAAACTAAAGAGCAGGTAAAGTGTACCTATGTCTTTATGGTTGGTGGTGAATAACCAACGTTTAATGCCTGTGGGCTTATGGTCATGATGGTCATCATGATCATGATCAGGATGTGTATCAACTACTGTGCTCATGGCCATCTCCCTTATTGGTTACCCTGAATGAAATTATGTATATCGGCTGCCTGCACCGTATCACCGGTGTCATTATCCCAGGCATTACGCTCATAGGTAATAACAGCAGCAAGTTCGCGCATAGTCAGCTGGTTACGATAGGCCTGCATGGCAGTGCCGGATGCACCATTAACCACTATATCTATATGGTCTTCGATTCCATCAGGGTCTACGGACATGCCTTCGCCAGCAAGCGCAGGGAATACACCCGGCACACCTTGTCCGTTCGGCTGGTGACAGGCTGCACACTGAGCGGTGTAAACATTTTCACCCATGCTCATGAGCTCATCCATACTCATTTCCATATCCAGTAAGCGTTCTTCTTCGGCTCTGGCTTCAGCCTGACGAGTTTCCTCGTTAGCTATCCATTCGTCGAAATCATCGGGCTCCATGGCGATAACAACTACAGGCATGAAAGCGTGGTCACGACCACAAAGTTCAGCACACTGACCGCGGTAAATTCCAGGCTCATCAACGATGGTCCAGGCTTCGTTTATATAACCGGGATTAGCGTCTTTTTTAATGGCAAACTCAGGCACCCACCAGGAGTGAATAACGTCGTCGGAAGTTATCAGGAAGCGGACTTTACGGTCTGTAGGTATAACTAACGGCCGGTCGACTTCTAACAGGTAATTTTCACCTTTTTCCAAGTTTCCATATATCTGATCTCGCATAGTAGCCAGGCTACTGCGATATTGAACATCATGTTCAAAATACTCGTAGTTCCAACGCCACTGTGAACCTGTGATAAGGACCGTCATGTCAGAATCGGAAGTATCTTCCATGTCGATCAGGACCCGGGTGGCAGGCACCGCCATAGTGATTAGAATCAGAAAGGGAATAATGGTCCAGGCGATTTCCACCTTCACGTTGTCGTGGAATTTTGCTGGCACCTGACCACGCGACTTGCGGTGGCGGATCATGGACCAGAACATGGCCGCAAATACAACAACCCCGATAGCCACACAGACATAGAATACGAACATGTGCAGGTTATACACTGTATTACTAATATCTGTAGCGCCGCGCGGAAGGTTAATCTGCAGGCTTTCTGCGTATGCAGCAGGCATTGTTAGCATCGCTAAAACTGCCGCCAGGACGCGGTAAAGTCTCGATTTCACTCGACATCTCCTCTTATTCTTTTGTTGTCAGCCTTTGGGGAAAGGCGGCAACGCCAGAACAAAGAGATCAGCAAGAACAGGAACAGCTCTTCCCCTGAATCGCAATTCTCGCCTAACCCTTTGTTATATTTTAGTTATTACCTGCGTAGCAGGTGTTTATTTTTTATTGGTGATACAGGCTTTATTCATTTCAACCGAGTACAACGATGTAGCTTAGTTAAAACTTTAGTTTATTACGCTTTAATCTGTATCAAAATAACACCAAAATTGTTAATAAAAAAGGGGCTGTAGTTAACAGCCCCTTGGGATAGCCATAAAAGGCTAGTGGAGTGGAGTTGGGGAATCGTTACCGGTAAAGAGAAAAGTGCTGGCCTGGCTGACTCTCGCGGCCAGCGACGCACGCTGTAAATTGCGACCCTTACACTGGCCCAACCAGGCAATCACAAGCTCACTATTATCAATAAGCATAGCCTGTTCGGCGGCCCAGACTGCGGTATCTTCATCACGAGTCCGGATCCAGCGTATTCGGTGCCTGGAAATGCCGGCGGTTTCTAGCTGCTGTAGGAAGGCTTTACTAGTTAACTGAGTAGGTGTGCCAATAATAGTTACCCACTTGTCAGAGGCTTTTGGCAGCGTACTGATAGTACGTAGCATCTGCTGCAGCTTTTCCTGTTCAGGATGCCAGTTTATCTGTGTAGTTATTTGCGTTGTATGCTCATCTGACCAAAGGCCTGGATGACTGATGCGACGACTATTATTAATAATGTGGCTCATAACCAAGCTCCATTTCTTATTACACCAACGGCTAACCCTTCGATGGTCAGTGGTTGTGAAGTTAAATCAATATGGATAGTAGAAAATTCATCATTTTCCGGGTGTAACATGACATTGCTGCCGTGGCGTTCGAAGCGCTTGACTGTCACGTCATCTTCAATGCGGGCGACAACGACCTGACCATTGCGAGCCTGGGTGGTTTTATGTACCGCCAGTAAATCACCATCCAGAATGCCAATTTTTTGCATGCTCATGCCATTTACCCGTAGCAGGAAATCCGCTTGAGGCTGAAACAGATGCTGGTCAACCTGGTAATGACTTTCTATATGCTGCAGCGCCAGGATAGGCTCACCGGCTGCGACTTGTCCGATTAAAGGTAGTCCGGGCTGTTCCGGTTCTTCTACTTCTTCCTGTAAGAGGCGAATACCACGAGACATGCCGGGCATCATTTCAATAACCCCTTTTCTGGCCAGAGCCTTAAGGTGCTCTTCCGCAGAATTGGCGGAACGAAAACCTAGCCGTTTGGCAATTTCAGCCCGGGTAGGTGGCATACCGGTCGCCTCAATATTTGTCTTAATAAGGTCCAGTATTTCTGCTTGTCGTGGTGTTAAAGGTCGCATCTGAGTTACCTGTTTTTCTATACAGTATGCTGTGAGTATATACAGTATTTCAACCAGTGCAAATATTTCTGTTACTTTTTTGTGATGTTACCGGTTTGCGACAAATTTTCTGTGGAATGGTATGCTGTAACACATTGCAGGATGCCAGTGGGGCCTCCCTTTGCTGACTTTGTGTGGACAGTTATGAGCATGAAACATTTGTTGTTTTCAATATTTAAATGGCCAGTACGCTGGCTTACCCAGTTTGAAGCTATTCGTGATGAAGATGAAGCGACGCCTTCCGCAGCCGATCATCTGGTTTATGTCATGCGCTCCCCGAGCTTCACTGATTTGGTGGTTGCCCAAAAGGCAACTCGCCGGCTAGGTTTGCCGGATCCTACGGAGCCTCTGCAGATAGGTGACAAGACCTTTCCCCGGGTGCTTTATATTGAAGATCCTCGCGGGCGTCTGAAGTACGATTATGGGCAACCGTTTCAGGAGTTGCTGGAATTACATCAGCAGCAACCTGAGTGCAACGTTGTCATGCATCCAATTGCTCTTTTCTGGGGACGAAATGCCGGGCGGGAAGAGCCTGCAGGTGCACTTACTGCCGATATTGAAGTACCTAATTTGTGGAAGCGTTTTATGTTATTGCTGTTTGCAGGCCGTAACATCATGGTACGTATCAGCCGTCCAGTGAGCCTGCGTACAATGGCTGACAGGCATGCCAGCGATACTAATTTAGGTGCTAAGCTGGCACGGGTTGCCCGCACCCATTTTAGCCGTTTACGACACGCCGTGGCGGGACCTAAGTTGTGGAGCAGGGATGAGATGATCCGTTCCTTGCTGCGCACTCCTGTTATGCGCCAGGCGATTGCTGATGAGGTGAAAAGCAAAAAAGTTAGCGAAGCGAAAGCCGAACAGCGGGCTAAAACTTACCTGGAAGAAATTGCTGCGGATTACCGCGAGGGCCTGGTGCGTTTTGGTGATCGGGTAATGACCTGGTTGTGGAACCGTTTGTATAACGGTATTGACGTGCGCCATGGTGAAACGGTACGCAAGCTCGCACAGGACGGGCATGAAATCATTTATGTACCTTGTCATCGCAGCCATATGGATTACCTGCTACTCAGTTATGTTATTTATAAGGAAGGTTTGGTACCGCCACATATAGCTGCCGGAGTGAATCTGAACTTCTGGCCCGCTGGCCCGATATTCCGCCGCGGTGGCGCTTTTTTTATTCGCCGCAGTTTTCGTGGCAATAAATTGTACTCCATTGCTTTTCGCGAATATCTGGGACGCCTGTTCCAGAAAGGTTATTCAGTTGAGTACTTTATGGAGGGTGGGCGCAGTCGTACGGGACGCCTGTTGGCACCCAAAACAGGCATGTTAGCTATGACTTTCCAGGGACAGCTGCGCGGCATTAGCCGACCCATAAGCCTTGTACCTGTGTATATCGGTTACGAGCATGTCATGGAAGTGAGTACTTACCATAAAGAGTTGCGTGGTAATAACAAAAAGAAGGAATCGGTTTTCCAGGTGTTTGGAATCCTGCGTAAACTGCGTAATTTTGGCCATGGTTACGTTACTTTTGGCAAACCGGTGCGCTTGGATGAGTACCTGGATGAACACCAGCCAGATTGGAGGGACTCCAGCACCCGAGGACTGGAGGAGCCAGCAAAACCAAGTTGGATGACGCCGCGAGTGAATCAGCTGGCTGATAAACTCATGCGCCATATTAATGATGGAGCTGTGGTCAATAGCGTAAATTTAAGCGGACTTTGCCTGCTCTGTTCCGAAAACCGTTCATTAACTAAAGAAGAGCTAATACGGCAGTTTGATGGTTACCTGCAGTTATTAAGCGAAGTGCCTTACAGTAGTTTTGCAGTGGCACCCGAGGTTACAGGTGAAGAACTCTGGAAACAGGCCACTAAAATGAATAAGTTTGAGGTACATAGTGACGCTGTGGGCGACGTTGCTACCTTATTGCCTGAACAGGCCATTTCGTTGACGTATTATCGCAACAATATCCTGCATTTATTTGCAGTGCCTGCGTTAGTAGCTATATACAGCCTTGCTCATCAACGCTTTCAAAGTAGTGATGCAGCCACATTTATTGCTAGATTAATACCTATGTTAAGGGCTGAGCTGTATCTGAGTCAGGATGTTGAAGACGTGCCTGTATGGACCGCCGCTATCTGTGAGCAATTGCATGAACAGGGTTGGTTACAGTATGACGGCGAGCAGTACAGTGTCCCGGCACATGACAGTAGTGGTTATTTTCAATTGCGCCTGCTGGCGAACAGCATTAATGAGACTTTGATCCGCTACGGCATAGTGCTGGAATTATTGCAGCAATCAGGATCGCTTTCTCGTACGGACCTGGAAAAACACAGCGAACTGCTGGCTGAACGTCTGGGTTCCATGCACGGTATAGATGCTCCTGAGTTTTTTGATAAGCGTATTTTCAGTACCTTAGTCAATGTCCTCAAACAGCAGGGATATATCGTGGTGGCCGAAAGCGGCGAATATTGTTCTGATCAGCGCGTTGCGCTATTGAGTGATGAAATAGATTCTTTGTTACCCAGCTCCATAGTGCAAACTATCCGCCAGTCTGTGCAAAAGTTATTGGGAAGCCATTAGGCTTCCCAGGTTACAGGATGCTGCCTAACCAGGGCACGTCCGGTAACCAGAAGTGCAATGCCAGGCCAATGGCAATGGCCATGCCCACGTAATGATTCTGTTTAAAAGCCCGCAGACACTGGTCAGCCTGACGACCGCTAATCATCCACAGCTGCCAGGCAAACATGGTGGCGGCTATAGCGAGCGCAATCCAGTAATAAGGAGCCGCGTGCAGCATCCAGCCAGCTATGGACAGCAGTAATAAGGTAAGCAGTTGTAAAACAGCAATGGCCAGAATGTCGAAACGGGCAAAGAGTATAGCGCTGGACTTAATTCCGGCGCGTAAGTCGTCTTCGCGATCTGCCATAGCGTATTCTGTGTCGTAGGCGACCGTCCAAAGCAAATTTGCCGCGAACAGCACCCAGGCAATTAAGGGTAATCGGCCCTCAACAGCTGCGAATGCCATTGGAATTGCCATGCTAAAGGCAGCGCCCAAAAACAATTGCGGCAAGTAAGTAAAGCGTTTTGCAAAAGGATAAAAAGCGGCCAGCACGACAGCTATGACGCTTAGGCCGATAGTTAACGTATTCAGAGTAAGTACAAGCAAAAAGGCAAGTAGCACTAAACCCGCAAAAAGGATTAGGGCTTCGGCTGCTGTTACCGCACCAGTAGCTAGCGGCCGTTGTTGAGTACGCCGGACTTTGCCATCAATCTTACGATCGGCAAAATCGTTGATAACACAGCCTGCAGAACGCATCAGAAAAACACCAGCCGCAAAGATAGCGACCATACGTAACGAAGGGTCTCCGGCACCAGCAACGAGCAGCGCCCAGAAAGTAGGCCAGGCCAATAACCAGGTACCAACGGGTTTATCCATACGCATCAGCTTGTGATAATGGTGTAGACGGCTCATGCAGGCTCCTTATAACAGGGTGCGGATGATAAAAATACTTCAGTGACCAGGACCGGGTTGTCAGTTATCTCAAATTTACGGCGGCGTCCCCAAAGAGCCTGCCGTGAACCAAGTAACTCCTCATTGAACGATGCCATATTACTTTGCGCTGAAAATTGAGTCACCGCAATAGGCCCATGAGTGACATCAGAGCGACTAAACAAGGCCTCGCCAAGCGGTTGATTGCCGATCGAGTTCAGCGCATTCAGGCTCGCGTCATCAGCGTTTGGAATCACACTTCGCGCAAATACTACGGGTAATCCTGCGCTTCTTAAAATAACTTCCCGCACCTGACAAGGCACATCTTTCTCAAGTAAGGCGACTTCATCATGGTAGATACGGCCGTTCGCATGACGCAAAACCTCAACCTCGAAATCAGGGTTAAGTGCTTTTAGTTTGGCGGTTAGTGAACCAGAATCAAAAAGCCAGTTAGCCAATGTGTCAGGAATCGTTTTAGGCCTTAAGAAATCCCAGCGGCTGCCGCTAAAAAGAGTATCGGAAACCATAAATTTGTTTAAGATTAAATGATAGACGCATGATAACAGAAGTTGCAGACTAGGCGCAGTTGTTGCTGTAAAAGTCGACTTACATATAATCAACTAACAGAGGGTTAAGTAATGGATGCAGGGGTAATGAAATGAGAAAGTACGTAAAGGGCGCATTAATTACAGTTATGCTTTGGATTCTCACTGCATCGGTGCATGCACAAAGCGAACAGCGCCAAGTTTATTTCGCTTTTGAACCTGATATTACAACTAACTTTGTGAAGTTAGATGACACTCGTCATCTTGGTTATGTGCGAATTTCTGTTCAGGCAGTAGTGGGGAGTGTCAACGACCTGCAGTTATTAGAGCATCACGCTCCGTTATTACGGGACGCCTTTATTGAGATCTTCGGCGAGGCTCAGGAAGGCAAGGTCCGCTCCTTAACTGGGCGAGATGAAATTCGCCGCGATTGCTTGAGTAGAGCGCAGGAGCTAATGGAACAGGAAACTGGTAGAGAAGTGATTGAAAACCTTATTTTCACCAACTATCTCTACCAGTAACCTTAACTTGATTTTTCTCGTAAACGATATAAAGCACCCAGTAGCGAACCACTGATCAAGCCCATTAAATGCGCTTCGTTGGCGACATTAACCCAGAGTAAATCAGTGTAACCAAGCAACAACCAAGCCACCATAAACACAATCAATGCTGGTGGCAGACTTAATGAGGTGGGGCGGCGCCAGCTATACAAGGTACAAAATCCCAGTAACCCGTACACTACGCCAGACATACCGCCAAATAGCGGCCCACTGGTATACCATTGCAGTAGGTTGGAACTTATCGCGGTCACAAGGAAAATCAGCGCCAAATGACCGGCTCCCAGGCGCAGTTCGATACGGCCCCCGAGATACCACCACCAGAATAAATTAAATACCAGGTGAGTCGCTGAAAGATGAATAAATGCTGGGGTAACCAGACGCCAGGGTTCGCTAAGTGATAACTGCATGCTATGCAGCGGTGTGATCATTAAGCTGCCCATCACTGCCTGCGGCGAAAAGACGAGCTGAGCAGCGGCCACTGCCAGCGTCATCAAGAATATCGCAAATGTGAGCAGGCCAGCTTGTTGGCTCAGGCTGCGCAGGGTTGGGCCAAACATGGACTGTTGATGCGATGGCTGAGCCACCTGATGATCCGCTGGTAAATCGTCAAAGTCGCGCAGCAGGTTGAGCGCTGTCTCCTGGTAGTTGTCCTGTAACAACCAAAGCTCAAGTTGTCCGGAGCGCTCGGAAACGCTGACTGGAATGCCATGACGTAACAGATACTGTCGGGCATTTGCCATGTGTTCGGGGTCCGGGTGCGTCAACAGCAATTTCATCCGCGGGCAACCTGATCAGGTTGATGTTGCTGCCAGGCTGTAAAACCACCGTCCAGACTGTAAACCTCAGAAAACCCCTGTTCAATCAGGTAGCGGGCAGCGCCCTGGCTGCTGATGCCATGATAACAAACGACAATAAGCGGTTTTTTGGTATCTTTTTCTAATACAAACTGGTGCAAATTGGCGTCCGTCAGATGAAAAGCGCCAGGCATGTGTCCTAGAGCAAAAGACTGCGGGTCGCGAATATCGGCTATGGTTGCATCCTGCGCGGCGATAAGCTGCCGCGCGTTAGCAATAGAGATACGCTCGAAGTCAGTCATCTCAGGCTTCCCAGTCGAGAACGACTTTACCGGACTTACCAGAACGCATGATGTCGAAACCTTTTTGGAAATCATCGACAGGCATGTTGTGGGTAATCATAGGGCTCAAGTCGAGACCCGACTGAATGAGCGCAGCCATTTTATACCAGGTTTCAAACATTTCGCGGCCATAGATGCCTTTAATGACCAAACCTTTAAAAATGACCTGATTCCAGTCAATCGCCATATCGCCCGGCGGAATACCCAATAGTGCAACTTTGCCGCCGTGGTTCATAGCGGTGAGCATGTCGTTGAAAGCAACCGCGACACCAGACATTTCCATACCGACATCGAAACCTTCATGCATGCCCAGCTCGTTCATGACATCCAGCAGGTTTTCTTCTTTAGAGTTGACGACCCGGGTAGCTCCCATTTTTTTAGCTAGCTGCAAGCGGAAGTCGTTAATATCAGTGATCACAATGTGTCGTGCACCCGCATGTTTAGCTACCGCTGCGGCCATCATGCCAATAGGCCCTGCACCGGTAATCAGCACGTCCTCACCGACCAGGTCGAAAGAAAGGGCAGTATGCACAGCGTTACCAAAAGGATCGAAAATAGCGGCCATGTCATCGCTGACTTCGTCCGGTATTTTAAAGGCGTTAATAGAAGGAATAGACAGGTATTCGGCAAAAGCGCCAGGGCGGTTTACGCCTACGCCTGTCGTATTGCGGCATAAATGGCGACGTCCGGCCCGGCAATTGCGGCAATGGCCGCAGGTAATGTGGCCTTCGCCGGATACCCGGTCACCAATTTCAAAGCCTTGTACACCGGCGCCCATATCAGCTACTACGCCGACATATTCGTGGCCCACGGTCATGCCAACGGGAACTGTGTTTTGTGACCACTCGTCCCAGTTGTATATATGCACATCGGTGCCGCAGATCGCGGTTTTCTTAATTTTGATCAGCAAGTCGTTATGGCCGATTTCAGGCTTTTCTGACTCGCTCATCCAGATGCCTTCTTCGGCTTTGAGCTTAGCTAATACTTTCATTCGTTACTCCTGAATTAAGGTCTTAAATCACGCCCAGGTCTTTACCGATGCGGATAAAGGCGTCAATAGCTTTGTCCAGCTGTGCGCGACTGTGTGCAGCCGACATTTGGGTGCGTATACGGGCCTGACCTTTAGGTACTACCGGGAATGAAAAGCCGATCACATAGATACCCTCTGCTAACAGGCGGTCGGACATTTCTGAGGCTAGTTTAGCATCGCCTAGCATAACCGGGATAATAGCGTGGTCTGCGCCGGCCAGTTCAAAACCTGCCGCCGTCATTTTCTCGCGGAAATACTGACTGTTCTGATTGAGTTTGTCGCGCAGTTCATCGCCTTCACTGAGCATTTCCAGCACACGAATAGAAGCCGTTACTATGGAAGGGGCCAGTGAGTTGGAAAACAGGTAGGGGCGCGAGCGTTGGCGTAACCATTCCACTACTTCTTTTTTGGCTGCAGTAAAACCGCCAGAGGCACCGCCCAGGGCTTTACCCAAAGTACCCGTGATAATATCAACACGATCCATGACGTCGTGATATTCATGGGTTCCGCGACCTTTTTGTCCGACAAAACCAACGGCATGAGAGTCATCGACCATGACCAGTGCGTCATATTTATCGGCCAGGTCACAAACGCCTTTGAGGTTGGCAATGACGCCATCCATAGAAAACACACCGTCTGTAGCGATCAATTTATGTCGGGCGCCGTCGGCGACTGCTTTTTGCAGCTGTTCTTCTAACGCCTGCATGTCATTATTGGCGTAGCGGTAGCGTTTTGCTTTACACAAGCGAACGCCGTCAATAATACTGGCGTGGTTCAGCGCGTCACTGATTATGGCGTCTTCCGGACCTAGTAAAGTTTCAAACAGGCCCGCATTGGCATCAAAGCATGAGGAGTAGAGAATGGTGTCTTCGGTGCCTAAAAACTCACTCAGTTTTTGCTCCAGCGTTTTATGGATGTCCTGCGTACCGCAGATGAAACGCACTGAAGCGACCCCGAAGCCGTGCTTATCCAGGCCATCTTTGGCTGCTTTGATAAGCTCAGGGTGGTTCGCCAGGCCCAGGTAGTTGTTGGCGCAGAAGTTTAATACCTTGTCGTGGTTGACTTCGATTTCTGAGTATTGCGAGGAAGAAATAATACGCTCTTTTTTAAACAAGCCCTCTTCGCGCACTTCTTCAATCTGCTCACGTACCTGTTGGTAAAAATCGTTCTTCATCCTCGACCCTCTGAATAGTAGTAGGCGTATGTATTGCTCTATTTTACGCGGCTGCGACAGAATTATCATCCCTTTCTCTCAGATTAGACGCTGGTCAGAGGAAAGAGTATGATTCGCGGTAACTATGAGCGAGTGGAAATTGCTATGCATAAAAAAGCTATTTACCCCGGAACCTTTGATCCTATCACTAATGGGCATGCTGATCTTATTGAGCGTGCGGCCAACCTGTTTAGTGAAGTTGTCGTAGGAATTGCATCGAGCCCGAGTAAGAAACCTCTGTTTGATCTCGATAAGCGCGTCGATCTAGTGCGCGCTGTCACTGAACATCTCCCTAATGTCAGTGTGATCGGTTTTTCCGGGTTACTGGTTGAATTTGCCCGCGAACAGGAAGCGACTGTGCTTATCCGCGGCTTACGCGCGGTTTCAGACTTTGAATATGAATTTCAGCTGGCGAATATGAACCGGCGGTTACACCCGGGTCTGGAGAGCGTTTTTCTGACGCCGTCTGAAGAAAACTCATTTATTTCCTCTACCTTAGTCAAAGAGGTGGCGCTACATCATGGTGATGTAACCCAATTTACTGATGCCCGGGTGGCCGAAGCTTTACAAAAAGCCCTGCACGAAGGTTTGTAAAGCCTATCTTTTTAGCTGTAAAAGGGCTATCATCGGCGACCAAATTCTGACCGTCAGCAGGGGCTTATTCTTGCCGTCAGCGCCGGTCATGTTCGAATACCATAACTTGTAACAGACTGCACCCTCAGGAGTCGTATCATGACCGATCTGGATCTGAGCCAATATGGCATTACAGACGCCACGGAAATTGTTCATAACCCGTCGTACGATAAGTTGTTTGAAGAAGAAACACGTATTGACCTTCAGGGTTATGAAAAAGGCACTGTCACCGACACAGGTGCAGTCGCAGTGGACACGGGAATCTTTACCGGGCGTTCGCCAAAAGATAAATACATTGTTCGTGATGATACGACCCGGGATACCGTCTGGTGGTCAGATCAAGGTAAGAATGACAATAAACCTATTGAACAGGATACCTGGAACAGTCTAAAGGGCTTAGTGACCCAGCAACTTTCTGGCAAGCGCTTGTTTGTGGTAGACACTTATTGCGGTGCGAATGCAGACACTCGTCTTGCCGTACGTTTTATTACCGAAGTGGCCTGGCAGGCGCATTTCGTTAAGAACATGTTCATTCGCCCGACCGCTGAAGAGCTGCAGACTTTTGAGCCTGATTTTATTGTTATGAATGGCGCTAAATGCACCAATCCAAACTGGAAAGAGCAGGGCCTGAATTCGGAAAATTTCGTTGCCTTTAACCTGACCGAACGTGTTCAGCTTATCGGCGGTACCTGGTATGGCGGCGAAATGAAGAAGGGCATGTTCTCGATGATGAACTACTTCCTGCCGTTACGCGGCATTGCCTCTATGCATTGCTCGGCCAATGTCGGCGAGAAAGGTGATGTAGCCATTTTCTTTGGTTTGTCCGGAACTGGCAAAACAACATTGTCGACGGATTCCAAGCGTCAGCTTATCGGTGATGATGAGCACGGCTGGGACGATGACGGTGTATTTAACTTTGAAGGTGGTTGTTATGCTAAAACCATTAACCTGTCGAAGGAAGCTGAGCCGGATATCTACAATGCGATTCGACGTGATGCTCTGCTTGAAAACGTAACAGTGCGTGATGATAGCAGCGTTGATTTTGATGATAATTCAAAAACCGAGAACACCCGTGTTTCTTACCCGATTTATCACATCGACAATATCGTACAGCCGGTTTCTAAAGCGGGCCATGCCAAGAAAGTTATTTTCCTGACCGCAGATGCTTTCGGTGTCTTGCCGCCGGTCGCTAAACTGACTAAAGAGCAGACTAAGTATCACTTCCTGTCGGGTTTTACCGCTAAACTGGCGGGCACAGAGCGTGGTATTACTGAGCCTACGCCTACTTTCTCCAGCTGTTTTGGTGCTGCATTTTTGAGCTTGCATCCAACTCAGTATGCAGAAGTTCTGGGCAAGCGCATGCAGGACGCCGGCGCGGAAGCTTATATGGTGAATACCGGTTGGAATGGCACCGGCAAACGTATTTCCATTAAGGCAACTCGTGCCATTATTGATGCTATTCTGGATGGTAGTATTGAAGATGCTGAGTTTGTTAATCTGCCTTATTTCAATGTCGCTATTCCAACCGCTTTGCCAGGCGTGCCGGATAATTCTATTCTGGACCCGCGTCAGACTTATGAAGATGCGGCAGAGTGGGAAGAGAAGGCTAAAGATCTGGCGGCGCGTTTTATTGTGAACTTTGAGAAGTTTACTGACAACGAAGATGGTAAAGCGCTGGTTGCAGCCGGGCCTCAGTTGTAATTATGCTTCGTAACAAAAAAACCGGCTCCGGCCGGTTTTTTTGTGCCTGTTTTCCATTTATAACGTCATTTGACCGGTTGTCATTTTTTTAATGATTTATTGTCTGGATGTCTTTACGCTAGAAGCAGGAAATAGCAAATAAAAATATAAACACAAAGGTGGATGTGTGCAGATTGAAATTAAAAACTTAATTAAGGAATATTCTACGGTACGCGCTGTAGACGACGTTTCCTTCACGGTGGAGGCTGGCGGAATTGTTGCCTTGCTGGGCCCTAACGGTGCAGGTAAGTCTTCGCTCGTGCGTATGTTGGTCGGTCTTACCGAACCTGACTCAGGCAGTATCAGGGTGCATTGGGATGGGCAGGAATTTGCCCATTTGCCAGATGGCAGTTTTGGCTATCTTCCGGAAGACCGGGGCCTGTATCAGGACCGTACGTTGCGTCAGAACCTGGTGTATATTGGCCAGTTACGTGGTCTGAGCAAACAGCAGATAGATGAGCAGCTGGAAATCTGGCTACAACGCTTTGACCTGACGGAAAGAGCCAATGAGCACTTAAAGCAATTGTCGAAAGGCAATCAACAGAAAATACAGCTGATAGCCACTTTGATGCATAAGCCGCCTGTATTGATTCTGGATGAACCTTTTTCAGGACTGGATCCGGTCAATCAGGAACATGTACTGGATGTACTTAAAGACTTAAAAGCAGCTGGGGTTACTATCCTGCTAAGTGCCCACCAGATGGACCTAGTGGAGCGTTTAGCCGATCAGTTTATACTGATGAACCTGGGCTCAGTGATAGCATCCGGGCCTATTGATGCCATTCATCAACAACTGGCAGAAACCCAGCATATACGTTTTACTTTTGCTGAGTCAGTAGAACCTCAGGAACTGGCTAACCTGCCTTATAACAACTTAAATGCGAGCAATACTGAGCGGACTCAGTACTCGGCTGAAGTGGATTTGAACGCTTCCTTGCAGGATTTACTGCAGCAAACCGCGCAGTGTGGACCGCTACAGGAATTTCGTCGTTACCGACAGCCATTACATGACCTGTATCTCTCAGCAGTGCGGGGCGTGAATAAGGCGTCGAAGGACAAGGAGGTAACCCTATGAAATCGGTTTATATGACACGGGTACTGCGCGTCGCGCGTTTTGAATTCCTGCGCTTTTTTAAGTGGAAGCAGGAGCTGCTGACTATAGGTCTGATGGGCGGTGGCTTTATTCTGGCCATGCTCTGGCCTTTCATTATGGGTCTTTTTGAAAGCGAACAACGCATTGCAGTGATAGCCGAGGGCGAGTTGCCCCGCGCACAGCAGGTTGAGTTTGTACGCATGTATTCTGCCGATCGCGAGCGTATCCTGCAGTCGCTTGGCGACGAGTGGGATGGCCTGCTGGAAGTGGAAGGTTATGATTTAACTTTACAGGTTGAGAAAAGCGCCTCCTGGCAGGATCAGGTAAGACCGGTGCTGACCGACTGGATGCAGCAACGTAAGCTGGAATCTTTAGAACTGACTCAGGAGCAGCGTGATTTCTACACTGAGGACGTGGATATTCACATGGTTTACACCTCGCGTCTGGAGGAAGAAGATGCGGCTGCGGCAGAAGAAGAACGGCGTGGGCGTGGGCTCATTACCGGTGGCATATTATTGCTGTTATTTATCGGCGTTATGAATGGCTTTGGCCTGTTGATGTCCGCTATTACGCAAGAAAAACAGCAGCGTGTGACTGAGCAACTACTGACCTTGTTGCACCCTCAGGAGTGGATGGACGGTAAGATACTCGGGGTCACTATGCACAGCGTTAAATCCATGCTGATTACGGCCCTGCTGTTGCTACTACTGATGAATGGTATGCATATGATCGTGGCAGGAGGCATGCTGAGCATTCCTTTAAGTCTGATTATCCTGCTGAACTCTATAGTATTTCTGTTGCTGGGGCTGCTACTGGTCAACAGCTTCCTGGCTGGGTTTGCTGCTACCATTGATGATCCCAATCATTCGTCGCGCAGCATTGTGATGTTTATACCTATGCTACCGGTGATTGTCAGCTTGTCCATTATAGGTTCGGCAGACAGCGGACTGGCTGTTTTCTTAAGCCTGTTTCCACTCACTTCTTTTGCCGCTATGCCAATTCGGGTTGCTGAAGTAGGCGTGCCCTGGTGGCAATGGCTGATAGCGCTGGGATTAATGCTGGCCACCTTGTATTGGGCACGTAAGCTGGCGGCGCGGTTATTCCGGCTGGGTATTACTATGTATGGTAAAGAGCCAAGCTGGAAAGATATCTGGCGGGTAATTGCAAATACCTGATTAATGCTTGAATGAATAAATGATAATCATTATCATCTGCTTACCTCTGGATCTTATGAATAGGTGATAATGATGACAAATATTGCACGGGTATTAGCGGTTACAGCTTTGCTTTGGGGGGCTGCAGCAACGGCTCATGATGACAGACTTGAGCATTATGAAGCGCTGCCAGCAGACTCGCTGGAGCAGGCTGTCAGTAACCTGAAAAGCCATAACCAAAAGCTAGCAACTATCTTGCAGCAGGAAGATATATCAGCAGAAAACATGGTACAGATACATGAGCTTACCTATACGCTGGAAGTCGCTTTAGAGCGATTGCAGACAGAACTGGCGCAAACCGCGGACGTGCTTGAGGAAGTGCACCTGGGCTCGGAAACCATGGATTATGACAGAGTCCGTGAAGAAGGGGCCCGTTACCTGCAGGTTATGCAGCAGTTATTAGGAAACTAAAACAGCGTTAACAGTGACGCTTTTAAAAAGATCCCCTACGCTGAAATGCACGGACTTGTGTAGCGCAGGGGATCCTTATGTCAGAGCGTAGAATTTATCAATCCACTGAACGAGGTGGTGTGCAACTGGGTGCGAGCAGCGAACGCTGGCATCTGGAGCCAGATCATATAGATCTCTCACCTCATCATCGCCCCATTGGCAAGTTATTCTGCATTCATACAGATGAAACTCCCATCATAGAAGACACCCGGCGCATGGCTCTGGTCATTGTTGATATGCAAAATGATTTTTGTAGTCAGAGTGGCTGGGCGGATCAGGCGGGTTTTGCTACCGAACGTTGTCGCAGCGCAATTCCTGGAATTCAACGTACGCTAGAATGGGCGCGTGAACATGACCTTTGGGTTATCTGGATAGGCTGGGCGAACCGCGAAGACCTCAGGAATTTAGGTCCGCCGACTTTATATCAGTATAAAAAAAGCATCAAAATGCGCGGTATTGGCGAGTCCATGAACGATTATAAGGCTTTGCTTTCGAATACCTGGGGCACCGAGATTGTAGAAGAGTTAAAACAAAAGCAACGCGATTCGGATGTCGTTGTGGACAAAGTACGCACCAGTGGCTTTTACGGCACTCACCTGGATCAGATTTTAAGGACTCAGGGCTTCAGTACTCTATTATTTGCTGGTATTAATACGGACCAGTGCGTTACGACTACCATGGAAGAGGCTTGCTTTCGGGATTACAATGTCATTCTGATAGAAGATGCTACGGCCACATCCAGCCCGGACTTTTGTAAACAAGCGGTTTTGCACAATACTCGTCTGTGCTGGGGATTTGTAACTGATAGCAAACGTTTGCGTGCGGCGCAGCAGACTGAACGCCGGGAAATTAAACCCGAGGCTGGGGCGGATACTCCGGATGATGGTTAATCATAAATAGAATTAAGGAAGCAGAATGAGTAGTAAAGCGGCGACTTTTAACTGGCAGGACCCTTTCGTTCTGGAGCAGATGCTGAGCGATGATGAACGTATGATCGAAGACACCGCCCGGGCTTACTGTCAGGATAAGTTGCAGCCACGAATACTGATGGCAAACCGTAATGAAGTTTTCGACCGCGAGATCATGACCGAGCTGGGCGCGTTGGGTTTACTGGGTGCTACTTTGCCGGAAAAATATGGCTGTGCTGGTGTCAATTATGTCAGTTATGGTTTGATTGCTCGGGAAGTTGAGCGGGTAGACAGTGGTTATCGTAGCGCTATGAGCGTGCAAAGTTCACTCGTAATGTATCCGATTTATGAGTTTGGTACCCAGGCCTTGCGGGATAAGTATTTGCCTAAGCTCGCCAGTGGCGAATGGGTGGGTTGTTTTGGTTTGACCGAACCCGATGCGGGCTCAGATCCTGCGAGCATGAAAAGCAGAGCGCAGCGCGTAGACGGCGGTTATTTGCTGAATGGCAGCAAGATGTGGATTACCAATAGCCCTATTGCTGATGTGTTTGTGGTCTGGGCTAAGCTGGACGGCGATATCCGCGGTTTTGTACTGGACAAAGACATGCCGGGTCTGAGTGCGCCCAAAATTGAAGGTAAGTTCAGCTTGCGTGCATCCATTACCGGCGAAATTGCGATGCAGGATGTTTTTGTTCCTGAAAGCAATATCTTCCCCGATATCAAAGGCCTTAAAGGCCCTTTCAGTTGCCTGAATAAAGCCCGCTACGGCATTGCCTGGGGTGCCTTAGGCGCGGCTGAATTCTGCTGGCATGCCGCCCGCCAGTACACACTGGACCGCAAACAGTTTGGCCGTCCTCTGGCCGCCACTCAGTTGATACAGAAGAAATTAACCGATATGCAGACCGAAATCAGCCTGGGGTTGTTAGGTTGCCTGCAGGCGGGAAGACTGGCCGACAGCGACCAGCTGGCGCCGGAAACCATCAGCCTGATCAAACGAAACAGTTGTGGCAAGGCACTGGATATCGCACGTGCTGCCAGAGATATGCATGGTGGTAATGGCATTTCCGATGAATATCATGTCATACGCCATGTTATGAACCTGGAAGCGGTGAATACCTATGAGGGCACGCACGATGTGCATGCGCTGATTCTGGGGCGGGCGCAAACTGGCATTGCCGCATTTGGCTGAGCTCAATTTGCCTGTCGAAGTGGGCTCCTTGATATGGGTCAATCCGGAATATGGCAAAAGCTATAAACTGATGCCATGGAACCTCTTGAAGGGAGCAAGTTATGAGTGTTAAAAATTCACCCGACAAACCTTTAGTCTATGCATGTTCAGGTTCATCCAACCTGGCGCAGTTAGCCAATGATTTGGCACTTTGGCTGCACAATCAGGAACTGGGTTGCATGTCGAGCATAGCCGGAGTGGGTGGGCGTGTGCCTAAACATGTGCAGATAGCCTGTTCGGGGCGCAATATTCTGGCTTTAGATGGCTGTTCACAGCAATGTGTAAAACAGTCGTTAGCTCAACATGGAGTGATTCCAACCTGGCATATCCGACTGGACACGCTCGGCTTTCAGCATAAGAGCAACGGCTCATGCTCCCTGGCGGAAACCTTCATGGCTATGCAATATGTGTGCGAAACAATGGGAATAGAAGCCGATGACACCTTCAGCGCCCACCTGCATACTCCTTAAATAACTTTTGAATACTGTTGCTGCTGGTTTTCCAGATAAGCATCAAAGGCACTGCAAATAATACGGATCCAAAGCCTTCCGTGGTTAGTTACCTGTATTGAATCATGACTCAGCTGCACCAGACCGTCTGCAATATAAGGCTTCATTTTTTCCAGACTGGATGCAAAGTAAAAATCAAAATGAATGCTCCACTTAGCGGCAAAGTCGCTTTTATTCAGTTCAAAATGACATATAAGCTGAGCGATTAAATCGGCTCTTATTTTATCATCCGGGGTGAGGTGAATGCCTTTATTCACTGGCAGTTGTCCATTTTCGATGCGCCGGTAATAGTCTTTTAAATCTTTTTCATGTTGCCAGATAACGCCATTGACCTGGCTTATAGACGACACACCTAAACCTAACAGAGCGTCCTGACCATGCGTAGTGTAGCCCTGGAAGTTACGCTGTAACTGTCCCTGGCGTTGAGCTTGAGCGAGACTGTCATCAGCCTTGGCAAAATGATCCATGCCAATAAACTGATAACCCGCTGCAACCAGGGTTTCAATGCCCTGCAAGTGCAAAGCCTGCTTATCTTGTGCTGATGGTAAGCTGGCGTCTTTGATCTTACGTTGCGCCGCAAAACGCTGCGGCAGGTGTGCATAACTGAACAGCGAGATGCGATCTGGATTTAACTGAATGACCTTGTCCAATGAATAGCTGAAATTATCCGTATTTTGCAGCGGTAAGCCATATACCAGATCCAGGTTAATAGAACTAAAACCCAGGCTTCGGGCTTCCTCTATCAGGTTGCCAACCAGTACTTCACTTTGCACCCGGTTGATAGCTATCTGTACTTGTTCATTAAAGTCCTGCACGCCGAAACTGACCCGATTGAAGCCAAGTTTGCGAAGGTGTCTTAATTTTTCTCTTGAACAACTACGGGGGTCAATCTCAATACTGACTTCTTCGGCTTTGTGGGCATCAAAAGCTAACTCTTCAGCCAGCATTTCCATAAGCCTGGTTAATTGTTGCAGAGTCAGAAAGGTCGGGGTGCCCCCACCTAAATGCAGGTTACGGCACTGACGTTTGCCGAGCCGCGTTTTGTAGAAACGCATTTCCTGCTGTAAAGCGTCTAAATAGGTATCGGCTTTATGCTGATGGCGAGTAACTATTTTATTGCAACCACAGTAGTAGCAAAGCTCATGACAAAAAGGGATATGCACATAAAGACTGAGCGGGTCATCGGAACCCTCAAGTGCCTCTTGCACCTGCTGTTCAGAAAAAGGAGCCTGCAATGCCAGTGCGGTTGGGTAGGACGTGTAGCGGGGTCCGTTAATATTGTATTTAGCAATAAGTTCAGGTGACCAATGAAAACCTGGCATGTGAGCTCCTTGGTTAGGGTAGAAGCCTAGCTTAGGAAATTTGTTGCTCAGCTGTATTGATCTGCCACAAAAAAGCCCGGCATTAAAAGCCGGGCTTGAGTACTTTCAACGATTTTAGTCGTTCAGTCGTTCCGCATGAGGTAACTCATGATCCGGAATGCCTTCAGCCTGCTGCACCAGATAGAAATCCATCCAGCGCATAAGACGCTCTGCGTAATCCAGTTGTGAACCTGTGCGCTGGTTGCCGTGACCTTCGCCGGGATAAAGCACCAGACGTACCGGCACGTTGTCATGCACCTTCAGGTAGCGGTAAAGCTCCATAGACTGGCTGGGGTGAACCCGGGTGTCTTCTTTGCCGTGCATGATCAGAAGCGGGGTACGTCCTTGCTCAGCCCAGTAAATAGGGCTGCGCTCCAGATACCAGTCCCATTTATCCCAGGGATAGCTGCGCGCATGCACCAGGTGCATCTCGTTTGGAATATCCGTAGTACCGAATTTAGACAGGTTATTGCTGATACCGACAAACATCACGCTGGCAGCAAAGTGCTCAGTCTGTTTAGTGGCGCCCCAGGCAGAAGCATAACCGCCATAGGAACCACCGGTAATACCCACTCGATCCGGATCGGCCAGACCAATTTCAACCAGGTGTTCTTTGGCATCTACGATATCGTCAAACTCTTTGCCAGCATAATCGTTCTGACCGAGCTTGCTGAAGTTCACACCACGCCCGGTACTGCCCCGGTAGTTCGGAAAGAAAGTCGCGTATCCCTGCTGTGCAGCATACCAGGTTGGGGTGCTGTAACGGTCATTCCAACCATTACGTATGTGAGCCTCAGGACCGCCATGGATGGCCATGATCACGGGTACCTGCTGTCCCTCCTGATAGTCTAGTGGATATACCAGGATACCTTCCAGGCGCAGACCGTCACGTGCTTCGTGCACTATGGTTTCCTGACGCGGCTGGCGCACATCGGCTAACCAGGGGTTAGAGTCGGTCAGACGTTGTAGATTGCCGTCGTTATGACGATAAACCTCGGATGGATGCGCAGGTGTATTAACCAGCAGGGTCAAGTCACCGTTGTCTGAACTATCGGCAAGACGGGAAATTATTACCTGACCTTTTGCAATCAGTGTGCTGCGCTCATTGTTTTGCAGGTTTATACTGACCACTTCGGTTTCGGTGCCAGTTTCGCCCATGAACAACAGGTTCTGGTTGTCCTGCCAGTGCAAATCACGGATATGGCCTGCGTAACCGGGTACTAGATCACGTACTTCACCAGTTTCCAGATTGGCATGATATAAACGCCCTTCTGCCGGGTCATGTTTGTCTTCAGCACCAATAACTGCCAGTTGTGAACCATCATCTGAAAACGCAGAACGCCCTAACTTACCTTCAGTGTTGAGGCGAACTATCTCGTTACCCTCGGTATCAATGATGACAAAAGAACTGCGCATTAAGTCGTCATCGACAAAGGGAGTAGGAGCTACGCGTAGCAAAAGCTGTTGATGTTCAGGGCGAACACTGGCGGACAGCACATGTTCGTCCAGCTCAATGAGCTGAGGTTCAGCATCTTTATCGTTCAGGTCCTGAATAAAGACCTGGCCCATGCGCAGTTCTTCTTCATAGACTTCGGCACGAAAACCTTTTTTGGCTAGTTCGTCGGCTTTCTCAGGGCCAGCTTCACGGGTGGTAAAAGCGAGCCAGCTACCGTCAGTGCTCTGTGAAAAACTGCTGATAGCAGTTGCGTGTTTGAGCAGCTTACTGGATTCACCACCTCGCAGCGGAATGCGGTAAAGGTTGGTATGTTCATCGTCACCACGAGTGGACAGGTAATGTATGTATTTTTCATCGTGACTGAAGGCGATCTGACCGATACGAACTTCGCCAGTGATAAAAGGAATGCTTTCACCTTCTTTATCGAGCACGTATAGTTCTACGTGTGAGGGGCCATCGTCTTCCTCATAAGCTGTACGTGGTCGAACCTGCGTGTACGCGGTATGACTTCCGCTGGCGGTGGCAATTGCCTGGTTAACCCGTTTACTTTCTACTATATCCTGTAGCGTTATCTCTTTAGCCTGTGCAGCACCGCTGATAGTTAGCGCGGCCCCCAGGCAGAAGGTTATGAGTCTGGCCATGAGAACTCCTGAATTATTATGATTATGAATTTACATTATTGAGTGTAACAGGAAATTCAGATGGCTTGCTATTTGCACTTGCTATTTGCAAGTAAATCTTCACTGGCTAGCCGAATCCAGTAACGAAAATAAGTGTCTATAGCATAGACAACGAGAGAGAAATTATGAAAGCAGTACCGATCTTAGCAGCCAGTGCCTTAGTGTCTTTGGTTGCGTGCCAGCAAACCCCTATTCTGGAAAGAAACCCGGGGGCTGAGCGTGCCAGTTATAGTGAGTGGACCTGCGATGGAGAGAAGGTGTTGGCCCAGTTCTATGGTGCTCGGGTGGTTATCAGTGATAGTCGCAGTTCGCGCTGGCTGGATCGTGGCACTCAGGTAGGGAAAGTGTTCCGCGCTGAAAATGCAGAGTTTCGTTTTCGTGGAGACAGCGCAACCTGGACCCGGGGCGATCAGACCTCGGACTGCGAAGTGCGGCCATTGCCTGAAGAGTGGCAAGAAGCTAAAGCTGATATGCGCGGTCCCTTGCGTTTCATGGCCCGGGGCGAGCAACCACAATGGTTATTAAAAATAACCGATAAAGACGTTTTCTTTGAAGTGCCTCAGGAAGAGCAGTACCGACGCCTGCCAGCCAGTGAACCGGACTATTATCTGGATATGTGGACTTACGATATCCAGACTCGTGAGGACCGCATGCGTGTACAGATTACCGATGGTTTATGTCGTGATCCACGGACCAGCGAGCCATATCCATCTACGGTTCGTGCTACCTGGAATGATCAGGTTTTTCGGGGTTGTGGACGTTGGTTGGCAAAAGGTGATTATCGTCCTTAAACAATAATGCTCCACGCGCTATCATGCGCACCTGAACCATAGTTTGATGCATTAAGTGCTTACGTTCGTCTAGATTGAGGTCCAGCGCATCCGCTCCGGCACTGAAAACTACGCGCACGATAGCATCACTTTGCACTTCAGCGAGTCGCTGCTGCATATCCCGTTCAACAACCAGGTAGTCAGCCAGTTCAGCTTTAAAGTGATCGATTTCACGGGCAACCGCGGCCCGGAACTCACGCGATGTGCCGCTTCGTTCCTGAAGCAGAAGACGGAATACACTGGTGTGATTGCTGACAAAATACATAAAAGTTTCCAGAGAAACGTTGATAATGGAACCACCGTCTTCAATTCGCTGTCTACTTTGACGTAAGAGCTGACGTAAAGCCAGGCCGCCTTCGTCAACCAGAGTTAAACCCAGCTCTTCCATGTTCTGGAAGTGGCGGTAAAAGGAAGTGGGGGCTATCTGGGCTTCACGGGCAACTTCACGCAGACTGAGACTGGAGAATGATATTTCAGCACTCATCTGATTCAAAGCTGCATCAATAAGAGCGCGCCGTGTTTTTTCTTTTTGTCGTGCTCGGATGCCGGACATGGTGGGTCAACCTTATTATCAATAGCTTGGGCTGCTGGAAGGGCAAGGGCAAAGTGTATCTTTGCCAGAGGTTAAGATCAATTTGCAAAACTTCACTTGCAGTTTTGCACAAACCTAGTTACATTCAGCGAACAGTTGTAAGCTGAATTAAATCTTAAAGGTACTTATGAAAAAAGCTCCCATCCTATGGCTCAATGTAGCTGTTTTTTCCATCACATTCGCTATCGCCGCTATTGGTGTGCCTTGGTACGGGCTCACTGTCGGTTTAAGCGCGGGATTATGGTGGGCAGCGCTGGGCTTGTTCTGTTATGCCGGCCTTTCGATTACTGCGGGATACCATCGTTTATGGTCCCACCGCACCTATGATGCTCATTGGAGCGTACGTTTGTTGTTCGCCTTAGGTGGCGCATTAGCGTTGCAAAACAGCGCGTTGCACTGGTCTTCGGATCACCGTGAACACCATAAACATGTAGATCATGATGACAATGACCCCTATTCAGCAAGTCGTGGCTTCTGGTATTCGCATATTGGCTGGATGCTGCGTGAGCATCAGGAAGACAGTTACAACGATTACGCTAATGTAAAAGATCTGCAGCGTGACCCTATTGTTATGTGGCAGCATAAGCATTACCTGGCATTGACCCTGGGCATGAACTTTGGTGTGCCGCTATTAATAGGTCTGCTAATGGGAAATGTAATAGGCGCCTTGTTGTTGTGTGGTTTTCTGCGCCTGGTGATAGGTCATCACACCACGTTCTTCATCAACTCGCTGGCCCATATCTGGGGTACGCGTCCTTACACCGAGCGTAATTCAGCCCGTGACAATGGCGTTTTAGCCTTTGTCACCTTTGGTGAGGGTTACCATAATTTCCACCATATATTCTCTGGTGATTACCGAAATGGCATACGTTGGTATCAGTTCGATCCGACTAAGTGGCTGATTCGTGGTATGAGCTATGTAGGTCTGGCGAGTAAACTGAAACGGGCTTCTGAATATCAAATTGAAAAAGCGCGTCTGGATATGATGTGGCGACGCTTGCAGGAGCACCGGGAAACTTCGGCAGAGCGCTTGCAGCACGAGTATGAAGACTTACTGAAACAGGCAAAAGCCTACTATCAAAGTAAAAAAGCCTTATTGGATGCGCGAACACAGGTATTCAAAGATCAGGTTGAACATTCATCGTTAGCTGCCCGTTACCGGGAGTTGAAAACTGAATTCCGGCAAGAGCGCAGACGCTGGCGTCGTATGGTAAGGGCTGCTCTATAGCAGGGATTAAACTTTACTTTTCACTTGTTTTGAACAATAATTAACCGCGTACTTCAGTTGTTGACAGTATGCGGTTTTTTTATGTGAGGCGATTATGGAAGTTAATTATATTGGTTCCGGCAGCATAATGAATAACGGCCTTACCGGTATGCATCGCGGCAGTGATCAGGTGAATGAAGCCAGTTCCGAGATAGCCCGTGAACCTGTGCGTCGGCAGGAGCGTGAGCAGGTTCTTGAAGCACAACAGGCTGTACAGCGTCAGGATGATCGGATTGCCGCTCGTGCAACGGAAGAAACAGGCATTAGCCCTGATGCTATTACCCGTGAACTGATTAACCTGAATGAGGGGGAAATGGTATTTCGTGCCAACGCCCGTTCAATTGAAGCAGCTCAAAGTACTTTTGATAGTCTGATGAGCATTCGTCCCCAATCAACTGAAATGCGTTAACGCGTTATGAATATCACGACACCGCCAGTCAGCTTTTTACCGACTACGGCTGCTCAGCCTACTGATGTGATGCGTCGTGACAACCAGATGCGTGAAATCGTCACGCAAATCAACCAGAATGAAGCCTCCCAACGTGAGCGCGGTATGGGCTCTGACTCAGAGCGCTCGCCTCAATCTTCTAATAACAGCTACGCGAACCAACTGGCAGACGCACGGGCGGAAGCTGGCTTTCCTCGTATTCAGGAGCGCGATGGCCAGCGCGAGAACGGTCGCGGTTCTGAACAACAGCAAGAGCGAACGCGCGAGGAAGAGAACGAAGAGCCTGAGCTGCAGGAATTACGCACACGTGACCGCGAAGTACGTCAACATGAAGAAACTCACGCCAGTATTGGCGGCCGCTATGCCAGTAGCCCACAATATGAATTTGAAATGGGTCCGGATGGTCGTCCATATGCAGTGGCCGGCCAGGTAAATATTGATATAACACCAATACCAGGTGACCCTCAGGCCACCTTGCAAAAAATGCAGATTGTCAGACGCGCGGCTATGGCACCCACTCAGCCCTCCGGAGCGGATCGTCAAGTTGCTCAGGAAGCCAGCCTCCGGGAAAATGAAGCCCGTACTGAGCTACGTCAGGAGCAGATGACGGAAATTCGTGAGGTTGGGAGTGCTGGTTTTAGTGAGCTCAATAGTGACTGGGCAGTACCACAGAATGCAGTCACCCCGGCTGTAGCCCCCATTATTACCCGGCGTATGGAAGATGGAAGTTATGATGGTACCGGAGTTAGCGACGGTTATCCGGGCTTTGCCGAAGTTGATGCCTTGATGTCAGCTCGTGGCGATCGTATCGAGCGTTTTTATCAGGGCAGTTATCGCCCGAATGAGTCTTTCTTATTAGGTGTTGCTTAACAGCCTGCCAATCTACCCTATCAAGGTTTCAATTATCCAGTACCAGGCTGGAATACTGAGCACACTGAACAACACCCCATAACCAATAATAGCGGATACCAACGGTGGGCGGAGACCCGCTGCCATGGCTATCGCTCCGGCGGTTATCATTGGCGGCATAGCGGCTTCTAACAGTGACACTTTCACGGCCAGTCCGTCTAGTCCGGCCACTAACATGAAGCTTAACGCTAAAAGCGGCATCAATATTAACTTAATCCCCAGGCTGGAAACAAAAGGCGAAATGTCCTGACGGGGTATGCTGAGCCTTAACTGTAAACCTACCGCTATCATCACAACAGGTACCAAAGTAGCTGCAATGCTTCCGATGATTTGCTCAATTGTTAGCGGGTACTGACTGCCGCTAAAGAGTAATATCGTAGCTAGCAGCAAAGCTATGAAGGGGGGGAATCTGAGTATTTGAAGTAGCAGTTGTGTCGCTGAATAATTTTTTCGGTCGTCGTCTTTGGCGTACCAGCTGGCAACAAAAGTGGCGTAGAGAGCCAGGCCTATAAAAGACCCTAGCTGATCGTAGAGCACCGCATAGACCAAACCCTCAGTACCATAGAAGCTTTCTATAATAGGAAAACCCAGGAAAGAGGTATTTCCTAATGGCACCACTACCATTAGCGCACCTGTTACTTCCCGCGACCAATTGCAAAAATGAGCCAGGAGTAAAACCAGCAGTGCGCTGAGAATAAGCATGGCCCAGGGGGTAATCAGTGGAACCCAGAGCGTCGAGTCTATAGTTAAGCGAGGTACATGCAGCAGTACCATGGCTGGCACTGCTACATTTACCACGTATTTATTAAGTAATGGCCCGGTTTTTTCAGGTAATACGCTTAACTTCTGCAGTAGATAACCTGCCAGTAAAAAGCTTAATACCACCGCAAAACCGCTCATCAGAGTGCCTTACTTTTTCTTCGCGTTAGCAAAAGCGTCTGCCAGTGCATTCCCCATTACGGCATTCGTAGGTTCTGCTTTCTGAGCGCGCTGCCGATTAGCTGCAGCTGGCGCTTTATTCGGACGCTGGCTTTTTGGTTTAGGACTGCGTGGCGAATTATTGCTATCAGGGACAGGCAATTCATCGTCAAGTCGCATGCTCAGGCTGATTCTTTTGCGTGGAATATCGACCTCCATGACTTTGACTTTGACCACATCGCCCGCCTTAACAACATCATGCGGATCTTTAACAAAGCTTTGGGACAGAGAGGATATATGTACCAGCCCGTCCTGATGCACGCCGATATCGACAAAAGCACCAAAATTAGTGATGTTGGTGGCGACACCTTCTAAAGTCATACCCGGCTTGAGATCTTTTAAAGTCTCTACACCTTCTTTAAAGGTGGCTGTTTTGAACTCAGGGCGCGGATCGCGGCCAGGTTTTTCCAATTCCTTTATAATATCGGTAACCGTAGGCAGGCCAAAATTGTCATCGGTATAGTCTTTAGCTTCCAGTTTACGCAGGAAACCGATATCGCCGACAACGTCTGTGACGGCACGGCCATTTTCGGTCGCTATGCGGGCGGCAACAGGATAAGCTTCGGGATGCACGGCTGAGGCGTCCAGTGGGTTAGTGCCATCCATTATACGCAGGAAACCAGCCGCTTGTTCATAAGCTTTTGGACCCATACGAGCGACTTTCAACAGTGCTTTACGCTCTTTAAAAGCACCTTCCTTGTCTCTGTGGGTAACAATATTTTGCGCCAGCACCCGACTTAAACCTGAAATGCGCGCCAGCAAAGGTACAGAGGCAGTATTCACATCGACACCTACGGCGTTCACACAGTCTTCAACAACCGCATCCAGACTGTCAGCCAGTAACGACTGACTGACATCGTGCTGGTACTGACCAACACCAATCGACTTAGGTTCAATCTTAACCAGCTCAGCCAGTGGGTCCTGTAATCGACGGGCGATAGAAACTGCACCACGATAGGATACGTCAAGCTCCGGAAATTCTTTGGCGGCCAGTTCAGAGGCTGAATATATTGAAGCCCCGGCTTCGCTGACCATGACTTTAGTGAGTTTAAGTTCAGGGGCCAGCTTCATCAGTTCCCCAACCAGTTTATCGGTTTCTCTTGACGCTGTGCCGTTACCAATAGCGACCAGTTCCACTTTATGCATGGTGCAAATTTGCTGCAAAGAGCGAATGGTCTTATCCCAGGCATTTTGTGGTGCATGTGGAAACAGGGTGGTATGGGTAAGTAGTTTGCCGGTGCCATCTACCGCCGTTACCTTAATGCCAGTGCGCAGCCCTGGGTCAATACCCAGGGTCGTACGCTGACCTGCAGGAGCTGCCATTAACAGATCTTTAAGATTAGTCGCAAACACATTAATAGCCGCTTTTTCAGCGTTTTCGCGCATATGGCCCAGCAGGTCGGTTTCCATGCGGGGTAATATTTTGATGCGCCAGGTCCATTGTACGACCTGTTGACGCCAGGCATCTGCCGGGCGCTGATTAAACTGAAGGTTGAAATGGTTAGCAATCACACCTTCGTAACGACTACTGCGCACATTTTCGTCCTGGTCAGGGTCAGTTTTTAACTGCAACTGAAGGATACCTTCGTTACGACCGCGAAGCAGTGCCAGGGCACGGTGCGACGGTACCTGATGCAAAGGTTCCTGATATTCGAAGTAGTCGCGGAACTTAGCGCCTTCCTGCTCTTTGCCTGTCACCATAGATGAGCTCAAAGCGGCCTCTTTCCATAGCGAGGCGCGAATATTTTTGAGCAGAGCGGCGTCTTCGGCAAAGCGCTCCATCAAAATAAAGCGGGCACCTTCAAGAACCGCTTTATTATCGGCAAAACCCGCTTCGCTATTTATGTAGTCCGCCGCCAGCGTATCGGGAGTCTGAGTGGGGTCATTCAGCAAGGTATCAGCCAGTGGCTCAAGCCCGGCTTCAATAGCGATCTGACCTTTAGTGCGTCGTTTCGGCTTAAACGGCAGGTATAGGTCTTCGAGTTCAGTTTTTGATGCGGATTCGTTGATTGCCTGCTGTAATTCGTCTGTAAGCTTGCCCTGGTCATTAATGCTCTTAATGATAAAGGCGCGGCGTTCATTTAATTCACGCAAATAGGTCAGGCGCTGAGCCAGGTTACGTAGCTGAGTATCATCTAACCCGTCAGTGGCTTCTTTACGATATCGGGAGATAAAAGGAACGGTGGCACCGTCATCAAGTAGAGTGATGGCGGCCTGAACCTGGGCAGGACGAACGTTAAGTTCCTGCGCAATAGTGTAAACAACGTGCGTCATGAATTCTCTCTGCTATCTTTAATTCGAAAGGTTTAAAACTGCCCTGCATCATAGCACAGGGACTAACGCCAGGTCGCTAGTCAGATGTTCTTAGGTAAAGGGAGTGGAAAGAGCTTAAAAGTGGGGAGAAAGATGAAAGAATTTATAGTGTCGTCACTTGGTTTTGCACTATTGATGGCAGGCTCTGTGTTGCCGGCCCAGGCGACACCGCCGCCTCATATTGAGGAGCGCAAACTAAGCCTCAATGCGACGCAGCTGGAGCATTTCAGCAGTCGTATGGGAGCCGGGAAAATAAGCCTTAGTGGTGAAGCTGAGCGCACTGATATTGAAGTGCTGGCACGTATTCATTATTACGCTGAAGAAGATATCCGGTTGAACCTGGAGGCGCGTAACGAAGTTGCCTATCTGGAAGCCGGTTTTATCGGTGGTAATTATTCTGGTCAGGAGCCCTATATTGACTTGGTGGTATTGGTTCCAGCACATTTTTCTGCGGAGTTGAATAGTGGCCGTGGAGATATAGAGGTCAGTCAACTGGAGGGCATGGTCCGTATAGAAAATGCGGCTGGCAATGTGTTTGCGCAGAGTACCGGAGGTATTCGGGTGGTAAATGGCAGCGAAGGTAAAGTGAGCACCCGGGACATTAAAGGGCCGGTGCAAATAAGTCAGCGGTCAAAAAATTAAATTAACCCAAAAAAGGAGAGTGACTATGAGCAAATCAGATGCTTATCAACGTAAAGGCGAAGCTCAGGTAGAAAAGTGGAAAGCAGAGCTTGATCAGCTAAAGGCTGAGGCGAAAAATTCCAGCGCAGATGCTCAAATTAGTGCGGAAAAAAAGATGGACGAGTTAAAGAAAAAGATTGATGAAGCACAGAAAGATTAATCAATGTGTTTAGCATCTTTCTGTATAACAAAAGAGGGTCTTACTGACCCTCTTTTTTTTACTTGTTAGACTAGAGCTATCGGCATCGGCAACAGAGGTATTGGTGGCAAAACCGAATAAAAAAGGACCCAAAAGAACCGTACAGATAAGCTGCGCAAAGTGTAAAACTCAGCTTTTTAAATACCGCAAAGGTGGGAAAGGCGCGTTGGTTAAGTGTTTTATCGAGCGCATCCTCGAAGACCATACGATCAAAGCCTGTCACTGTCCCGGCTGTGATCAGGAGTTTGCCCGTGAAACCATGATCCGGGGGACTCCCGCTTATAAGATGATTGGTGGTAAAGTGCATATGAAATAATGGCTGGAAGCCATGTTATACAGCAGACAGGTAGATGACGTTGATGAAAACCAATCTGATAACCGCTGAAGGTTACCAAAAACTACAAGCTGAGCTGGATCATCTGTGGCGTAAAGAACGCCCGGAGACCACGCAAAAAGTAAGCTGGGCGGCTAGTCTTGGCGATCGTAGTGAAAACGCTGACTATAAATATAATAAGCAACGTCTTCGTGAGATTGATCGGCGCATCCGTTTCCTGCGCAAACGTCTGGAGCAGGTCAGAGTTGTCGAATATGACGTACGCCAACAGGGTAAAGTGTTTTTTGGGGCCTGGGTGCGTGTAGAGGACGATGAGGGTCAGCAATTGAGCTTCAAAATTGTAGGGCCGGATGAGATCTATGGCCGCAAAGACTACATATCTATTGACTCCCCCATGGCCCGGGCCTTACTAAAAAAGGAAGTGGATGACGAAGCTACCGTAGCTACACCATCTGGAAATAAAACCTGGTATATCAATGAAATAACCTATTTAAAATCATAAAGTACATATCACTGCCGTATGACTGGCTATAATTTAAGCAACGCTATTTTGTTTGCGAGGTGGGTATGCGCGGTATTGGTGTTTTATTACTTGTCTGGTTACTAACAGCTTGTGCAGCACAGAGTCAACATAGTTCACGTATGGTCGTTGATTGGGAAAAGGTGCAACAGGTAGAGGCTGGTAGGGGCGGCCCCAGTAGTATCATCTGGCTGAATTATCCAAGAAAACAGGTTCCTGTGGATGACACGGAAAACGAATCTTAGGCGACATGCTTTGTAACAAATAATAGTCCCAATTAAGCGCTGGGCCTTTTGCAAATAAGCCTCCGCCGCTCTATATTGAGCTGAGTTCAAACTAGTAGATATTCAGCCATGAGCAATGAAACCCCAAAAATATTAGTAGTCGATGACGACATGAGATTACGCGCCTTACTGGAGCGTTACCTGATGGAGCAGGGTTTTTCCGTGCGTGCAGTGGGCGATGGTAAGCAAATGGACCGCTTGCTGGCGCGAGAAAACTTTAACCTGATGGTCCTCGACTTAATGTTGCCGGATGAAGATGGTATGTCTATCTGCCGACGCCTGCGGGCCAGCAACAGTGAGCTACCTATCATCATGCTGACCGCCAAAGGCGATGAAGTGGATCGTATTATGGGCCTCGAAGGAGGCGCTGACGATTATCTGGCCAAGCCTTTTAACCCGCGTGAATTGCTGGCTCGGGTCAATGCTGTGTTACGGCGTCAACGAAAGGAAGTGCCCGGTGCACCAAGTGACGAGGAGACTATCGTCGAATTCGGTGATTTCTGGTTTAACCTGGCTACCCGTGAAATGCGCCGGGGAGACGAGCCGATACCACTTACCAGCGGTGAATACGCGGTATTAAAAGCCCTGGTCAGTCATCCACGTGAACCTTTATCCAGAGATAAACTCATGCACCTTGCCAGAGGGCGTGATTACAGCGCTTTAGAACGTAGTATTGATGTTCAGGTGTCCCGCTTGCGACGCATTGTTGAGGAAGATGCAACCAGCCCCCGTTATCTGCAAACGGTATGGGGTATGGGTTACGTATTTGTACCCGATGGAACCCAGCGTTAATGTCTTTTCGTTTATTGCCGCGTACTGCTTTTGCCAGGACGGTTGCTCTTATTGCTTTTGTACTGGTAATTAACCAGGCTGTTTCCTATTTTATGATAGCTATGTATGTGGTTAAACCTAGTGTGCAACAGCTAACTTTTCTGCTTGGTAAGCAAATGGAGACGCATGCTTTTATTGATGAGCTGGAGGTTCCTGGAAGCGATCAAATAAGAGCGGATTATCAGTCAATCACCGGCGTTGAAAGATTCACACAGTCCCAGGGTGAGCGCGTCGGCTTGTCGGATACGGTGCACTATCAATTTTTGTCTGGAGAGATGGAGCGGGTTTTGGGGCAAGAAGTAGAAGTCAGGGTCAGCCGGGATGATCACTTCTATGTGTGGGTTAATCTGCGCTCCGAACCTGATATCTGGCAGCGTATTCTGCTGACTGAAATCGATGAGAAACAGTTCTCTCCCCTGATTTTTTACTTGATCCTCATTGGTACTCTGAGTGTGGTCGGTGGTGCATGGTTTGCCCGTTGGTTAAACCGCCCTTTGCGCGACTTGCAGAGTGCTGCACGTAAGATAGGTCGTGGCCAGTACCCTGGCAAATTAGAAGAAAAAGGGGCTACTGAAATCATGCAAGTGACTCGCGCTTTTAATCAGATGGCGCGGGGGATTCGACGTCTGGAACAGGATCGGGCATTGCTGCTGGCAGGCATTTCTCATGATTTACGCACCCCGCTAACTCGCATCCGGCTGGCAACTGAAATGATGCCGTCGAGTGAAGACTACCTGGTTGAAGGTATAGTGCACGATATTGAAGACATGAATGCCATTATCGATCAGTTTATTGATTATGTCAGAGCACGGGATAACGACACATTCAGCGTGGAAGATTTGAACCTGCTTATTCGTGAAGTTGCGGATGCGTATCAGTATACGGATCAGGAAAAGCTGGAATTGCAGCTTTCACCCTTACCTCTGCTACCTATGGAACCTATTGCTATTAAACGCGTGGTAGCTAACCTGATTGATAATGCCAAGTATTATGGGCAATCTCCAGTGGTAGTGACTACAGGGTATAACAAGGAAGAACAGCTGGTCTGGCTGGATATCATGGATTCAGGACCCGGTATTGATCCTGACCGTATGGAAGAGGTATTTGAACCTTTTACCCAGGGAGATATTGCGCGAGGAGGCGAAGGCTCAGGGCTTGGCCTGGCAATCGTAAAACGCTTTGTACAGCTTCACGAAGGCCAGGTAAGTTTAAGCAACCGACCGGAAGGCGGCTTGCTGGTGCACGTTGAACTGCCTTTGCAGCACCAGCGAAAATCAGTCAACGACGCGGTTTAAACCATTCAGAGCGGCAACCCGGTAAGCTTCGGCCATGGTCGGATAATTAAAGGTGGTGTCAATAAAGTAGTCCAGGCAATTACCACCATTCTTTTGTTCCATAATCGCCTGACCGATATGAATAATTTCGGCCGCTCTTTCTCCAAAGCAATGAATACCCAGGATTTCCCGGGTTTCGCGATGAAAGAGCAGCTTCAGGCAGCCAACCTGAGTTTCCGCTATTTGTGCCCGGGCCAGATGTTTAAAGAGCGCCCGGCCGACTTCATAAGGTACTTTCTGGGCGGTCAGTTCTTCTTCGGTAGCGCCTACTGAACTGATTTCCGGAATAGTATAGATACCGGTCGGAATATCGGCGATAAGTTTAGTTTCACAGCTGCCTTCAAGCATAGCCGTTGCCGCAATACGGCCCTGATCATAGGCAGCACTGGCTAACGAGGGGTAACCAATGATATCGCCAACGGCAAAGATGTTGTCGACACCGGTGCAATAGTGTTCGTCTACTTCTACCTGACCACGTTCATTAGGCTTGACGCCTACTGTCTCTAAATTCAGTGATTCGCTATTGCCAGAGCGGCCATTTGCAAATAGCAGGCAGTCGGCGCTCATTATTTTACCGGACTCTGTGGTCATCACGACTTTATCGTCGTGTCCTTCTACTTTTGCATATTCCTCACCGTGGCGAATGACCACACCGCTGTTGCGCAGGTGATAGCTCAGCGCGTCAGAAATTTCAGTATCTAAAAATGACAGCAGGCGGTCGCGCATATTGACGAGATCTATTTTAACGCCCAGGCCGCGGAAGATGCTGGCATACTCGCAGCCAATAACACCGGCACCAACGATAATGATACTGCGCGGGTCATGCTGTAATGAAAGTACAGTGTCAGAGTCGTAAATACGCGGGTGACTAAAGTCGATGTTTTTGGGGCGATAGGGTCTGGATCCGGTGGAGAGGACAAATTTTTCAGCGCTGATTAAATCTTTTGAACCGTCTCTGTTAGTCACCTGCAGGGTATGTTTATCGACAAAGCTGGCTTCGCCATGAATGATTTGCACTGCATTGCGCTCGTAAAAAGAACCGCGTAGTTTGACCTGACGCTGAATAACGGATTCGGTGTGTTTCAAAATTTCGTGAAAGGTCAGGTGTAATGGATGATCCTGACGTGAAAAAAGCGGATTAGAGTTGAATTCGATTAAACGGCTGACCGAATGGCGCAGGGCTTTGGAAGGAATAGTACCCCAGTGGGTACAACCGCCACCTATGCTTTTATAACGCTCGACCATGGCAACTCGTTGCTTGCTTTTAGCGAGCTTCATCGCGGCACCTTCGCCTGCAGGTCCTGAACCAATCACGATGGCGTCGTAGTCATACTTTTTCTTTGCCATGCACCACATCCAAATAGGTAAGAAAATTAATTAGTTATTATAGGCAGCAAGCTATGGTAGTTGTCAAAACAGCGATACCGGCTGAATGCTTTATTTAACTGAGTGCTGTCAGGATTCGCTACACCTAGCAGATGCTCAATGCCAAACTCAGCAGCTGCATCCAGAATGTGCTCGCCGTCATCAATAAACAAGCTGCGCTTAGGATCAAAACGCTCTTTGTGCTGCAGCTTTTGCCATAATTGCTGATCTTCTTTACAGGCGCCAAATTCATGGGTCGAATACTGAATGTCACAGTAATGCTGCAGTTGCGTATGCAGATTCTTCAGCGCCAGCGCATCGGGGTGTGCATTAGTAACCAGTACTATGCGTTTGTTGGCCTGACGCGCTGCCGTCAGAAAGGCGGGCACATCTTCCCGCATTCGGATTAGGTGAGTGAGTTGCTGCTTAAGTTCGCGTACTGGCAACTGCAGTGTCTCCTGCCAGTAATCCAGGCAATACCAGTTCAGAGTCCCTGCCACTTTAGCAAACTGCTGTTGCATAATAGCGGCAGCTTCTTCCTCAGGTAAACCATGATAAGCGGCGTAATGTTGCGGCAACTCTTTTATCCAGAAGCGATTATCGTAATGCAGATCGAGCAGGGTGCCGTCCATATCCAGTAGCAGGGTATCGATTTGTGACCAATTGAGCATAGGTTTCATTACGCTTTGGGTTTATAGTAGAGTAACAGCATACCTAGCAGTGTCGGGGAAATATGGCCGAGAAGCAAGTACCCAAAGTCTTAGCGCGTGAACTGGTTGCCAAAAGCAGGTTCCTGCGTATTGAAAGCGTTGACCTCGAATTCAGTAATGGCGAATTACGCCAGTATGAGCGTGTGCAGGGGAGAGGCCGGGGTGCCGTTCTGATAGTTCCAATGCTTGATGACGACACTATGTTGCTGGTACGTGAGTACGCTGCTGGTTTGCACAACTACCAGCTGGGTTTTCCTAAAGGACTCATTGACCCCGGAGAAACACCTGCGGAAGCAGCGAATCGCGAATTGCGTGAAGAGATTGGTTATGGCGCTGGTGAGTTAACTGAAATGAAGTCAGTCACCATGGCTCCTGCATTTTTCTCCGCTTCTATGACCCTTTTTCTGGGGCGGGGACTGTATCCGGAAACTTTGCTTGGCGATGAACCTGAGCCGCTGGAAATAGTGCCCTGGAAAGTAGACCAGCTGGATGAGCTACTACTCCAACATGATTTCACTGAAGCACGTAGCGTGGCTGCTTTACTGCTAATGCAACGCTGGCTGCAAAGAGGGGGCGGTTAATAACATGGCAGTGCATACCGATAGAGATGAACTGCGCAGATTGCAGAAGGAAGTTGCGCAAATCGCCCGTCAGACGGGAGAGCTGGTGCTTGACTATTATCGGTCCGGAGACTTTTCAGTTGACGAAAAAAGTGATGATACGCCAGTAACCAGCGCTGATCTTGCGGCCAGTAAGTTTTTGAGTCAGGCACTGGCTGCGCTTAAACCTGTGTTGCCAGTGTTATCGGAAGAAGAAATTGTGCCCTGGACAGAGCGTCGTAACTGGTCACGTTACTGGTTGATTGATCCTATTGATGGTACTCAGGAGTTTATTAAAGGTAGTGGTGATTTTGCCATAAGCATTGCGCTAATTGATCAGCATACCCCTGTGCTGGGTGCTATTTACTGGCCGACGGAAGACACCTTATACCAGGCGGCGGAACATCTGGGCGCCAGTCGAGTGCGGTTGGGGCAGGAACAGAGTATCCAGGTACGGCAATTGCGGGATCCAGGCAGAGATGAACTTATAGTGGCGATAAGTCGTCGGCAGCCTGAGCAAAAAATATTGTCCCGAATGAATCCACAGCGTAGCTTAAAAACCCTGATGACCGGCAGTTGCTCACTTAAGTCTTGCCTGGTCGCTGAGGGCAGCGCAGACTGCTTTCTCCGGGTCGGCCCCACCGGAGAGTGGGATACTGGGGCTGCTCAGGTAATTATTGAACAGGCTGGAGGCAGTCTGGTTAGCGAGCATTTTGAAGCGGTTACCTATAATCGCACCGCAAGTTTAGGTAACCCGAATTTCATGGTGTTGGGCGACCCTCGGATTGACTGGGTGTCTGTTTTTCCTGGTTTGGTTTAATCGTCTTGCTGCTCGGCGTTTACCTGGTCGGCAGGCAGAATATGCACACTCTCATGCAATTCTGAGTAGACGACTACAGCCTCACCGCTTTTTAGCTGGGCTCTGACATCGTCTACTTTCTCCTCCAGCGAACGTTCTTGTTCGCCATAATCGGTGCCTTCCTGAAGGACAAAGTGTTCTATTAAAGCTGTAAGGGTAGCGTCGTCTATTTGTGTATAGGGGATGCGCATAGTTGCTCCTGTAAATAGGATAAAATACGGCTGGAAAGCCAGAATGCCGGGCGTTTGTTCGCTATGCCTATAAAACCTACATGACCACCGCGCTCAGCTAATTCATAACTGACATTGTCGTGATATTGATCAGGTGTAGCAAAAGAAGCCTCGCAGGTAAAAGGGTCATCGGCCGCATGGATAATTAACAGGCTATGACGTACCTGGGGTAGAAAACGCAGCCCGCTGCAGCTGTCATAATAATCATCGACATTCGCAAACCCATGCAGCGGCGCCGTTACCTTATCATCAAACTGGCGAAAATTATCAAGCCGCTGCAACTCAGTTTTGTTGATATGAATAAAGCCCTGTACCAGTCCCGCGTCCATTTTTATGGCTACTTTACGTTTCAGACTGCCGAGCAAGTGACCCCGGTACACTCTGGAGAAACCCTGGTCAATACGAAAAGAACTGGGTCCAAGTGCGAGGGGAGCAGAAGCGGCAACCGCCGCCCGTAGAGGCAAGGTGGGGTCTTCTCCCAGTAGCTTGACTAGCATATTGCCACCCAGGCTGAAACTAGCTGCCGCAAGTGGTTTCAGCGGATTCTTTTTGGCCAGCCAGTTAATAAAAAAGCGAGCATCGGTGGTGTCACCTGAGTGATAAGCTCTATGGGTACGATTTATACGGCCACTACAACCTCGAAAATGCATGGTTACAGCATGCCAGCCTTTAGCACGAGCGGCACACATCAGGTGATCAGCATAAGGGGAGCGTACGGACCCTTCTAAGCCATGAAACAAAATGAGCAGTGGTTTGCTGTTTTCATTAAGGCAAGTTTCAGGTGATTCGGACCACGCCAGATCAATGAAATCACCATCCGGTAGCGCGAGTGACTGCCAGTAGGGACGCATTTGCGGTGGATAACGGCTAAGGCGTGACCACAAGGTCTGCAGATGGCAGTTGCTAAGCAGCGGATGAGGAATGAAAGTTGAACATATTTCAGGCATGATAAATGGTAACAGACTGCATAAAAGTCATGATAAGTTAAGATCCAGTTTGCCTGAAAAGAGCGTGGCAAGCCAGTTTTCAGCGTTTCATAATAAAAGGAATGAAAATGCGACACAGCCTTTACCACATCATTCTGCTGTCACTGACAGCTGTTTTATTCACCGCCTGTCAGCCGGCTCCGGACGAGCCAGCTCAGAGCGATGCCCCGCCCATTTATGTCAGCCCTAACGATGACCGTGAATACGGGGTTCTGGAGCTGGAAAATGGCTTGCAGGTGATCGTGGTGAGTGACCCGGAGGCCGACAAAGCGGCAGCAGCTATGAATGTGCATGTAGGCAGTTTACAAAACCCGGATGAGCAGCTGGGGCTGGCGCATTATCTGGAACATATGCTGTTTTTAGGTACTGAGCAGTACCCTGACCCAGACGAATACGGCGATTTCATGTCACGGCATGGTGGTCAGCACAATGCCTATACTGCTGATGACCATACTAACTACATGTTCGAAATCAATAACGACCGTCTGGATGAAGCTCTGGACCGCTTTGCAGACTTCTTTAAAGCGCCGAAGTTTTATCCCGAATATTCTGAGAAGGAAATTAACGCCGTAGATTCAGAGTGGTCGATGCGGCGAGCGTCTGACGGATTTATTTTGTTTGCGTTAAACAATAAAAAAATGAACCCTGAACACCCGATAGCGCGGTTTCGAATTGGTAACAGTGAAAGCCTTGGCGACAAAGAGGGCAGCGTGCTGCATGAAGAAATGCTGGCCTTTTATGAAAAGTATTATTCAGCCAATCTGATGACCGCTTCGGTAGTAGGTAATTATTCAGTTGAGCAGTTAAAAGAAAAAGCCCGTGCCGCTTTTGCCGATATTCCGAATCACAATGCGGAGGTTGCGGAAATTGAAGTGCCAGCGGTTACCGGAAGCGAACGTAAAATACAGTTATTTTATAAGCCGCAAATGGAAATGCGTCTGTTGTTACTGGACTTTACCATTGAGAATAATCTGCATGAGTTCAGAAAAAAACCTAACGAGTATATTGCGTACCTTATCAATTCAGAAATGCCTGGTACTCCAGCTGCCTATTTTCGTGAACAGGAGTGGGTTGACTCTATAAACGCCTCGGCTCAGGAAAATGCCTACGGCAATGCGGGCCGTTTTCGTATCCAGCTGGAGCTGACTGGCCAGGGAATGGAACACCGCGAAGCAATGGTCGGTGTATTGTTTGAATACATAGAGAAAATTCGTGAAGAAGGAGTTCGTACTTCTTATTATGAAGAAATAAAACAGGTACTGGATAACCGATTTCAGTTTCTTGAGCGTAGCGGCGCATTTGACTACGCTACCAGCCTGGCAGCTAGCATGCAGCATTACCCGTTGGCACATGTCATTGACGCAGCTTACCGATTTGACGAATTTAATGAGGAAGCGATTCATCGGGTATTGGATCAGTTAACTGTAGATAACCTGCGTGTCTGGTTTGTTTCGCCGGAAGAAGAAGTGGATCAGGAATTACATTATTTCGATGGTGAATATCGCATTGAGCCGTTGCAAGATTCCGTTATTGCAAACTGGTTAGAGCAGGGCCGTGAGGTGGATGTCAGCCTGCCGTCGGTGAATACGCTGTTACCCGAGGATCTGGCAATCCGGCCTATTGCAGGTGCTGAATCACCACAAAAAGCAGTGCAAAAAGAGGGAGTGACAGCCTGGTATCAGCGTAGCGAGCGTTTTCACGAACCTCGCGCCGAAGTAACACTTAATTTTAACCAGGCCCATCATGAGCGGGATTTACGTCAGCGTTTGGCTGCCAGTGTCTTAGTTGAAGCTTTCCGCTTGTCTCAGCAGGCATTAGCCAAAGAAGCTTCTATTGCCGGCGTTGATTTCAACTTATCGGTCGGTAATGGTCTTACTCTTGGTATGTCAGGTTTTAACGATAAGCAACCAGAACTGGCGCAACGTGTTCTGGCGGATTTTGCCAGTTATGAGCCCAGCGCCAGTCGGGTGGAACAGGTCAAAGACAGGTTGCGTCGAAGCATTGAAAATCAGAACCGACAATTCCCGGTACAACAACTGGGGCCTCGTTTTGGACATCTTTTTAGTGTTCCTTCGGCAGAAGACAGCGAGCGCTTACAAACGCTTCGTGAACTAGATGTTGCTGACCTGATACAGGTTCGCGATGCTTTGCTTGCGGATAATTATCTGCGAGCTTTGGTGGTAGGTAACTACAGTGCAGAAGACGTCGAAGAGCTGGTTGCAGCGGTGCAGCAAATTGTTGCTACCGATGCGTCAGCGCGTTATCAGCGCAGTCCGGTATTAACCCCGCGCGCAGGACAAAAACTGCAATGGCAGCGGAATCTGGAGCTGGACGACAGCGCTATTCTGGATGCCTTTATTGTTGAGGATACAAGTGTTCAGAGCCGTGCAAAAACTAATCTGATGGCTGAACTGATGCATAACCGCTTCTTTAATCAGTTACGAACTGAGAAACAATTGGGTTATGCGGTAGGTGTAACAGCACTGGGTGCTCGTGAGCATGGAGCAATGGCTTTCTATATTCAAAGCCCGGTTGCCTCTACTGCAGAACTCCTTGAGCACTTTGATGATTTCCGTGCTGACTATCTTGCTTACCTAGAAGAGATGGACGATGAAGCCTTCGTTGAGGCACGTGAAGGATTGTTAGTGAGTCTGCGCGAGCAGCCGCAAAACCTGCGAGAAGAGGCTGCTCGTATTCGTGCCGACTGGCAGCGTGAAAACTATAGCTTTGATACCCGCTTACGCTTGCAGCAGGCTATAGAGCGTCTGAGTAAAGCGGATATGGTGCAGTTTTACCAGAGTGAAATTCAGCAGCAACAAAACGTGATGCGTGTGCTGATTCAGCTACAGGGTACCCGCTTTAGCGATGCCGACTGGGCGGAATTGGAGGATGCTCAGGTAATTGAAGATATTGGCAATTTTCAGCGTCAGTGGTTGCAGCAGGAATAAAGTTAGCTGATAACGCTGTGCCAGGAAATTGGTGCGGTGTTATCTTCCGGCAGCTCATGGTAGCGCGCTATCATGAGCGCTTGCTCTTCTGCTTCTAAGATCAGTTCAGCAGCAAGTAACTTTTCTTTCAGTTGCTGGCGACTTTTTACTGATAACTGGGGGTGCTCACTGAGACGCCGTCGCTGATTGCGAAGAGGTGCGGTAAACTGCTTATTAAAACTCTCTAAAGCAGCTTTTAGCTGATCATAATGGCTCAGACTTAGCATTTTCGACTGTTTTTCCAGCCACATCATAAAAAGCAGTAAATTAACGTTAATACCCTGCTTATCCTGTGCTTGCAGGCAACATTTCTGCACCTGTGGTTCTGCGTAAAGCTGTGCAGCTGCATCCCAGAAATCAGCCGTAGTTAACTCAGATCGTTTAAGCTTTCCAGTTCTTCGCTCAATTCCAGCCATGTTGCCTCCGCCTGTTCCAGTTGCTGTTGCCAGTTCGCCTGAGACTTTAATAATTCAGTCAGCTCATTTTTCCGATCTGCATCGTACAGGCCTGCATCCTCAAGAGCGCTGTGTACTTGCTCCAGCTCCTGTTCAGCTTTCTGCATCAAGGTTTCGGCCTGCTTTATTTTGTTAAGCAGTGGCTTGAGCTGTTGCCGTTGCTGAGCGGCCTGCTGACGTAATTCTTTTTTACTTAGCTTGTTGTCGCCTTCGTCCTGCTTGTCGTCACGCAAAATCTGTTTTTGCTGCTGGCGCTCTTCTTCGACCCATTTCTGATAGTCGCTGAGATCGCCATTGAACGCACTCACCTGTTGGTTCGCAACCAGATAAAAATCATCTACCGTAGCCCGCAAAAAGTGTCGGTCATGCGATACTATAACCATAGCACCGCTGAATTCCTGCAACGCACGCATGAGCGCTTCGCGAATATCCAAATCCAGGTGGTTGGTTGGCTCATCCAGCAACAGCAGGTTAGGCTTTTGATAAACTACCAGGGCCAGTACCAGGCGTGCCTTCTCCCCGCCGGACATGGGGCCGCAAGGGGCAAAGGCATCATCGCCTTTAAAACCAAAGCTGCCCAGGTAGTCGCGCAGCGACTGCTCGCTGGCTTTGCTGTCCAGGCGCTGCACATGAGCAATGGGGCTTTCTTTCTGATTCAGGGTTTCCAGCTGATGCTGGGCAAAATAGCCGATGGCGATGCCAGGACTGACCCGGCGTTCACCGGATAAGGGCTCCAGCTCTCCTGCAAGCAGTTTCATCAGCGTTGATTTACCCGCACCGTTGTGACCCAGCAAACCAATACGGCTGCCAGGAACCAGATTGAGATGGATATTCTGCAGAATTGTCGTATCGCCATATCCGGCTCGTAATTTTTCCATTTCGATAAGCGGGCTGGGTAACTTAGCTGGCTCGCGGAACTGAAACTGGAAAGGTGCTGAGTCTTCAATAGGGGCGGTAGCGGTCAGTTTTTCTAACGCTTTGACCCGGCTTTGTGCTTGCTTGGCTTTAGTAGCCTGAGCTTTAAAGCGGTCAACAAATTTTTGTAAGTGGGCTCGTTGCTGTTCCTGTTTTTCAAATTCCTGCCGTTGCTGCGATATTTTTTCGCTGCGCTGGCGCTGGAAACTGGTGTAATTGCCGCTGTATTCATGAGTTTGCTGACGGTCGATATGGATAGTGTGCGTAATGACGGCATCGAGAAAGTCACGATCATGGGAAATTAGTATTAAAGTACCTTCATAGCGTAATAACCAGCTCTCCAGCCAGTAAATAGCATCCAGATCCAAATGGTTGGTAGGTTCATCGAGGAGCAGTAAATCGGACCGTGCAATAAGGGCCTGGGCCAGATTCAGGCGCATGCGCCAACCACCAGAGAATGAACTGACTGGGGCACTCAGTTGCTGCTGAGAAAAGCCAAGCCCGGATAACAGACTGGCTGCTCTGGGTTCAATCTGGTAGCCGCCGATAGCATCCATCTCGCCATGAATACGGGCAATAGCAGCGCCGTCATCGGTTTGTTCGGCCTTTTTCAGCTGGTCCTGCAACTGCATAAATTCTTTATCGCCACTGATCACATAGGTCAGGGCGCTGTCGTCAAGTGCGGGGGTTTCCTGAGCGACACTGGCAATACGCCAGCCTGGCGGAATATAAAGGCTGCCTGCATCTTCTTTTAACTCATGGCGCAGCAGTGCGAAGAGTGACGACTTTCCTGAACCATTAGCACCAACTAATCCCACACGATGGCCAGGAAAAATGGTAAAATTGCTGTCGATGAGTAGCTGTTTGCCACCGCGAATAAGGCCAAGGGCGTCTGCTTGTATCATAATAACCTGCGTTTAAAACCAGGCCGACATGATACCTGAGCTGTGTCCAGTCCGCGAGGGCGTAACGCTAAACAACCTGAGTCAACCATTGAGGACCCTATGGCACGCGAAAAAAAACGTTTTATAGCGGGTGCAACCTGCACTGAGTGTAAAGCTCAGGATAGCCTGATGTTATTCACTGAAAATGGGGTGGAGCATGTCGAGTGCGTAGAATGTGGCTTTAAAATGAGCGAACCTAAAGCACAGGGCTCGGGATCCGAGCGTGAATTTGATGGTGTGATCGGCGTCTTTAAACCCGACTAAGCATCTCGTGGCAGGCCTTTTTCTATGACCCGTACCAGGCGCTTTATTTGTTGACTAGGCTGGTCATCCTGCTGCAACTTACGCTTTTGTTCCTGTAAAGCCCAGTCAATGTGTTCCTGAATAAGTTCGCTGACCTGTTGGTTACGCTGCAATAAGGCCTGCACAACTTCTTCACTGGCCGGGGCGTTACCCAGAGCGACCGCAATATTGCGCAACCAGCGTTGGTGACCGATACGGCGTATGGGTGAACCTTCCGTATGCTTTAAAAACTCGGTTTCAGTCCAGTTCCATAATTCGATTAAATCTGGAGCATGCAACACGGAGCGGGGATGGAAATCTTTTTCATCAGTCGGACTGGCGTACCGGTTCCAAGGACAAATCAGCTGGCAGTCATCACAACCATAAATACGGTTGCCCATCGGTTTGCGAAACTCTTCTGGTATAGGGCCCTTAAGTTCAATCGTCAGATAAGAAATGCAACGCCGGGCGTCCAGCAGATAAGGTTCTACAATGGCCTGAGTAGGGCAGATAGTCATGCAGGCAGTGCACTTACCGCATTGTTCGGCTTGAGGGGTATCCGTGGGTAGCGGCAGGTTGATTAGTAGCTCACCTAAAAAGAACCAGGAGCCGTCTTTACTATCCAGTAACAAGGTATGTTTGCCGGTCCAGCCTAACCCTGCTTTTTCTGCCAGTGGGCGTTCCAGAATAGGGGCGCTGTCAACGAAGGGACGGAAATCTGTCTCACTGAATTCGGCTTTAATTTTTTCGCCCAGTTGTTTTAGTCGTTTACGCATAAGTTTATGGTAATCACGACCTAGTGCATAACGACTGACATAGCCGAGCCGTGAATTTTTCAGAACCCTGGCAAATGCAGCGCCCTTGGGCAGGTAATCCATGCGTACGCTGATAGCCCGGACACTACCGGGGTGAAGCTCATCCGGGCGGGTCCTCAACATGCCGTGGCGCTGCATATAATCCATATCGCCATGGAAGTTTTTATCCAGCCAACTTTGTAACGCGGCCTGGTGTTGACTAAGATCTATGTCAGTGATTCCAACTTGTTGAAATCCCAGCTCTTTGCCCCAGCGCTTAATGTTATCTGCCAGTAACTGATAGTCTGTAGTCTGAACCATGATGGAGAACATGCCCGATGAAAACTTTATTGAGTAATAGCATACCACAGCAACTCTATCGCCCAGAACAGGTGCGTGAAAACGAAAGCAAAGCGGCGGAGCTGGCAGGAGTGAGCATGTGGCAGCTGATGCAACGGGCGGGCAAAGCGGTTTTTGAGTGTCTGCAAAATGAATTTCCGGCCCCTTTAAAGGTGGCTGTTTTGTGTGGTTCGGGAAACAACGGAGGCGATGGGTATATCCTGGCTTCCCATGCGTTGCAAAGCGGTTATGAAGTGCGCCTGTTTGCCAGCAGAGCGCCTTCTACGGAAGATGCAGAAAGGGCCGAACAAGAATGGATAACGGCTGGAGGTGTGAGCGAAGCGTTGCCGGACTGGCAGGATAGTGAACCCGATGTGGTCATAGATGCTTTGCTCGGGACTGGCCTGGAAGATAATGTCCGGGGAGAAATAAAGGACTGCATTGAAACTCTTAACGAAGCCCGGCTTGCGGTTATTGCAGTGGACTTACCCAGTGGTTTGCATGGAGATACCGGTCGCGTGTTAGGTTGTGCCGTAGAGGCTCGACACACGGTAACTATGGTGGCACTTAAACGTGGCCTTTTTACCGGCCAGGCCGGAGATTATGTCGGCAATCTGGAGTTTGCAGACCTGGGTATTCTGCGTGAATTCCGCACCCTGACCAACTATAGTGCCTGGCGCCTTGAAAGTGGTCAGTTATGGCAGGCATTTGCACCGCGCCCCTGGAATAGTCATAAAGGTATGTTTGGTCATGTGCTTATCATCGGTGGCGAGCAGGGTATGACAGGGGCCGTGCAATTAGCGGGACTAGCCGCATTGCGCTCAGGAGCGGGCAAGGTATCGGTGATTTGTGCACCGGGACAGCAGAGCATGGCCGCTGGCGTGCCGGAACTCATGCTGCGTGGGTTGAATGTGGATGACCCTCAGGCGGAACAATTAATGCTACAGGCGGATGTTATAGCAATAGGACCGGGCCTGGGGCAGAACGACTGGGGCCGAAGCTGGTGGCATAAGGTTAAAGATAGCGAAAAGCCTTTGGTGGTGGACGCTGATGCCCTTAACCTGTTAGCGGAGTCACCGTTTCAGCGTGATGACTGGGTATTGACGCCGCATCCGGGGGAGGCGGCCCGACTGTTGGCCGCATCGGTAAGCGATAATGAAGAAAACCGTTGGGCAACCGCCGCAGCTTTACAGGAACAATACGGTGGTGTTGTGGTACTAAAGGGTGCGGGTAGCATTGTTCACGGCCATGATTTTGTGGCGGTTAATACCAGTGGCAACCCAGGTTTAGCTAGTGCTGGCATGGGGGACGTCTTAACAGGTATCATAGGGGCGCTTTTAGCACCTTTGTATGTACAGTCGGCTAATATTTGTCAGGGACCCGCTGAGCTGGTTGCTCAGGCAGTCCTGGTGCATGGAGCCGCTGCCGACAGTGCTGCGCAACAACAGCCCCGAGGGTTGATTGCCAGTGATGTAATTTCAACAATAAGAATATGGGTTAATCCACAACATGCATGAAAAGCATTACCAGCTTGCAGATGAAGCCGCTACCGAAGCGCTGGGGTCAGAGTTGTCTAAGCATTGTGAGAGCGCGCTACTGATCGCATTAGAAGGTGAGCTGGGTATGGGTAAAACGACCTTTAGCCGGGGATTTATTCGAGGCCTGGGGCACAGCGGAACCGTGAAAAGTCCAACCTATGCTTTGGTAGAACCCTATGAGTTGGCACCGTGGCGGGTTTTTCATTTCGATTTGTATCGACTACATGATCCAGAAGAGCTTGAATTTATGGGCATTCGTGATTATTTTGCAGAAGATTGCCTGTGTTTAGTGGAGTGGCCTCAGCGGGGTGAGGGTATACTGCCTCCTGCGGATGTTAATATAATTATCGAAGCTGAGGGTGCGGGTCGTCGGGCACGGGTAACCGGTCTGACTGAAAATGGCCGTAAGTTTGTGCAGAAACTATGAAAAAAATAGCATTACTTATTATTTTGCTGGGTTGGTCAGCGCTGGCGCATGCGTCCGGTTCTCTGGACTCTGTAAGGGTCTGGCCGGCGCCGGATAAAACCCGGGTGGTCTTTGATCTGGCCGCGGCGCCTAAGCATAGTTATTTTACGCTTTATGATGGGCAGCCTTATCGTCTGGTCATTGATCTGGCGGGTACGCGCAATGCTACCGATTTGGATGCGCTGGATTTTGAATCTATGATGGTGCAGCGTATTCGCACCAGTTCTGCGCCTAATGGTAGTACCACCCGCATTGTATTGGAGCTCAGCGAAGGTGTGACGCCAACCGTTTTTCCATTGCCGCCGAACGAGCGCTACGGTCATCGCCTGGTGGTTGATATTCCGGGGCAGTCAGTGCCGGAAGAGCGAATTACCCGAACTGCAGATCGTCTCCCTGAACGCAAAGTTATAGTGGCCATTGACCCAGGCCATGGTGGCGAAGATCCGGGTTCTATAGGTCCCGCCGGTACTTATGAAAAGAATGTAACCTTGCCAGTCGCGCAACGTCTTGCGGATGCCATAAACGCAGATCCTGGAATGCAGGCTGTATTGGTGCGTTCTGCTGACTATGGCGTGCCATTGAATCAACGAACTCGTGCGGCACGTCGCGAACGGGCTGACATGTTTATTTCGCTGCATGCGGATGCGTTTACCACACCGCAACCACATGGTGCTTCGGTATGGGTATTATCTCGGCGCAGAGCCAATACAGAACTGGGTCGCTGGTTAGAAAATCGTGAACAACATTCTGAACTACTGGGCGGTGCTGCCGAGATTCTGACTTCAAATGGCGGCGATCCTTATCTGGCGCGGACGTTGCTTGATATGTCGATTGATAATTCGATGAGTGGCGGTTTTGATGCCGCGAATATTCTGCTGAAAGAGCTGGAAGGTATCACCCGTCTGCACAGGCGTGAACCGCAGGCAGCCAGTTTTGCCGTATTGAACAGCCCGGACATACCCTCAGTATTAGTCGAGCTGGGATTTATTTCCAATCCTCAGGAAGAGCAACGGCTGCGCTCATCTGGACACCAGCAAAGGCTGGCCAATGCTTTGTATAATGGTGTGCGGGAATACTTTGTTCGTCACCCGCTGGATGGCACCATACTGGCTAATACCAAAGTGCGGAAGCATACCGTCAGCTCGGGAGACTCTTTGTCGGTAATTGCTCAGCGCTACAACACCTCAGTGGGCGCTATTCAGCGGCATAATGAGTTGAACAGCACAGTGCTGCGTGTCGGTCAGGTGCTGGAAATTCCGTCTTCCTGACTTATGCCTATTCGTCAATTACCAGCGCGGCTGGCTAATCAGATTGCTGCTGGTGAAGTAGTCGAAAGACCTTCATCAGTGGTGAAAGAGCTTGTAGAAAACAGCATTGACGCGGGTGCGACCGAACTTATTATTGATATCGAGCAGGGTGGCGCGCGACGCATCCGAATCCGGGACAACGGGCAGGGTATCGCCCACGACGAACTTGAACTGGCATTAAGCCGTCATGCCACCAGTAAAATAAGCAGCCTGGATGACTTAGAAAGCATTATGAGTCTTGGCTTCCGGGGTGAGGCGCTGGCTAGTATCAGTTCTGTCTCCAGGCTGACGTTGACTTCTAAACCTGCGGTACAGTCTGAAGCCTGGCAGGCCTATTGTGAAGGCCGTGAAATGACTGTGAGTATTCAGCCTGCAGCTCATCCGGATGGCACTACTGTGGATGTGCAGGATTTATTTTTTAACACGCCAGCCCGGCGTAAATTTTTACGTACCGAAAAAACGGAATTTGGGCATATCGATGAGGTGGTTAAACGGATAGCACTTGGTGCGCCCGAAGTACGTATTCAGTTGCGCCATAATCAGCGCAAAGTCCGTGACTATCGGCCGGCAATTACTGAACCTCAGCAAATTCAGCGCTTAAAAGCGGTAGCTGGTAACACTTTTGCAGGAGACGCGCTGCACATAGTTAATCAGGTCGACCCCTGGCAGTTGCAGGGCTGGATAGCACCCGCTGCAGTGTGCCGTCATCAGGGTGACGTGCAGTACATGTTCGTTAATGGGCGCATGATGAAAGACAAATTACTCAATCATGCTATTCGCCAGGCCTATGGTGATCTCCTGCCAGCCGACCGCCAGCCTACCTTTGTGCTTTACCTGACGCTGCCTGCCCGCGACGTGGATGTGAATGTGCATCCGTCTAAACATGAAGTGCGTTTTCATCAGGCTCGTCAGATACATGACTTTGTACTACAGACCATTCGACAGGCATTGCCGCAAGCGGATTCGCTGGAAGGCGCCCCTACAGAAGGTTATCAGCCGCCTCCACGGCACTTTTATCAGCAGCCGCAAGGGTCCAGGGGTAAGCCAGCCGCTTCTCCCGTTCAGGTTGCAACAGCATCGACCCATTATGAAAAATTAATGACACCGGCCGCTAGCGAAGCTCCTTTGGCTGAGGGGGATAAAAAAAGCTGGCAGTGGCTTTGTGTGCAGTCGCAACGTTGGCTGTTATTGAAAAATTGCGATCAGCTGGGCTTATTGGCGCTGCCGGATTTACAGCAGCTGGTTGAATTTAAACGGCTGACTAAGCAGGTGCAGCAAGGGTTAAGTGGGCAGCCATTGCTGTTGCCCGTGCAACTGGAGCTGGAACAAGCCATTAGCGATAAGGAGCTCAGCCAGTTGGCGCAGCTCGGCGTGCAGTTGAAATTACTGAGCAGAACCCGGACTATAGTATTGCAGGTGCCGGCATTGCTACGCCATACCAGTATTGAGCAGAGTATTAATCTGTTACTGCAAAAACTAAAACCACAGCAAGTGCTGGCAGAAAACACAGTGGTACTGCGTTGGCTGGCAGAGCATAGCGTTCTTGATGCTTACAGTGAGGAACAGGCTCGCTACTGGTGGCAACAGGCTCAGGCACAGTTGGCGTCTGATGACTGGGTGCGCCTGATAAATTTATTGCCGTGGCAAGAGTTTGCAAATGAATAAAGAACCTTATGTAATTTGCATTTCCGGGCCCACCGCCGCGGGCAAAACTCAGTTGGCTATGGATCTGGCGGATCGTATGTCCTGTCAGATAATCAGTGTGGATTCAGCGTTAATATATAAGGGCATGGACATTGGCACGGCTAAACCCAGCGCTGAGGAGTTGAGCCAGTATCCTCACGCGCTGATTGATATCTGTGACCCAGCGGAAATCTATTCAGCGGCTGAGTTCCGCCGTGACGCGCTGAAGGCGATTGAAAAGGCTTTGGCCGAAGGTAAAACTCCACTGTTGGTAGGTGGAACTATGCTTTATTACCGGGCGTTACTAGGCGGTTTGTCGAACCTGCCTGAAGCAAACAGCGAGGTTCGCCAGGCTTTGCAGGCCAGGGCCGAAGAACATGGCTGGCTTTTTTTGCATCAAAAGTTGCAACAACTGGACCCAGTCGCAGCCGCTCGTATTCATCCTAATGACCCGCAGCGCTTATTGCGCGCCCTTGAGGTGTATGAGCTGACTGGCAAAAGCATGACCGAGCTGACACAGACCCAGCAACCTGGCCTTGCTTACCCTAGTTATCAGTTTGCAATAGCGCCCCAGGATCGCAGTATTTTACATCAACGAATTAGCCAGCGATTTGAACTTATGCTGCAAGAAGGGCTCGAAAGGGAAGTGAGCACGTTGAAGGAACGTGGTGACTTGCATCTGGATTTACCCTCCATGCGCGCAGTCGGTTATCGGCAAATGTGGCAGTATCTGGATGGCCAGTTGAAGTACCCGGAAATGAAGGAACGCGGTGTGATAGCAACCCGGCAATTGGCGAAACGTCAGATTACCTGGTTACGCTCCTGGCCTGATTTACATTGGTTGGATCCTTTAGCCGGAACGATGTTAACGACTGCCATGCAGCTCCTGGATGATGAGCAACCCAGCCGGCCGCAAATGTGGCTTAAATAAATAAGTTGCTGCAAACGTTGAATTTACAGAAAAAATCCGCATATCTAGGAATTAGTTGCTACACTAGAGCTGTTAACGACAGCATAAACTCTAATAACAAATCGCTAAAGGAACCCAGTCATGGCAAAGGGGCAGACCTTACAAGACCCATTTTTGAATGCGTTACGCCGTGAACGTATTCCAGTTTCAATTTATCTGGTAAACGGCATCAAGTTGCAGGGGCAGATCGAATCTTTCGATCAATTTGTCATCCTGTTGAAAAATACGGTTAGTCAAATGGTTTATAAGCACGCCATTTCTACAGTTGTACCGTCACGTATTCCTAATAACTATCAGCCAACAACAGGTGATGAGGAAGCAGAAGGCGGTGTCGAACATTACTAGTATGCAGAGGTAGGCTCGCTTGTTTGATAGATATGAAGGCGGCGAGCAAGCTATACTCGTCAATGTTGATTTTCCAAATGAATCTGCGCGAGAAGACGTCGAGGAACTGGCTTTGCTGGTGTCCTCTGCTGGCGTTCGCACTTTAGATGTAGTGTCCACTAGTCGCCGTGCGCCTGATGCCAAACTTTTCATTGGTAGTGGCAAAACGCAGGAAATAGCTGACTTAGTTCAGGGCAGCAAAGCTGATATTGTGATTTTCAATCATCGGCTGTCCCCCTCTCAGGAACGAAACCTGGAAAAAGTATTTCAATGTCGGGTGCTGGACCGCACCGGGCTGATTCTGGATATTTTTGCGCAGCGAGCACGTACCCATGAGGGTAAACTGCAGGTTGAACTGGCGCAGCTACGCCACATATCGACCCGTTTGATTCGAGGCTGGACTCACCTTGAACGCCAAAAAGGTGGTATTGGCCTGCGGGGACCTGGGGAAACTCAGTTGGAAACGGACCGACGTTTATTACGTGCTCGTATAAAATCTATTCTGGCTCGTTTAGCGAAAGTAGAAAAGCAACGTGAACAAGGGCGCCGGGCGCGCAAACGCGCTGAGATTCCAACGCTGGCGCTGGTTGGTTACACCAACGCAGGTAAGTCGACTTTATTTAACCGTATTACGGACTCTACGGTGTATGCTGCGGACCAATTGTTCGCCACGCTCGACCCAACCTTACGAAAAATAGAACTGAAAGATGTGGGGCCAGTCATTCTGGCTGATACTGTGGGTTTTATTCGCCACTTGCCCCATGATTTAGTGGCCGCCTTTAAGGCGACCTTGCAGGAAACCCGGGATGCTGATTTACTGCTCCATGTGATGGACATCAGTGATGAACGTCAGGAAGATAATCAGCGTCAGGTGGATGCTGTGCTGACAGAAATTGATGCCGCCGAAACCCCGCAGTTATTGATTTGTAATAAAATTGACCGACTCGACGAGCATACCGCGCGCATTGATTATGATGACGAGGGCGTGCCCCAACGAGTCTGGTTATCAGCACAGACGGGCGAAGGCTGCGAACTGTTGCTGCAGGCTCTGGAAGAGCGTCTGGCACGGCAAATGGTGGTTGAGCATTTACGGCTACCACCAGAAGAAGGTAAACTGCGCAGTCAGTTGTATCAGTTAGACTGCGTTGAAGCGGAACAGATACTTGAAAACGGAGATATGTTAGTATCTGTCAGAATGCCTGCTGTCGAATGGCAGCGGCTACTAAAGAATTACGCTGGCAGGCTTACCGGGTTCGCGGAATCGGGTAACGAGCTGGCATCCTGACTCTTTGATTTATAGTTAAGTGTGGAGTAATCGATGGCCTGGAATCAACCGGGGAATGGCGGTGATAAAAATCGCGACCCATGGAAAAACCAAGGTGGCCGGGATCAGGGACCACCTGATCTTGATGAAGCTTTAAAGAACTTGCTTGGCAAGTTAGGCCTTGGTGGTAAAGGCGGCGGCAACGGTTCTGGCAAAAGCCAGGGCGGTGGCAACCTGCCTGCAAAAGGTATAGGAATTGGTGTAGTGCTGGCTCTTGTGGTCTGGTTCATTTCTGGTTTTTATACCGTAAATGAAGCAGAACGAGGCGTAGTATTGCGTTTTGGTGCTTACCATACTGAAGTCACTTCAGGCCTGCACTGGAAGCCGACCTTCGTTGATAGCGTAACTAACGTGGATGTGAACAATGTAAGTTCACAACAAACCAGCGGTTTTATGTTGACCGAAGATGAGAACGTAGTCCGTGTGGAGCTTGGCGTTCAGTACCGTGTGATTAATGCACGTGGCTACTTATATAACGTAGAAGATCCAGATAGCAGCTTGTCACAAATAACCGACAGCGCCTTGCGTTATGTTATCGGTCACAACACCATGGATAACATCCTGACGGTTGGCCGGGAGCAGATACGCTCACAGACACGTGAAATTGTTGAGCGCTTAGTTGAACGTTACAATCTGGGTCTGCAAATAGTAGACGTTAACTTCCTGCCAGCACGACCGCCAGAACAGGTTCGTGATGCTTTCGATGATGCCATTGCAGCACAGGAAGATCAGGAACGCTTTATTCGTGAAGCTGAAGCTTATGCCCGCGAGATAGAGCCAACGGCTCGAGGTCGCGTACGCAGACTGCAACAGGAATCACAGGCGTATAAAGAGCAAATGGTATTGCGTGCTCAGGGTGAAGTGGCCCGCTTCCGTGAGCTGTTACCTCAGTATCAGGCGAATCCAGAAACTACGCGTCAGCGTATTTACCTGGAAACTCTGCAGGATATCTATCGTAACAACAGCAAAATCATGGTGGACGTAGAAGGCAGCAACAACATGCTTTACTTGCCACTAGATAAAATAATGGAACGTCAGCGTACGGCACCGATATTGCCGACGGGTCAGTCTCAAGATGGACAAGCCACCGGTACTAGTCGTGTTGTACAACCTGACTCTGGTCGCGGTACAACCAACCGTAGCTCAGGCGGACGGGGAGGTAGATAAACCATGAAAAATTTAATTGGTGTTATAGTCGTTATACTTGCGCTGCTTGGTTATTCCTCGCTGTTCACTATTGCTGAAGGTGAGCGCGGTATCGTTATTCGTTTTGGTAAAGTGGCACAGGATGATGAAGGCCAGGCAGTGGTTTACCAGCCGGGTCTGCATTTTAAAATGCCTTTTATCGAACGTATCGAAAAACTGGATGCGCGGGTAAAAACACTGGACGGTGAAGCGGACCGCTTTATTACCAGCGAGCAGAAAGACTTAATCGTGGATGCATTCGTAAAATGGCGTATCAGTGATTTTGCGCAGTTTTACCTGTCTACCGGGGGCGGTAATCGCGCTCAGGCAGAAGGACTGTTAATGCGCCGGATTAACTCAGGCTTACGTAGTGAGTTCGGTAGCCGTACTATTCAGGATATCGTATCTGGTGAACGTGAAGATCTGATGGAGCAGGCATTAATGCAGGCTGCGGACGGTTCCAGCGACCTGGGTATTCAGGTGCTTGATGTACGGGTTAAGCAAATTAACCTGCCAGACGAAGTCAGCGAAGCGATTTATGCACGTATGCGTGCTGAACGTAACGCGGTGGCTCGTGAGCATCGCTCAGAGGGTCGTCAGGAGTCTGAATTCATTCGTGCTGATGTTGATGCCCGGGTAACTGTTATGTTGGCTGACGCTGAACGTGAAGCGCGCCAGATTCGCGGTGAAGGTGATGCAGAAGCGGCGGGTATTTATGGTGAAGCTTATGGAATGGATCCAGAGTTCTTCTCCTTTATCCGTAGTATGGAAGCTTACACAGCCAGCTTTGAAGGCGGTAACGATGTTATCGTACTCAGCCCTGAAAGTGACTTCTTTAAGTACTTTAACAGCATGAGTGGCGGCTCTAACGACTAAGCCGTAACCTTGTTGACGAATAAAAGCCGGTTACAGGTTCTCCTGTTGCCGGCTTTTTTGTATGCTGACCCAAAGCCAAAAATGAGTCATATTATGTACAAAAAACACTACCAACGATTCTTGTCGGCCCGCCCGGGGATTTTACATTGCTCTCCACACAGTCATTATTACTGGCCTGATGTAACCCGTGAAGCTCAGCTGGAATACTGGGACGACTCAGCGAGGCTGGCGGATGATAAGTGGGAGCGTATTTTTGAGGAGAAGGTGCCAGCTGTGCAGCGTCTGATAGCTCAGCGCTTGAATGTGAGCAATCCACAGCAGATTGTGTTCGCGCCGAACACGCATGAACTGGTGTACCGAGTTTTGAGCAGTTTTGACCCGTCCAAAACGCTGCGTATTTTGACTACGGATGGAGAATTTCATAGTTTTAACCGGCAGAGCCGACGCCTGGAAGAGCGTGGGAATGTTGAGGTGACACGCATTGCCACTGAACCCTTTGCGACCCTGCCACAACGCTGGCGCGACGCGGTTGCTGCCCAGGCTTATGATGTCATTTTTATTAGCCAGGTATTCTTTAATTCCGGAGTGCCTTCGCCAGACCCGCAAGGCTGGCTGGATGCGGTGCAGGATCAGGATACGGTCATTATGATTGATGGCTACCATGGCTTTGGTGCGGTACCTACGGACCTTGGACCTTATCAGGATCGGGTATTTTACCTGGCTGGTGCATATAAGTACGGGCAGTCCGGCGAAGGCGCCTGTTTTGCCCTGGTGCCTCCGGGAAATAAATTAAGGCCTGAATTTACCGGTTGGTTTGCCGACTTTGAAAGCCTGGCGAAACCTCAGGAAGGCCCGGTAGGCTACGCGCAGGATGGTTTTCGTTTTGCCGGTTCGACCATGGATTTTACCGCGTTGTATCGCTTGCATGCGGTGCTCGACTGGTGGCAGCGCGATGGATTGAGCGATCATAAAGTTCACAGCTATATCCAGTCTTTGCAGAAGGCATTTCTGCAGCATATTGATAGCCTGAACCATATAGATATCTGTCGCCAGAACCTACTGTGTCAGGATCTCAATGAACATGGCCATTTCTTTACCTTTCGTCTGCAAAGTGCAGAGCGGGTGCAGCAGTTGGCGGCCCAATTGAAAGAGCAAGGCGTTGCTACAGACTATCGTTATGACCGCCTGCGTTTTGGTTTTGCGCTCTATCATGAGGCAGCAGACTACCAGCAAATTCGCTTCGCATGAATTTTGTGCGAAAAAGCTCTGAACTTTGCTTTTCTTTTTGCTAGAATCGCGACTTAATTTTCCACCGTTTGAGAATCATGGGTAAAAACGTCGTTATTCTCGGTACCCAATGGGGTGACGAGGGCAAAGGTAAGATCGTTGATTTGTTAACTGACAAAGCAACTTATGTGGTGCGTTACCAAGGCGGCCATAATGCCGGCCATACGCTGGTTATTGATGGCGAGAAAACGGTTCTGCACCTGATCCCTTCAGGAATTCTGCGTGAGAACGTAACCTGCCTGATTGGCAATGGTGTGGTGCTCTCGCCAGAAGCCTTGATGGAAGAAGTCGAAATGCTCGAAGCGCGTGACATTCCCGTGCGCGAGCGCCTTCTTATCAGTGAAGCCTGTCCTTTGATTCTGCCTTACCATGTAGAGCTTGATAAAGCGCGTGAGCTGGCTCGTGGCAAACAGGCCATAGGCACGACAGGGCGTGGTATTGGTCCTGCTTACGAAGACAAAGTAGCACGCCGTGCTTTGCGTGTGGGTGATCTGTTTAATATTCAGCGTTTTGAAGAAAAGTTACGTGAAGTGGTGGAATATCACAATTTCGCGCTGACCGAGTATTATAAGCAGCCAGCCGTAGACGTTGATCAGGTATTAGCCTATTGCAAACAAATAGCTCCTGTATTACTTAAGATGGTAGCCGACATTCCGGGTATTCTGGATAAAGCGCGTCGTAATGGCGATAACATGATGTTTGAAGGTGCTCAGGGTACCTTGCTGGATATCGACCATGGCACATACCCTTATGTAACTTCATCCAATACGACCGCTGGTGGCGTTGCAACAGGGGCTGGATTTGGCCCGCGCTATATTGATTATGTATTGGGTATTGTTAAAGCTTACACCACCCGCGTTGGTTCGGGGCCATTCCCGACAGAGCTGGCTTGCGATGTAGGTCAGCACCTGGGAGAGAAAGGTCACGAGTTTGGCGCCACTACCGGGCGTAAGCGGCGTACCGGCTGGTTTGACGCGGTAGCGATGCGCCGGGCGGTGCAGTTGAATTCTATCAGTGGTCTTTGCCTGACTAAACTGGACGTTCTTGATGGTCTGGAAGAAGTTAAAATCTGTACTGGTTATAAGCTGCCTTCCGGCGAAGTGGTCGAGTTGCCGCCGCTGTCTGCTGAAGATTATGACGCGGTAGAGCCGGTTTACGAGAGCATGCCAGGCTGGACTACTCCAACGATTGGGGCGACCAAGCACCAGGACTTGCCAACTGAAGCTTTAGCGTTCATAAAGCGTCTGGAAGTGCTGCTGGAAGTTCCTGTTGATATTATTTCAACAGGTCCGGATCGAGCGGAAACTATTACTTTACGCCACCCTTTCGCGGTGTAATCGCAGGGCAGGCTATGCCTGCCGTTAATCATTCGTTTATTGTGTAGCAGGCGTAGCCTGCTACACAAAACGTTTAAAAACCGAGCTTATTAAGCAAAAAGTAAGCAATTGGCCTTAAAAATCAAAAAAAAAGCGCATTACCTGTTGCAAGAGTAAAATCCATGCCATAGAATGCGCTCCACCTAAACGGTGAAGCCGGCATAGCTCAGTTGGTAGAGCAACTGACTTGTAATCAGTAGGTCCCGAGTTCGACTCTTGGTGCCGGCACCATTTAGAAAAAATTTGTGGAGGGGTTCCCGAGTGGCCAAAGGGATCAGACTGTAAATCTGACGGCTCAGCCTTCGCAGGTTCGAATCCTGCCCCCTCCACCACTTTTTTGCAGCCCCAGGTAGCCGAAGTTTAGATTTGCGGGTGTCGTATAATGGCTATTACCTCAGCCTTCCAAGCTGATGATGCGGGTTCGATTCCCGCCACCCGCTCCAAGAATTTTCCGTGCTGATATAGCTCAGTTGGTAGAGCGCACCCTTGGTAAGGGTGAGGTCGGCGGTTCAAATCCGCCTATCAGCACCATTCTTTATCTATACTTCTGCTTCCTCGTTACTGCAAAACATCGTATTTTTAATTAAAACTAAGCACTGGTGAATATCGTCACCGAGCGTATCTGAAGAGAGGCTGTCATGGCTAAAGAAAAATTTGAACGTAGTAAGCCGCACGTAAACGTCGGTACTATCGGCCACGTTGACCATGGTAAAACCACGCTAACGGCGGCGATCACCACTGTATTGGCAAAAGTATACGGCGGTGCTGCAAAAGACTTCGCATCTATCGATAACGCTCCAGAAGAGCGCGAGCGTGGTATCACTATCTCAACCTCACACGTTGAGTATGACACTCCGATCCGTCACTATGCGCACGTTGATTGCCCAGGTCACGCTGACTACGTTAAGAACATGATTACTGGTGCTGCTCAGATGGACGGCGCTATTCTGGTAGTTGCTGCGACTGATGGCCCAATGCCACAGACGCGTGAGCACATCCTGCTGTCTCGTCAGGTTGGCGTTCCTTTCATCGTTGTATTCATGAACAAATGTGACATGGTCGATGATGAAGAGCTGCTTGAGCTGGTCGAGATGGAAGTTCGTGAACTGCTGTCTGAGTACGATTTCCCAGGTGACGACCTGCCAGTTATTCAGGGCTCAGCTCTGAAAGCCCTGGAAGGCGACGAAGCATGGACACAAAAAATCGTTGAGTTGGCCGAAGCACTGGACACTTATATCCCAGAGCCAGAGCGTGACATCGACAAGCCGTTCCTGATGCCTATCGAAGACGTATTCTCTATTTCTGGCCGCGGTACTGTAGTAACCGGTCGTGTAGAGCGCGGTATCGTAAACACAGGTGACGAAGTTGAAATCGTTGGTATCAAAGATACGACGAAGACAGTTGTAACTGGTGTTGAGATGTTCCGTAAGCTGCTTGACGAAGGTCGTGCAGGTGAGAACATCGGTGCGCTTCTGCGTGGTACGAAGCGTGAAGACATCCAACGTGGTCAGGTACTGGCGAAGCCAGGTTCAATCACTCCGCATACTAAGTTCGAAGCGGAAGTGTATGTACTGAGCAAAGAAGAAGGTGGTCGTCATACGCCATTCTTCAAAGGCTACCGTCCCCAGTTTTACTTCCGTACGACAGACGTTACGGGTGCAGTAGAGCTTCCAGAAGGCGTAGAAATGGTTATGCCTGGTGACAACATCAAATTCGTAGTGGATCTGATTGCACCAATCGCTATGGACGACGGTTTGCGTTTCGCGATTCGCGAAGGTGGCCGTACAGTAGGCGCTGGCGTAGTATCTAAAATCTTAGATTAATCGCCTCTGCATGCATTGCGTGCTCAGCGAAATACTGAAAAGGGTTCCCAATGGGAGCCCTTTTTGTTACTCATATATTTGTTGCTCATATAAAGGATTATCTTGTGCTCAAATTCAGGCCTGTCGCCGTTCTTGCTATCTTTCCCTTTTTATCCGCTGCCAGCCACGCCAGTGAAGACAACCTGCACTTTGGTGCGGGTCTTGGCTTTAACTATTCCGGACTCGGTGGCTACGCCTCCTATACCTCCGGCAGCCAGATAGTCGCGCTTAGTGCCGGCGTCAGGCTACCTGTTAATAATGCAACCGTAGGCGCAGGTGCGTCCTGGCTGCGCACTGACTTTATCGGTCAAGGCGGGCCGGACTCTGAGCACGCATTGGGAGTCTACGTTGGCTCGGTAGGCGCGGAGACCTATCCACGGTTTTCCTCCAATCGCCGTATCAACTGGGGGGCGGGGCCGATGTACCAGTTCTACGAGAATGGTGCGACGAGCCCCGGTCTTGTCGTTGGTGTCGGTGTGATGTTCGGTCACACCGACAGTAGCTATAAATCATTTTCGGTTTCACTGGGTTATCAATTTTAAGTTTCATTGATTGTGTAGGGTCTCTGACCCCGTTTTCCTCCCTGCCCGGTTTTATTGAGTAGTGGATTTACTCACTCAGTGGTAAACTTAATTTTAACATCTTCATTTGCTATCAAGTTTTCGCACAAGGACGTTATATGAAAGCAACACTCTGGAAATTGCTCGGTATGGCAGTGATCTTTGGGCTTGCTACGCCTGAGGTTTATGCGGACGACTGGGTTGTTAGCTTCGGATATTCAGTTATCCCCGACGAAACCATTAACGGTCAACGGTACAGGACGAGTGGCAACGTTAATTTGTGGTTTGGTGCCCCTGAAGCGATCAATTATCGGCAGGGATTCTATATCAACGCAGCCCTTCCGGAGGAAGTCTGGAATAGCGGGAATGGCCGGGAGAGTAGTTCATATACCCTGGTTAATGCAGGTTTTACCTTTATTCCTTCTGATGCTTTTATTCTGTACGCTGGGCCAGGCTTGTCCTATCAACGAGTTAATCCAAGAGCTCCGCTGGAAACATTCCACCGTTATCGACTGAACGCTAATCTGGGTGCCATTATCAAGATTGGCAGCTTTGGCATTAACCTTAGTTACGATACTGCGCCTAAAGCGGTTGCAGTTGGTGTTTTGCTTCGTTCGTCGGCATTTCAGTAAACCCCTGTTTGTCGGCTCTGCTATTATGCAGGAGATGAGATTTAAGGAGTCGATATATGACGGAGTGGATTAGCCATCGCGGTTATTGCGCTGATGCGACGGAAAACACCGAGGCGGCGTTTGATGCGGCTATAGATCTGGGTTTTGAACATCTGGAGACGGACTTACGTTGCACCCGCGACGGTCATATCGTGCTTTGTCACGATGCTAATCTGGGGCGTATTTCACCGGATAAATGGAAAATCAGTGACTATACGCGCCGTGAGATTGAGCAGGTTCGCTTGTTTAACGGTGAGCCGTTGCTATTTTTCGATCAATTTCTTGATAAGTACCAACACTTACGCTGGATTCTGGATATAAAGCCGGACAGTGCGGAGCAGACGTTACAGCAGCTGAAGAAATGGCAACAACAGCCCGAGGTCGAGCATTTTTTGCGCAATAGAGCGCGTTATTTGATGTGGGGCTCAACTCACGAAGAACGTCTTAAATCGCAAATGAACGATGCGTTCTGTCTGGCTCGTGATAAAGCCTGTTACCGTGCCGGCGTCGCTGCGCTGGTGGGTATACCCCAGCTCGGCAACATACAGGATAATCAGTATTATGCAGTGCCACCAAATCTCAAAGGGGTACCGCTATTAAGGCCTAAACTGGTTCAGCGTTATCACCAGAAAGGAGCTAAAGTAATAGGGTACTTACCAGAGAGTGTTAAAGAGCATGAGCAGGCAATTAAAGCTGGTGTCGATGAAATACTAACTAACCAGGCACAATTGCGTGGTACGTTCTGAAAAGCCATCATAACCTTGTTAACGTACTTTATCGTTGTGTAGTCATGGAGTTGTTGTGATTAACTTATATAAATATACTTTGTTATGCAGTTCGCTATTTTTATTTCCAACCTTAGCCAACGCGGATGCGACTTACCATCCTGGCATAGGCATTGGCGCTCAGTATTCAGGCCTGGGTGCTAATATGACGCGCGCCACGGATAATGACTTGTGGGTGGTCGGTGGTGGCCTGGTGCGTTATAACAGTGACTCTGGTAGCTTGTTTGGCTTAACTGCCTCCTACCATCGTTCAGATATTCTGGGTGATTCCGGTGAGCATGCGATAGGTATTGGGGTTGGCCCAGTCGGCGTGCAACGAAGTTTTGAGTACTGGCGTCAGGATGGCTGGACTTATTATCGGGAGACTGATCAGCGCGCTGTGTATGGCGGTATGCTGATGTATAATTATTACCCGCGTCGGATGTCTCTTGGTGGGAGCCATATCGGCGTGAGCTTTGGTTATGGAGAACGCGACGGTCGTTCAGTCCGGGGACTTGATATTAATTTCGGCTATCGCTTTTAAACAAGCTATGGGCTTGTTTTCAGCGCTTTGATCGGTATAATACGGCGTCCATCCTACCCAGCCTTAATTACCTTTGGTTTTACGTGTGAGCAGAGGAAGTTTGATTGGTGTAGATGGAAGTTCCAGGGGTGTAGTTCCAATTGGTAGAACAGCGGTCTCCAAAACCGACGGTTGGGGGTTCGAATCCCTCCACCCCTGCCAGATTTTAACAGAGTGCCGATGGTACTCAGTGTAACAGCGTAGATTGCAGGATCAGCAACCATGAGTGCAAACACAGAGAATCAGTCAAACCCGTTAGATAGCGTTAAATGGATTATTGCCATTGCTTTGCTAGTCGCTGCTGTCGCAGGTAATTACATGTATAGCGACATGTCTGTTGTAGCTCGCGCTGGTGGCGTTGTGGTCCTGGTTGCCTTGGCTGCAGCGGTACTGAGTCAGACAGCAAAAGGAAGCCAGTTTATTGCCTTTGCAAAAGAGAGCCGCATAGAAATACGTAAAGTAGTATGGCCCAGTCGCAAAGAAGCCACTCAGACAACCATGATTGTTATCGTCGCCACTGTTATCGTAGCGCTTTTGCTTTGGGGCTTAGATGGTATTCTGGTGCGCGTGGTTGGTCTTGCAACCGGCATAAACATGTAAGCAAGCGGAGAAAATAATGTCTGAAGAACAGAAAAAACGTTGGTATGTAGTCCAGGCTTTTTCCGGCTACGAACAGCGTGTACAAAAAACTTTGCTTGAGTACATAAAGACCCAGGGCATGGAAGAGCTTTTCGGTGAAATACTGGTTCCTACTGAAGAAGTTGTTGAAATGCGCGCCGGTCAACGTCGTAAAAGCGCACGTAAATTTTTTCCAGGTTATGTGCTGGTAGAAATGGTGATGACAGAAGACACCTGGCACCTGGTCAAAAGCACGCCTCGTGTTCTTGGCTTTATTGGTGGCACTGCTGAACGTCCGGCCCCTATCAGCCAAAAAGAAGCAGATTCTATTCTTAACCGCCTGAACGAGTCAGAAGACAAACCACGTCCGAAGACGATGTTTGAACCGGGTGAGCTGGTCCGTGTTAACGATGGCCCATTTGCTGACTTTAACGGCACCGTGGAAGAAGTTGATTACGAAAAAAGCCGCATGAAAGTGTCGGTTTCAATCTTTGGTCGTTCGACACCTGTCGACCTGGATTTCAGTCAGGTAGAAAAGTCTTGATCAAGCTGGCGGGTTAATATACAATCCGCCTCCGTTTTTATACATCGGGAAGCCGTTTGAGCATGCTACCTCAAAGCGTGCGAGGCGTTACACCCATTTACAGAGGTAATTATCATGGCTAAGAAAGTATCCGCCATTATCAAGCTGCAAGTTGCAGCTGGTTCGGCAAACCCTTCACCACCCGTTGGTCCTGCATTGGGTCAGCACGGTGTGAACATCATGGAATTCTGTAAGGCGTTTAATGCGCAGACAGACAGCCTCGAAAAAGGCGCTCCGGTTCCAGTTGAAATCACTGTGTTTGAAGACCGTTCTTTCACGTTTGTAACCAAAACCCCACCTGCGGCTTTCTTGCTGAAGAAAGCGGCTGGTATTAAGAGTGGTTCTGGCGAGCCGAATACCAAGAAAGTTGGTACCGTGACTCGTGCGCAACTGGAAGAAATCGCGACCACTAAAGACCCGGACTTAACTGCCGCCAGTATGGATGCAGCCGTTCGGACTATCGCGGGTTCAGCTCGCTCAATGGGCTTGAACGTAGAGGGTTAATGTCATGGCTAAATTAACAAAACGTATGCGCACTATCCGCGAGAAAGTAGAAACAACTCGTGATTACGATATCAATGAAGCTGTGGCTTTATTAAAAGAATTAGCAACTGCTAAGTTTACTGAGAGCGTTGACGTATCAGTGAACCTTGGCATTGATGCACGTAAATCAGACCAGAACGTTCGTGGTGCTACGGTACTGCCAAACGGCACAGGTCGTGATGTTCGTGTAGCTGTATTTACCTCTGGCGATAATGCTGAAAAAGCAAAAGCAGCCGGCGCTGACTTAGTAGGCATGGAAGACCTTGCTGAACTGGTCAAAAAAGGTGAAATGAACTTTGACGTGGTTGTTGCTTCTCCGGATGCAATGCGCGTTGTTGGTCAGTTGGGTCAGATTTTAGGTCCACGTGGCCTGATGCCAAACCCGAAGACAGGTACCGTAACTCCAGACGTAGCTACTGCAGTTAAAAATGCAAAAGCTGGTCAGGTACGCTACCGCAATGACAAAAATGGTATCATTCACTGCACTATTGGCCGTGTAGATTTTGAAGGTACTAAGTTAGTCGAAAATCTGGAAGCTTTGCTGGGTGCGCTGCGTAAAGCGAAGCCGTCTTCAGCTAAAGGTTCTTATATTAAACGTATCAGCCTGTCGACCACTATGGGCGCGGGTGTACGTATTGACCAGGGCACGCTGGAAGGCAAAGCTTAAGTCAAAAGGTTTTAGGGTTGGAGCTGCCTCTCATTTATGAAGCGGCTCTCATCCAAGACCGCAGGAGCTCATTCCGGGAGGAAAGGGCTTAATCGCTTCTTGTAAGAGAAGGTCCTGCGCAGATGGTGAAGTCCGACTCAGACTCTCTGGGAGAGATTCACCGTGACAAAGGGGTAAGGGCGTTGGCAACAGCAAACTTACCAACTTGTAACGTGGAGCGGAGGTGCTTGACACCGAAGTTCCGATTTAAAACGAGGTGATACTAGTGGCACTAGGTTTAGAAGCAAAAAAAGCGATTGTTAAAGAAGTTAACGATATCGCTTCACAGGCTCTATCCGTCGCTGTTGCTGAGTATCGTGGAATCGAAGTTGCAGACATGACTAAACTTCGTACCCAGGCCCGTGAGCAAGGTGTGCATCTGCAAGTAGTGCGGAACACATTAGCGAAACGTGCTTTAGAAGGTACTCAGTTTGAAGATATGTCTGAGGCATTGAAAGGTCCACTTCTCTATGGTTTTTCTTTTGAAGCTCCGGGCGCTGCCGCTCGTTTGTTCAAAGATTTCTCAAAAGAGAACAAAGACCTGAATGTGACTGCGCTATCGATCGGTAACGGTCTGATGGGTCCAGAAAAACTGGACGCTGTAGCGTCACTTCCGACTCGCGACGAAGCATTGGCCAAATTGCTTGCCACCTTCAAAGCGCCGGTTACTAAATTTGTTCGTACTATTAACGAAGTACCGACCAAGTTTGTCCGCGTATTGGGTGCAATCAAAGACGCTAAATAAGCGATTTTATTTTTTAATCGAATTATACATTCATAATCCCAGGAGTTTAGAAGCATGGCTCTGACTAAAGAAGACATTTTAAACGCGATCGCAGAGATGCCAGTAATGGATCTTGTAGAACTGATCGAAGCTGCTGAAGAAAAATTCGGTGTTGACGCATCTGCTGCTGTTGCAGTAGCTGCACCTGCTGCTGGTGGCGAAGCCGCTGCAGAAGAGCAAACTGAATTTGACGTTGTATTGAAAGCTGCGGGCCCTAACAAGGTCTCTGCTATCAAAGGCGTTCGCGCTGCAACCGGTCTTGGCTTGAAAGAAGCTAAAGCTATGGTTGAATCTGCTCCAGTAGCAGTGAAAGAAGGCGTGTCTAAAGATGAAGCTGAAGAGCTGAAAAAACAGCTTGAAGAAGCTGGTGCAGAAGTTGAGATTAAGTAAACTTGACTTGCATTAAGGCCTTTTCAGGGCTTAGGCTGGTGACTTTTTAGTCACCAGCCTTTTTGCGCTAAAAAGGATGCATTCTTTTTCGTTACAGTTTGGAATGCATTAGTATTTATAACTGTAGTAAACGGATTTGACGAGATCTGTTAGTAGCTGCCACGCTGTCTGGCAGTTAGGGTCAGAAATCAGCTAGCTGAGGAACCCCATGGCGTACTCCTACTCTGAGAAAAAACGAATTCGTAAGGACTTCGGTAAGCGCTCGCAAGTGCTTGAAGTACCTTACTTGCTATCTATTCAGCTTGATTCATTTAAGAAATTCATCGATGCCGATCCGGAAGGCCAGTATGGTCTTGAAGCCGCGTTCCGCTCTGTTTTTCCGATAACCAGTTATTCTGGTAATGCGGAACTTAAATATGTCAGCTATCGCTTGGGCGACCCAGTATTTGATGTGAAAGAATGTCAAATACGTGGCGTAACCTACTCAGCTCCATTGCGCGTTAAACTGCATATGGTGCTGTATGACAAAGACGCACCGGCCGGTACGGTCAAAGATATAAAAGAGCAGGAAGTGTACATGGGCGAAATTCCGCTCATGACCGAAAACGGTACCTTTGTAATCAATGGTACTGAGCGTGTAATTGCATCCCAGTTGCACCGCTCGCCTGGCGTATTCTTCGACCATGACAAAGGTAAGACCCATTCTTCAGGTAAAGTACTATATAACGCACGGGTGATCCCATACCGTGGTTCCTGGCTTGATTTTGAGTTTGATCCGAAAGATAACGTATTTGTACGTATAGATCGCCGTCGTAAGCTGCCTGCGTCTATTATTCTTCGTGCGTTAGAATATAACAACGAAGAAATTCTCGATATGTTCTTCGAGAAAACCAAGTTTGAAATTCGCCGCGATAAGATCTTCATGGCCTTGGTGCCTGAACGTCTGCGTGGTGAAACTGCTTTGTTTGATATTAAAGATGAGAACGGCGATGTAATGGTCGAGAAAGCTCGTCGCATTACTGCCCGTCATATCAAACAGCTCGAGAAAATGGGCGTTGATGAGATGGAAGTGCCGGTAGACTACCTGGTAGGTAAGGTACTGGCTAACGATTACGTGGACAAAAAGTCAGGCGAAATCATTGCTTCTGCAAACGACATTATTACTCTGGAGCTTTTGGCTGAGCTGCGCGAAGCTGGCTTTAAGAAATTCCAGACTTTGTTTATGAATGACCTGGATCACGGTTCATACATGAGCGAAACGCTGCGTATCGATAACAGCACCAACCGCTTAGAAGCGCTGGTGGAAATTTATCGTATGATGCGTCCAGGCGAGCCACCGACTAAAGATGCAGCCGAAGCTTTATTTTCGAATCTGTTCTTCAGCGAAGACCGTTATGACTTATCTACGGTAGGTCGTATGAAGTTCAACCGTCGCCTGAGTCGTGACGAGCTGGAAGGCAGCGGTAACCTGAGCAAAGAAGATATCGTTGCAGTGATGCAAAAACTGATCGAGATCCGTAATGGTCTGGATACAGTGGATGATATCGATCACCTGGGTAACCGTCGTATTCGTTCCGTAGGTGAAATGGCTGAAAACCAGTTCCGTGTAGGTCTGGTACGTGTAGAACGTGCGGTTAAAGAACGTCTGAGTTTAGGCGATCTGGACAGCGTGATGCCACAGGACCTTATCAACGCTAAGCCTATTTCGGCGGCGGTGAAAGAGTTCTTTGGTTCAAGTCAGCTGTCTCAGTTCATGGATCAGAATAATCCATTGTCAGAAGTCACTCACAAACGTCGTATTTCGGCGCTTGGTCCGGGTGGTCTGACACGTGAACGTGCTGGTTTTGAAGTTCGTGACGTACATCCGACGCACTATGGTCGTTTGTGTCCAATCGAAACGCCGGAAGGTCCGAACATTGGTCTGATCAACTCGTTATCTTCGTTTTCACGTTCCAACGAATATGGTTTCTTAGAGACTCCGTACCGTCGTGTGGAAAATGGCGTAGTTACAGACGAAGTGGATTATTTGTCGGCTATCGAAGAAGGCAAATACGTTATCGCACAGGCGAACATTAACCTGAGCGATAAGAACGAAATTCTGGAAGACCTGGTACCCAGTCGTCACCAGAACGAGTTTAGCCTGAGTAGCAAAGAACATGTTCAGTATATGGACGTATCGCCACAGCAAATCGTGTCGATTGCAGCTGCACTGATCCCATTCCTGGAACACGATGATGCTAACCGTGCATTGATGGGTTCTAACATGCAACGTCAGGCGGTGCCTACATTACGCGCTGACAAGCCGTTAGTAGGTACAGGCATCGAACGCACAGTAGCTGTGGATTCTGGTGTCACTGTAATTGCTAAACGCGGTGGTGTGATTGACTACGTAGACGCGAGTCGGATTGTGGTTAAGGTGAATGAAGAAGAGATGGTTCCAGGTGAAGCTGGCATCGACATTTACAACCTGACCAAGTACACGCGTTCTAACCAGAATACCTGTATTAACCAGAAGCCTACGGTCAATCCGGGTGAACCTGTGCAACGCGGTGACGTGTTAGCAGACGGTCCATCAACTGACCTCGGTGATTTGGCGCTTGGCCAGAACATGCGCGTAGCCTTTATGCCGTGGAACGGTTACAACTTCGAAGACTCGATTCTGATTTCAGAACGCGTCGCTATCGAAGACCGTTTAACCACGATTCATATTCAGGAACTGAATGCAGTGGCTCGTGACACCAAGCTGGGTCCGGAAGAAATTACTTCTGATATCCCTAACGTTGGTGAGTCTGCGCTGAGCAAATTGGATGAATCCGGTGTTGTGTATATCGGTGCTGAAGTAAACGGCGGCGATATTCTGGTCGGTAAGGTAACGCCTAAAGGCGAAACCCAGTTGACCCCGGAAGAGAAACTACTACGAGCAATCTTCGGTGAAAAAGCCTCGGATGTTAAAGACAGCTCACTACGTGTACCTAACGGTGTCACTGGTACTGTTATTGACGTTCAGGTATTTACCCGTGACGGCGTTGAGAAAGATAAACGCGCACTGGACATCGAAGAAATGCAGCTGGCCCAGGTTAAGAAAGATTTAACCGACGAGTTTAAGATCCTGGAAGAAGGGGTTTATGCCCGTGTACGTAATCTGTTATTAGCCAATGGCTTTGATGAGTCAAAACTGGCTGCTCTGGATCGCGTTAAGTGGCTGACTCAGAACTTAAAAGACGAAGACGCTCAGCAACAGCTTGAGTACCTGTCACAGCAGCACGACGAATTGCGTGCTGACTATGATACGCGTTACGAAGAGAAGCGCCGCAAGATTACTCAGGGTGATGATCTGCAGCCGGGTGTACTTAAGATTGTTAAAGTATACCTTGCCGTTAAACGTCGCATTCAACCGGGTGACAAAATGGCCGGTCGTCATGGTAACAAAGGTGTTATCTCGACTATCGTACCTATTGAAGACATGCCGCATGATGAGCATGGCGAACCGGTTGATATCGTATTGAACCCGCTGGGTGTACCGTCACGTATGAACGTCGGTCAGATCCTGGAAACCCATATGGGTGCTGCGGCTCGAGGCATTGGTACCAAAATAGAGAAGATGCTGAAAGAACAGCGTGAACTGGCGGAGCTGCGTAAGTTCCTGCAACAGGTTTACGATTTGGGTGATGTACGTCAGAAAGTTAATTTAGAAGAGTTCAGTGATGACGAAGTTATGCGTCTGGCTGAAAACCTGAAAGCTGGTCTGCCTATAGCAACACCAGTATTTGATGGTGCTATTGAATCAGAAATCAAAGAATTACTGACCCTGGCAGATTTGCCGGAATCAGGTCAGGTTACGCTGTACGACGGCCGCACGGGCAATTGCTTTGAGCGTCCGGTAACCGTGGGTTACATGTACATGCTGAAACTGAACCATTTGGTGGATGACAAAATGCACGCGCGTTCTACTGGTTCGTACAGCCTGGTTACTCAGCAGCCGCTGGGTGGTAAGGCACAGTTCGGTGGTCAGCGATTTGGTGAGATGGAAGTATGGGCACTGGAAGCATATGGTGCTGCGTATACTCTGCAGGAAATGCTCACTGTTAAATCGGATGACGTGAACGGCCGTACGAAGATGTATAAGAACATTGTTGACGGCAACCATCAGATGGACCCAGGTATGCCGGAGTCCTTCAACGTATTGTTGAAAGAGATCCGTTCACTGGGTATTAACATCGAGTTGGAAGAGAAATAAGGGCCGTCACGGCGCGAGCGCCATGGCATCTCAGGTGGGAGCCTTAACCGGCTCCCCGAAGGTTTAACTCCGACAGGAGAAGAAGCGTGAAAGATTTATTGAAGTTTCTGAAGCCCGCGAACCAGACCGACGAGTTCGACGGAATTCGTATCGGACTGGCATCGCCGGACCAGATTCGTAGCTGGTCATATGGTGAAGTTAAAAAGCCAGAGACCATCAATTACCGTACATTCAAACCTGAACGTGATGGTTTGTTCTGTGCTCGTATTTTCGGGCCGGTAAAAGACTACGAATGTTTATGTGGCAAATACAAGCGGCTCAAGCACCGCGGGGTTATCTGTGAGAAGTGTGGCGTTGAAGTCACTCTGACCAAGGTACGTCGTGAGCGCATGGGGCACATTGAACTGGCTAGCCCGGTTGCCCATATCTGGTTTTTAAAATCACTGCCATCCCGCATCGGTTTGATGCTGGATATGACGCTTCGTGATATCGAGCGCGTACTGTACTTTGAATCTTACGTAATTATTGACGCTGGTATGACGTCGATGGAAGTTGGTTCATTACTGGGTGAAGAAGATTACCTGGATGCGCTTGAAGAGCACGGTGACGAGTTCGAAGCCAAAATGGGTGCTGAAGCTGTATTGCATATGCTGCGCCAGGTGAACATGCCTGAGCAAATCAAAATGCTGCGCGAAGAGCTGCCTGAAACGAACTCAGAAACTAAGCGTAAGAAGATCTCTAAGCGTCTGAAGTTGCTGGAATCATTTGAAGGTTCAGGGAACAAGCCTGAGTGGATGATCCTGCAGGTTCTGCCTGTGTTACCACCGGATTTACGTCCACTGGTACCGCTGGATGGTGGCCGTTTTGCAACTTCAGATCTGAACGACTTATACCGTCGGGTGATCAACCGTAATAACCGTCTGAAGCGCCTGTTAGACCTGGCTGCTCCGGATATTATCGTGCGCAACGAAAAACGTATGTTGCAGGAAGCGGTTGATGCTTTATTAGACAACGGTCGTCGCGGTCGTGCTATTACTGGCTCTAACAAGCGTCCTCTGAAATCTTTGGCCGACATGATCAAAGGTAAACAGGGTCGTTTCCGTCAGAACCTGCTGGGTAAACGTGTTGACTACTCAGGCCGTTCGGTTATTACCGTAGGTCCTAAGTTGCGCCTGCATCAGTGTGGTCTGCCGAAGAAAATGGCACTGGAACTGTTCAAGCCCTTTATCTATGGCAAGCTGGAAGGTCGTGGTTTAGCCACTACCATTAAAGCGGCGAAGAAAATGGTTGAGCGCGAAATTCCTGAAGTATGGGACGTGCTGGACGAAGTCATTCGCGAACATCCGGTTCTGTTAAACCGTGCACCGACTCTTCACCGTCTGGGTATCCAGGCGTTTGAACCGGTGCTTATCGAAGGTAAAGCGATTCAGTTGCACCCATTAGTGTGTGCGGCCTATAACGCCGACTTCGACGGTGACCAAATGGCGGTTCACTTACCGTTGACTTTAGAAGCGCAAATGGAAGCTCGTGCGTTGATGATGTCGACCAACAACATCTTATCGCCAGCCAGTGGTGACCCTATCATCGTTCCTTCACAGGACGTTGTATTGGGCATTTACTACATGACGCGCTCATCGATAAACGCGAAAGGCGAGGGTATGGTGTTTAAAAGCCCGGCCGAAGCTGAAAAAGCTTATCGCACCGGCGATGTAATACTGCATTCGCGCGTTAAAGTACGTGTAAATGATTGCGAACGTGATGAAGATGGTGTGGTCACTGAGTTTACTCATATTGTCGAAACCACAGTAGGTCGTGCGTTATTGTTCATGATTCTGCCTAAAGGCATCGCCTTCTCGCATATCAATCAGAACATGGGTAAAAAACAGATCTCAGGTCTGTTGAATACCTGTTACCGCGATTGTGGTCTGAAAGATACCGTGATTTTTGCTGACCAACTGATGTACACAGGTTTCCACTACGCCATGATTTCGGGTTCTTCTGTCGGCATTAACGACATGGAAATCCCGGATTCTAAGAAAGACATCATTGAAGGCGCGGAAGCCGAAGTTGCGGAAATTCAGGCTCAGTTCGAACAGGGTCTGGTAACTGCAGGCGAGAAATACAATAAAGTTATCGATATCTGGTCAACGGCAAACGAAAAAGTTTCCAAAGCCATGATGGATAACCTGTCTAAAGAAAGCGTAACCAATGCCAAGGGTGAGCAGGAAGAGCAACAGTCTTTCAACTCGGTCTACATGATGGCGGATTCCGGTGCTCGTGGTAGCCCCGCACAGATTCGTCAGCTGGCTGGTATGCGTGGTCTGATGGCAAAACCTGATGGTTCAATCATCGAAACGCCTATCGTAGCTAACTTCCGTGAAGGTCTGAACGTACTTCAGTACTTCATCTCAACCCACGGTGCGCGTAAAGGTCTTGCCGATACAGCACTGAAGACGGCCAACTCAGGTTACCTGACCCGTCGTTTGGTTGACGTGGCGCAGGATCTTGTCATTACCGAGACCGACTGTGGTACGGAAGACGGTTTATACGTTAAACCACTGATTGAAGGTGGTGACGTAGTAGAGCCGTTGCGTGAACGGGTACTGGGCCGGGTAGTTTGTGAAGACTTACTGACTCCGGGTTCCAATGAAGTTCTGATCCCGCGTAACACACTAATTGATGAAAAATGGTGTGACATCTTAGAAGCCAATTCGGTGGATGAGATCAAGGTTCGTTCTATCATCACCTGTGATTCATTACGCGGTGTCTGTGCATTCTGCTATGGTCGCGACCTGGCACGTGGGCATATCGTTAATGAAGGTGAGGCCGTTGGTGTTATCGCAGCGCAGTCTATCGGTGAGCCAGGTACACAGCTTACCATGCGTACCTTCCACATCGGTGGTGCCGCATCACGGGCATCGGCTGAGAACAACATCCAGGTTAAGAACCCGGGTAAACTGAAACTTCACAATGCGAAAACTGTTGAGAACTCAGATACTCACCTGGTGATTACGTCACGTTCAACTGAACTGACGCTAATTGATACCTACGGTCGTGAGCGCGAGCGTTACAAAGTACCTTACGGTGCAATCCTGAAGAAAGGCGATGGAGACGCTGTTGAAGGCGGCGAAATCGTAGCGAACTGGGATCCGCACACTCACCCAATCATTACTGAGGTGAAAGGTCGCATTAAGTTTGTGGATATGATTGATGGCGTGACTATCACTACACAAACTGACGAACTGACCGGGCTGAGCAGTTACGTGGTACTGGAAACTGGTCAACGTACCAGCGCCGGTAAAGACATGCGTCCTGCAGTTAAACTGGTAGGTGAAGACGGCGAAGACGTTAACATCGCCGGCACCGAAATGCCTGCACAGTACTTCCTGCCAGGTGGCGCTATCGTCAGCCTGAGTGATAATTCGGAAGTAGGCATTGGTGACACCCTGGCACGTATTCCGCAAGAAGGTTCGAAAACGCGGGATATCACCGGTGGTCTGCCACGGGTTGCTGACTTGTTTGAAGCACGTAAGCCTAAAGAGCCGGCTATTCTGGCGGAAATCACAGGTACTGTTTCCTTTGGTAAAGAAACCAAAGGCAAGCGTCGCTTGATGATTACACCACCAGAAGGCGATCATTACGAAGAGATGATTCCGAAATGGCGTCAGCTGAATGTCTTTGAAGGTGATCAGGTCTCCCGCGGTGAAGTTATTGCCGATGGCCCTGAAGCCCCGCACGATATCTTGCGTTTACGCGGTGTGTCTGCAGTGGCTAATTACATCACTAACGAAGTTCAGGAAGTTTACCGCTTACAGGGTGTTAAGATTAACGATAAGCATATCGAAGCTATCGTTCGTCAAATGCTTCGTAAAGGGCTTATTCAGAAGTCTGGTGATTCTGAATTCCTTGAAGGCGAACAGGTCGAAGTGTCTCGTATCATTGAGAACAACCGTCGTCTTGAAGCGGATGGCAAAATGCCAGCGCTGTATGAGCGCCAGTTACTGGGTATTACCAAAGCGTCACTGTCGACTGAGTCCTTTATCTCAGCGGCATCGTTCCAGGAAACTACCCGCGTTCTTACTGAAGCTGCCGTGCAGGGTAAAGAAGACAGCCTGCAGGGTCTGAAAGAGAACGTTATCGTTGGCCGCTTGATACCAGCTGGTACGGGTTACGCCTATCACCAGGACCGTGCGCGCAAGCGTCAGGTTGAGGTGGAGGAAGCTCAGGAACAGTCGGTAAGTGCAGAAGAAGCGGAACAGGCGTTATCGGACGCTCTGAACCAAAGCGACGATTAATAGTTTCGGCGTTAGTTAAAAAAGGCTCCTTCGGGAGCCTTTTTTGTTGCTGGAAACAAACAAATCGCAACGGCAGGCACAGCCTGCCCTATAAAAAACGCCGGTAGGGCAGGTTCCACCTGCCGTGGTAGCCATCCGCGTGCACGATATTGAAGGTCTGCTCGTGATAGCGCCCGGGTGCATGAATGGTCCAGCCAGGTGGGAAGCGGATACATCGCAACGGCAGGCACAGCCTGCCCTACGTGAAATCTGGCTGATGTCGGGTAGGGCAGGTTTTACCTGCCGAGGTAGCCATCCGCGTGCACGATATTGGAGGTCTGCTCGTGATAGCGCCCGGTGCATGAATGGTCCAGCCAGGTGGGAAGCGGATACATCGCAACGGCAGGCACAGCCTGCCCTATAAAAAACGCCGGTAGGGCAGGTTCCACCTGCCGTGGTAACCATCCGCGCGCACGATATTGGAGGTCTGCTCGTGATAGCGCCCGGTGCATGAATGGTCCAGCCAGGTGGGAAGCGGATACATCGCAACGGCAGGCACAGCCTGCCCTACGTGAAATCTGGCTGATGTCGGGTAGGACAGGTTTTACCTGCCGAGGTAGCCATCCGCGCGCACGATATTGGAGGTCTGCTCGTGATAGCGCCCGGGTGCATGAATGGTCCAGCCAGGTGGGAAGCGGATACATCGCAACGGCAGGCACAGCCTGCCCTACGTGAAATCTGGCTGATGTCGGGTAGGGCAGGTTCCACCTGCCGTGGTAGCCATCCGCGCGCACAATGCCTGGATATTGAGACACGGAAAACGACGCTCCAAAGCCGGGTTAATAGCGTAAAACCCCGACGGATCGCGAGATGTGGTTGACAGGGCATTTTATGACCTATAAAATTCGGCCTCCCCGAGATGGGGAATTACTTGGAATAGATGGTCAGTAATAGCGACTGAAACCATTAAAACCAAAGCGGCGCTTGGGTGTTTTCACCCGGGCGCTTTGTGTCGTTCTGAAAAAGTACTGATTACTTGGAGAAACCATGGCAACAGTAAATCAATTAGTGCGTAAGCCGCGCAAAGCACCAGTTGTGAAAAGCAACGTGCCTGCGTTAGAAGCTTGCCCACAGAAACGTGGTGTATGTACTCGTGTATATACCACCACTCCTAAGAAACCAAACTCGGCATTACGTAAAGTATGTCGTGTGCGCTTAACCAACGGTTTTGAAGTTACTTCATATATCGGTGGTGAAGGCCATAACCTGCAAGAGCACAGTGTTGTTCTTATTCGTGGCGGTCGTGTTAAAGACTTGCCAGGTGTGCGTTATCACACCGTTCGCGGCGCATTGGATTGTGCTGGCGTAAATGATCGCAGACAGGGTCGTTCTAAGTACGGCGCAAAACGGCCTAAGTCCTAACGGAACTCCGTTTTTAGTAAGGCCAAACTTTTAAATTTATTATTATGTTTTGGGTAATCCCTGAAGACATCGGAGAATTAAGATGCCAAGAAGACGCGTAGTCGGCCAACGAAAAATCCTTCCGGATCCTAAGTTCGGATCAGAGTTGTTGGCGAAGTTTATTAATATTGTCATGGTTGATGGCAAGAAATCAGTCGCTGAAAGAATCATTTATGGTGCGTTGGATATCGTTGCTGAAAAGGGCGATAAAGACCACATGGAAGTATTCGAAACTGCATTGGACAACATTCGTCCAAGCGTAGAGGTTAAGTCACGTCGTGTAGGTGGCTCAACTTATCAGGTACCAGTAGAAGTTCGTCCGGTACGTCGTAACACTCTGGCTATGCGCTGGATGGTTGACGCTGCCCGCTCACGTGGTGAGAAGTCCATGGCTCAACGCCTGGCTGGCGAAATGTTAGATGCCTCTTTGAACAAGGGTTCTGCGGTTAAGAAGCGTGAAGACGTACACCGTATGGCAGACGCGAACAAAGCGTTCGCTCACTATCGCTGGTAATTCACGCTCGTACTCAATTAAGAGGAATATAACGTGGCAAGAAAAACTTCTATCGAGCGCTATCGTAATATCGGTATCGTCGCTCACGTAGACGCTGGTAAAACCACAACTACAGAACGTGTTTTGTTTTACACCGGCCTTTCTCATAAGGTTGGTGAAGTTCATGATGGCGCAGCCACTATGGACTGGATGGAACAGGAACAGGAACGCGGTATCACCATCACCTCAGCAGCGACAACTTGCTTCTGGAGTGGTATGGAGAAGCAGTTCCCAGAACACCGTATCAACATCATTGATACTCCGGGTCACGTTGACTTCACCATCGAAGTTGAACGTTCCCTGCGTGTTCTTGATGGCGCTGTTGTAGTTCTGTGTGCTTCTTCTGGTGTTCAGCCGCAAACTGAAACTGTTTGGCGTCAGGCTAACAAATATGAAGTACCGCGCATGGTATTCGTCAATAAGATGGACCGTGCCGGCGCTGACTTCATGTCTGTAGTGAACCAGATGAAGAGCCGTTTGGCTGCTAATCCAGTTCCAATTCATATCCCAATCGGTGCTGAAGAGAACTTTAAAGGCGTTATCGACCTGATTAAGATGAAGGCGATTAACTGGAACGAAGAAGACTTAGGTATGAGCTTTACCTATGCTGAAATTCCAGATGACCTGAAAGATGAAGCCGAAGAAATGCACAATCAGTTAGTAGAAGCTGCGGCGGAAGCTAACGAAGAACTGATGAACAAGTATCTGGAAGGCGAAGAGCTGACTGAAGCTGAAATTAAGCTTGGTTTGCGTACTCGTACCCTGAACAATGAAATCGTTCTGACTCTGTGTGGTTCTGCGTTCAAGAACAAAGGTGTACAGGCGATGCTGGATTCGGTTATCGAATACCTGCCGTCGCCAACTGAAGTTAAGCCAATTACTGGTATTAACGATGACGAATCTGAAGGTGTGCGTGAAGCAGACGACAACGCGCCTTTCTCGGCGTTGGCGTTTAAAATCGCAACTGACCCATTCGTAGGTACTCTGACCTTCTTCCGTGTTTACTCAGGTGTTGTTAACACGGGTGACTCTGTTTTCAACCCGGTTAAGCATAAGAAAGAACGCTTTGGCCGTATCGTACAGATGCATTCTAATAACCGTGAAGAGCTGAAAGAAGTTCGTGCGGGTGACATCGCGGCTGCTATCGGCCTTAAAGATGTAACCACCGGTGATACCTTGTGTGATATTCAACACAAAATCACACTGGAGCGCATGGAATTCCCAGAACCGGTTATTGATATCGCGGTTGAGCCAAAGACTAAAGCTGACCAGGAAAAAATGGGTATTGCTTTAGGTAAACTGGCTGCAGAAGATCCGTCGTTCCGTGTTAAAACGGACGAAGAATCTGGTCAGACGATCATTTCTGGTATGGGCGAATTGCACCTGGACATCATCGTTGACCGTATGAAACGTGAATTTAGCGTGGAATGTAACGTGGGTAAACCTCAGGTTGCATACCGAGAAGCGATTCGCGACAAGGTTGAAGTTGAAGGCAAATTTGTGCGTCAATCAGGTGGTCGTGGTCAGTATGGTCACGTTTGGTTGCGTCTTGAGCCGTTAGCTATCGACGAAAATGACGAAGATGCGCCTACTTACGAATTCGTCAATGAAATCGTCGGTGGTGTGGTACCGAAGGAATATATTCCTGCGGTCGACAAAGGTATCCAGGAACAGATGCAGCAAGGTGTGTTGGCTGGCTTCCAGGTACTGGGCGTGAAAGCGACTCTGTATGATGGTTCTTACCATGATGTTGACTCCAACGAAATGGCGTTTAAAATCGCTGGTAGCATGGGTTTCAAAAAAGGTGCGTTGCAGGCAAATCCAGCAATCCTTGAGCCGATGATGAAAGTTGAAGTGACCACTCCAGAAGAGTTCATGGGTGATGTAGTAGGTGACCTGAACCGTCGTCGCGGTATCATCGAAGGCATGGAAGATGCCCCAGGTGGACTGAAAGCGGTGAACGGACAGGTACCACTGTCTGAGCTGTTTGGTTATGCGACTGATCTGCGCTCACAAACTCAGGGCCGTGCTTCTTACTCTATGGAGTTCCTGAAGTATGCTGAAGCTCCGAAGAACATTGCTGAGTCAGTAATTGAGTCTCGTAACGCTAAAAATTAATTAAGGTCTGGTCCCGGTCCTTGAGGATCGGGCTTTAAACTTTGTTAGAAAGGAAATAGTAATGGCTAAAGAAAAATTTGAACGTAGTAAGCCGCACGTAAACGTCGGCACCATCGGTCACGTTGACCACGGTAAAACTACTTTGACTGCAGCAATCACTACCGTACTTGCAAAAGTATACGGCGGTGCTGCAAAAGACTTCGCATCTATCGATAATGCTCCAGAAGAGCGCGAGCGTGGTATCACTATCTCAACCTCACACGTTGAGTATGACACTCCGATCCGTCACTATGCGCACGTTGATTGCCCAGGTCACGCTGACTACGTTAAGAACATGATTACTGGTGCTGCTCAGATGGACGGCGCTATTCTGGTAGTTGCTGCGACTGATGGCCCAATGCCACAGACGCGTGAGCACATCCTGCTGTCTCGTCAGGTTGGCGTTCCTTTCATCGTTGTATTCATGAACAAATGTGACATGGTCGATGATGAAGAGCTGCTTGAGCTGGTCGAGATGGAAGTTCGTGAACTGCTGTCTGAGTACGATTTCCCAGGTGACGACCTGCCAGTTATTCAGGGCTCAGCTCTGAAAGCCCTGGAAGGCGACGAAGCATGGACACAAAAAATCGTTGAGTTGGCCGAAGCACTGGACACTTATATCCCAGAGCCAGAGCGTGACATCGACAAGCCGTTCCTGATGCCTATCGAAGACGTATTCTCTATTTCTGGCCGCGGTACTGTAGTAACCGGTCGTGTAGAGCGCGGTATCGTAAACACAGGTGACGAAGTTGAAATCGTTGGTATCAAAGATACGACGAAGACAGTTGTAACTGGTGTTGAGATGTTCCGTAAGCTGCTTGACGAAGGTCGTGCAGGTGAGAACATCGGTGCGCTTCTGCGTGGTACGAAGCGTGAAGACATCCAACGTGGTCAGGTACTGGCGAAGCCAGGTTCAATCACTCCGCATACTAAGTTCGAAGCGGAAGTGTATGTACTGAGCAAAGAAGAAGGTGGTCGTCATACGCCATTCTTCAAAGGCTACCGTCCCCAGTTTTACTTCCGTACGACAGACGTTACGGGTGCAGTAGAGCTTCCAGAAGGCGTAGAAATGGTTATGCCTGGTGACAACATCAAATTCGTAGTGGATCTGATTGCACCAATCGCTATGGACGACGGTCTGCGTTTCGCGATTCGCGAAGGTGGCCGTACAGTAGGCGCTGGCGTAGTATCAAAAATCCTGGATTAATATCCGGCTGATTTAGAAAAGGCTCCTTCGGGAGCCTTTTTTTATGGTGAAAACGTTTTTATCCGTTTTTTCGTTGTTTGGGTACGGGCATTGAGGGAATTGAATAATGCAGGTAAAACAGAGTTCAAAGTAAATACGCCAGACTAGTTACAAAGCCCGGTTTCGAAAGCCGGGCTTTTGTTTTACAATGCTGCGCTAGCTTATAACTATGAGCGTGCCACGATAGGCCGCCGAGAGAGGAAATCCCGATGTCTAAAGGCCAACCTGAAGCTTCCCCTTCAGATAAAAAACGCGGCGCTTTTACCCGTTTTCTTGATACCGTAGAGTACCTGGGTAATCTGTTACCCCATCCTGTTACCTTATTCGCGCTATTTTGTTTAGTGGTTATTGTGGCTAGTGGCATCGCCGCTTTTTTTGGCCTTAATGTAGCGGATCCGCGACCTGCTACTGAAGGCGAAATCATCGGTGTTAACAGCCTGATGAGCGGTGAAGGCTTGCGTTACATAGTGTCTAACCTGGTCCCTAACTTCACTGGCTTCCCGCCATTAGGCGTCGTGCTAGTGGCGATTCTTGGTGTGGGCATAGCTGAACGTTCTGGCATGTTGTCAGCCATGATGCGTGGCATGGTGATGAACGCATCTCCGCGTATGGTAACGGTCACTATAGTCTTTGCCGGCGTTGTTTCAAATACGGCTTCTGAGCTTGGCTATGTGGTGCTGGTACCTTTAGCCGCGATGATATTCCACTCTCTTGGGCGTCACCCTCTGGCAGGCCTGGCAGCTGCCTTTGCTGGGGTGTCTGCCGGTTATAGCGCTAACTTATTCATTGGAACCGTTGACCCCTTGTTATCAGGTTTTACCACCTCGGCGGCTCAGCTTATCGACCCTGACTATGTGGTCGGCCCGGAGATGAACTGGTACTTCATGTTTATCAGTACCTTCCTGGTAGCCGGACTGGGTGCTTTTGTGACGGAAAAGATCGTCGAACCTAAACTGGGCAAATACAACCCTGGCGACATGGATCCGAATGCGGAGATCGACGAAAACGTAAAAATGGAAAAATTAAGCAAGCTGGAGAAAAAAGGCCTTATTTATGCAGGACTGACTTTTTTTGGTTTGTTAGTTTTGCTTGCGTTAACAATCATTCCGGAAGCTGGGGTATTGCGCAATCAGGAAACTGGTGGTGTGGCAGGCTCTCCTTTCCTTAACGGGATTGTGGTCTTTATCTTTGTGACCTTCGCGATTCCAGGTCTTGTCTACGGTTATGTTACCCGGGTGCTGCGTTCGGACCGGGACGTCATAGACGCTATGGCCGCCAGTATGAGCTCAATGGGTTTATACATAGTCCTGGTGTTCTTTGCCGCTCAGTTTGTCGCATTTTTTGGCTGGACTAACTTCGGCACTATTATGGCGGTGAATGGAGCAAGTTTGCTCGAGAGCATTAACCTGACTGGGCCTTTAGTCTTTGTAGTATTTATTCTGATGTGTGCCTTTGTTAATCTTATGCTAGGTTCCGCTTCTGCACAGTGGGCGGTTACAGCGCCTATCTTCGTACCCATGCTGATGCTGGTTGGATATGCGCCTGAGCTGGTGCAGGCCGCCTACCGTATTGGTGATTCTGTGACTAATATCATTACACCAATGATGAGCTATTTTGGGCTTATTCTGGCGGTTGCTGCCCGTTATCAGAAGAATTTAGGTATAGGTACTCTGATTGCCATTATGCTGCCTTATTCGATGGTCTTCCTGGCTGGCTGGATAGTGCTGTTTTATCTTTGGGTATTCATACTGGGTATGCCAGTAGGTCCTGGTGCCGCGACTTATTACTCTATTGGAGGGTAAAACCTCAGAGTTTTGCTGTTCAACGCATTAAGTTGACAGGCCAGAGTGAAATAGTAAGTATGACTGCATGTTAACGAATTTGCCGGAGGCTTAGTGCAAGCAGTTTTAAGGAAGACGATAGCCCTTTTAGTGGTTGTGTTTTGTGCCGCGCAAACGGCCCTTGCCTATAATGCTCTGGAGGAGGATGCTCCAGAGCAGGATAATGCGACTGTCGAAGTGATTGTGGCCGCTTATGAGTTTCCGCCTTATTATTCGTCAAGATTAGAGCGTCATGTACTAGGTGAATTGCTGGAGCTACTCAACCAGCACCAGTCGGATTATGAGTTTTCAATTCATGAAGTGCGCCCTCAGCAACGTTATCAGGCGATTTCCGGACAGGGTTGTTGCAGTGTTTTGTTTTTTGAGTCGGCGCAGTGGGGCTGGCAACCGTTGCTTGAGGAAGGCGTGATAACTTTAGGACCTGTATTGACGGAAGGTTCTGATCATTATGTTCATCTTCAGGGCCGGCGGGATGTGGAGGTAGAACGAATCGGTGGCGTGGTTGGTTATCACTACGGACTGGTTGGTTATCAAGACGACAAGAATCTGCTGGAAGAAGAGTACAACCTGTACCTGGCAGACACGAAACGCACTCTGATTAATATGCTACTAGGGGAGCGTTTGGATATGATCATGTTAGGCTCTGAATACTTAAGTGCGCTACGTAAAAACGAACCCGATTTATACGAACAGTTTCTGGTATCGGATGAGAAGGATCAGGAATACAGAACGCGATTAATGCTACAAACTAAGGGTGATGTGTCTTTATCCTGGATGCAACAGCAGCTAATCTATTTATCTGAAGAGGATTTGTTAGAGCCGCTGTTTGCCAGTTTTGGTCTGGAGCAGGCCTTGGTTTTCAGCCCTCAATAAACCGAAAGTCCTAATTTTTCTGCTAGCCTGGTGATCATGCTCATGCCCAGACAGGAGTTTCCGAACTGATTCAGCCTCGGACTCCAGGCGCAAATCACACCATAATTAGGTACTACAGCTACAATGCCTCCACCGACGCCACTTTTAGCGGGTAACCCCACCGTGAAAGCAAACTCGCCGGACTGATCATACATGCCACTGGTAGAAAGTATGGCGTTCACCCGGTGTGCATCGCGTCGGGTGCAAATCTGATCACCCGTGCCGGGTTGCATGCCCCGGTTGGCCAGAAAACCCAGACTACGGGCCAGATTCCGGCAGGACATCTCGATAGAGCATTGAAAAAAATAGTGATCGAGCACGTCTTCAACTTCAGACTCTATGTTGGCAAAGCTTTTCATCAGATAAGCGAGCGCGGCATTCCGATTGCCATGTATTTTTTCAGACTGGTACACATCCTGATTGATATGAATATCATCTTTATTAGCTAAGCTGCGTACAAAGTTGACCATGGCGGCTTTACTGGCTGAATAATGGCTGGTCAGGGTGTCTGCTACCACAATAGCGCCGGCATTAATGAAAGGGTTGCGGGGTATGCCATGCTCCCATTCCAGCTGCACTATAGAGTTAAAAGCATGCCCGGATGGTTCCATGTGTACCCGGTGCCAAAGGTCGTCGCCCATGCGGCCCATGGCCAGTACCAGGCCAAATATTTTGGATACGCTCTGAATGGAAAAAGGAATATCAGCATCGCCAGCCGTGTGCACTTCGCCATCCAGTGTCGCTATAGCTATTCCGCAATGATTCGGATTCACCATTGCAAGTGCCGGGATATAGTTTGCTACTTCACCGCTTACGGGCTGATTAAGTGCGTCACTAAGTATCTCTTCAAGCATCAGTTCCTGATTGCTGGGACGTCCAGGCGTAGCATCCATCTTAATTCCTTACTTACCGTTCAAGACTTATTGTTTAAGAGGGTGCTCAGGGTGAGCTTTTTCTTTAAGCTTAAGTTTTATTTCATCAGCTATTGGCAGTGAGCATTCGTTCTTATAATCATAGTTGACCAGCGTGCTGGCCCCTTTGGCGCATAATTTATCTTTTTGCCAGATTTCGCTACCAATGACAAAGGAGCTGTTACCAATGCGAGAAATGTAGGTATTAATAGTAACCGGAAAACCAAAATAGACCGGGCGCAAAAAGTCTACATTGAGGTTAGCCACAATAAGGCTGATTTCATAAGGACTGCCCTGACTGGCAAAAAGTTCGAAAACCGGAATCCGACCGGTTTCTATCCAGGCCGGAATAACGGTATTGTTGACATGCCCTAGTGCATCAGTTTCATAAAAACGTACTTTTAGTTCTTCGCTATACATACTGCGTCCCTTGTTATTTTAACTGTTTTAATAATGGCTTCAGGAAGCGTGCCGTATGCGATGTTTTGCTATTGGCCACCTCTTCCGGAGTTCCCTGTTCCAGAATCTCACCGCCGCCGTGGCCGCCCTCAGGACCTAAATCAACGATCCAGTCTGCGGTTTTGATAACGTCCAGGTTGTGCTCAATAATAACGATTGTATTACCGTGATCCCGTAGGCGGTGCAATACCATAAGTAGCTGCTGAATGTCATGAAAATGCAGGCCTGTGGTAGGTTCATCGAGTATGTATAGGGTTTTCCCGGTATCCCGCTTGGACAATTCCCGGCTCAGTTTAACACGCTGTGCTTCACCACCTGACAGGGTAGTGGCCGCCTGACCGAGGCGTATGTAAGAAAGGCCCACGTCCATCAGAGTCTGCAGCTTACGAGCCAGTGCCGGTACAGGAGCAAAAAACTCACGGGCTTCTTCTACGGTCATTTCCAGTACTTCGTGGATATTTTTACCTTTGTACTGAATCTCCAGTGTTTCGCGGTTGTAACGTTTACCCTTACACACATCACAAGGCACATAGACGTCAGGTAAGAAGTGCATCTCGACTTTAATCATACCGTCGCCCTGACAGGCTTCGCAGCGTCCACCTTTAACGTTGAAACTGAAGCGTCCGGGTTTATATCCGCGGGAGCGAGCTTCCGGTACTGCAGCAAAGAATTCGCGAATAGGCGTAAAAATACCCGTATAGGTAGCCGGATTCGAGCGCGGGGTGCGCCCAATCGGGCTTTGATCGATATCTACTACTTTATCGAGTAGTTCTAAACCATGCACACTCTCATAAGGTGCCGCTTCGCCGGTCGTGGCGCCATTCAGTTCATGATGTGCTAAAGGATACAGAGTGTCGTTGATAAGGGTCGATTTACCCGAACCTGAAACCCCGGTAACACAGGTCATAAGTCCGATGGGTAACTTCAGGTGCACCCCTTTCAGGTTGTTACCAGTTGCACCTCTAACTTCCAGCCATTCTTTACCTGGCTTGTTACGCTGACCGGGTATTTCAATACGCTGACGGCCAGACAGGTAATCACCGGTAAGTGAGTCTTTACTGGCAATAATATCTTCAACATTACCCTGTGCTACCACATGACCGCCGTGAACACCTGCACCTGGGCCAATATCGATAACATGATCAGCGCTACGAATAGCGTCTTCATCATGCTCCACGACGAGCACCGTATTGCCCAGATCACGTAAATGGCGCAGCGTAGTCAGCAAGCGCTCATTATCGCGCTGATGAAGGCCAATAGAAGGTTCATCCAGCACGTACATAACGCCCACCAGACCAGCACCGATTTGGCTGGCCAGCCGGATACGCTGAGCTTCACCGCCAGACAGGGTTTCGGCACTGCGCGAGAGGCTTAAATAATTAAGGCCCACGTTAACCAGAAAACGTAGGCGGTCATTAATTTCTTTGAGAATCTTTTCGGCAATTTTAGCGCGCTGACCTTCTAGCTCGAGCGAGCTGAAAAACTCCAGGGCATCGCCAATAGATTTTTCGACCACGGTTGGCAAGGTAGTTTCACCAACAAATACATTACGGGCTTCCTCGCGCAACCTTGCGCCGCCACAGGATTTGCAAGGCTGGGTTGCCAGGTATTTGGAAAGCTCTTCACGTACCGCGCTGGAGTCAGTTTCCCGATAGCGCCGCTGCATGTTTGGAATAATGCCTTCAAATGTGTGCTTACGGGTTACGGTATCGCCGCGGTCATTCACATATTGAAAGCGGATCTCTTCGTCGCCACTGCCATGCAGTACTTTGTTCTGAATCTCTTCTGATAAAGCATTAAAGGGTGCGTTCAGATCAAATGTATAGTGCTTGGATAACGAGCGCAGCATCTGGTAATAATAGAAATTACGTTTATCCCAACCGCGGATAGCGCCGCCGGTAAGGCTCAGGTCCGAATTACCCACTACCTTGTCGGCGTCAAAGAACTGCTCAACACCCAGACCGTCACAAGTCTGACAGGCGCCGGCCGGATTATTGAATGAAAACAGCCGCGGTTCCAGTTCCTGCATGCTATAACCGCACACAGGGCAGGCGAAGTTGGCGGAAAATGTAAGCACATCGCCATCGCCTTCCATAGGTGCGATAAAGGCAGTGCCACCGCTTAAATCAAGTGCGGTTTCAAATGACTCGGCTAAGCGTAGTTCCAGGCCTGGACGTACTTTCAGCCGATCCACCACCACTTCAATATTGTGTTTCTTATGCAGTTCCAGCGTTGGAGGGTCGCTTAAATCACAGACATTGCCATCGACCCGGGCACGCAGGAAACCCTGGGTGGCCAGATTTTCCAGAGTTTTCTGATGCTCGCCTTTACGACCCTGAACAACAGGGGCCAGCAACATGATTTTACTGCCTTCAGGTAGCTCAAGTACCTGGTCAACCATCTGGCTGATAGTTTGTGCAGCCAGTGGCTCGGAGTGGGTTGGACAACGTGGTTCACCAACCCGCGCATACATCAGGCGCAGATAATCGTAAATTTCAGTGATAGTACCCACGGTAGAACGCGGGTTATGTGACGTCGATTTCTGTTCTATGGAAATAGCTGGAGATAAACCTTCAATGGAATCCACATCCGGTTTTTCCATCAGACTCAGAAACTGGCGCGCATAGGCAGAGAGTGACTCGACATAACGACGCTGACCTTCTGCATAGAGGGTATCAAATGCAAGTGATGACTTCCCAGAGCCTGACAGGCCAGTGATGACCACCAGTTTGTCACGCGGGATCTCTAAATGAATGTCTTTCAGGTTGTGCGTGCGGGCACCGCGAATGTCAATTTTGTCCATAATCTCCGAACTTCTGTTGTGACGAGTCTGGCCGTTAAAGGCAACCCCGATGGGCAAACCACTATTATTGCATATTATGCCAGCAACGGTGAAGCATACGCTCAGCGTGGTTCAATCTAATCCTATCTGGTACACTGTCGCCTCGCAAAAAAGGCCACTATGCAGTCAGCTTTTCTAAACAGGTGTGGGTACGTGGATAAGCAAGGTTTAAACAGGGTAGAAAAGAAAGCAGCGGTCTCTCTGGCGTCGGTGTTTGGCTTGCGCATGCTCGGCCTGTTTTTGATCATGCCTGTGCTCGCCGTCTATGGTCAGGATTACGTCGACTATTCTCCATTACTGATTGGCATAGCCATTGGCGCTTATGGCCTGACGCAGGCTATTTTGCAGATACCTATGGGCTGGGTTTCCGACCGGATTGGACGTCGTCCGGTGATCATAGGCGGCCTGATAGTTTTTGCTATTGGTAGTGTCGTTGCGGCCACGGCGGACACTTTGACCGGTGTTATTATAGGCCGGGCTATCCAGGGCGCGGGCGCTATCGCCAGTGCAATTCTGGCGCTGGCTTCAGATTGTTCGCGCGATGAACAACGGCCGAAAGTGATGGCCATTATTGGTTTGTGCATTGGCCTTTCCTTTGCCCTGGCGCTGGTGTTAGGCCCCTGGTTAGGCGGCATCGTGGGCATGAGCGGTCTGTTCTGGTTCACCGCTATCACGGCATTGTTTGCGGTTGTACTGGTGCTAACAGTGACCCCTAAAGCCGTTAACCGAACACCAAAGCGTGATGTAGTACCCGTACCTGCAGAAATCAGACGACTGCTTGCTAATAATCAGTTGATGCGGCTTAATTTTGGTATTTTCGTATTGCACATGGTGCTGACGGCCTGGTTCGTCACCTTGCCGCTGACGCTGGTCAATGCCGGGTTGGCGGCAGAAAGCCATGGCTGGTTGTATCTACCAACACTATTTTTATCATTTGCCGTGATGGTGCCCATGATGATCCGGGCTATGCGGCGCCAACAACAGCTACCCACTTTCAGAGTGGCAATTGCCCTATTAGTGATTGGGCTGTCGGTAATTGCTTATTTTGCCGAATCGTTATGGGTTTTATACCTGGGCGTATGGATCTTTTTTATCGGCTTCAACTACCTTGAAGCGAGCCTGCCCGCTATGCTTGCGCAATTTGCCCCCGCCGGAAGTAAAGGCAGTGCCAGTGGAATTTACACAAGTTGCCAGTTTTTTGGAGCCTTCGTTGGTGGTATAACTGGGGGTTACATTATGCAAACCCTGGGCATGGTCGGCGTGATGCTGTTTTGCATAGTGCTGTTACTGCTATGGTTAGCCATTAGTTTTCGCATGCGCCTGGCAACGGGCGTCGCCAACCTCAGTTTGCGGGTAGCGCAGATAACAGACGTGCAGGCCGCTGAACTGGCGGAGCGTCTGGCAGAGCAGCGCGGTGTGATGGAAGCTATTGTGATAGCGGACGAAGGCATTACCTACCTGAAAATAGAACGAGATACTTTTGACGAGAAGGCAGCACGAGAAATGCTGGCCGCATACAACTAAAGATGGATAAAGGAGAGTGGCATGGCCAGTCGTGGAATTAATAAGGTTATCCTGATCGGTAACCTGGGAGCAGATCCCGAAATACGTTATACACAGAACAGCACAGCGATCGCAAACTTAAGCGTCGCGACCAGTGAAACCTGGAAAGACAAGCAAAGCGGTGAGCAACGCGAACAGACCGAATGGCATCGTGTGGTTTGTTATCGTCGTCTGGCGGAAATTGCTGGCGAATACCTGCGTAAAGGTTCTAAGGTGTATATTGAAGGCCGCCTGCAAACCCGTAAATGGCAGGGACAGGACGGTAAAGATAATTACACGACTGAGATAGTTTGCAACGAAATGCAAATGCTGGATGGCCGTTCAGGCGGCGGTCAGCAAGGTGGCGGCAACTTTGCGGGTCAGCAGTCTGCCCCTCAGGGTGGCCAGCAGGGCGGTGGTTTTGCTGGTGGTCAGCAGCAGCCAGCGCCTGCAGCTCAGCCTCAGGGCGGTTATAGCGGCGGCCAGCAACAGCAAGGCGGTTACGGTGGTCAGCAGCAAGGTGGCCAGCCACAACAAGGTGGTCAGGGGCAGCAGCAGGGCGGTCAGCAACAAGGCGGTCAGGCAGCACCTAAACCTCAGCCACTGGCGCCGGATCCTGATTTTGATGATGACATTCCTTTTTAACGAACATCATCTGACGCAAGGATAATATCAAGTGAGCCAGTTGCCCTTAGCAACTGGCTTTTTTCTTATTCGCCTGAATTTTTGCGTTGCAGCCTGACCACTGGCTCGGCCAGTTTTAACAGCGGTCCTGGCTGGTTGGAGACGAACTCAACTACGGCCAGTGCGTCGGTATTGCAGTGAATATGCTCAGCGTCGCAATTCAGCGCTTCGTTGGCATAATGTACCTCTAAGCGGTCGCCGCTCTTGCTGATGTGGCTGACTTCAAAGGCTTGTAGATTGCCATCGACATAGGCTAAGTCGACACGGTTTGTGTTTTCTTTCTGCGCTTCATAAACAGCGTCCCAGCCATCATTGCCGGTGGCGTTGTAGCTGTTCATCGCCACGTTATAAAGCACATTGTCCTGCAAGCGGCGCCAGCGAGGCTGCTCAAGGGTGCCCTGATTGATATCTACACTCAGAAGCCTGCCGTCCTGGCCTGCTTCTGTTTCCTGGAAGTGATAACGCAGGTTGCCCGGGTAAGGGTACTTGCCGGCATGCGCGCCCTCAGGCAGGGTCTGTTTAATAGTCGAGTGCAGCAGCGCTTTAATCACTGAGCCGCGTAACGGCACTATCGACATGAAGTTAGCAAAGGGTAGTAGCTCCAGCGTGATGTCGCCGGCGCGTAGTTCGCCTTCATTAATAGATGTGCGGATACCGCCAGCACCCACCAGGGCAAGATCAGCACGTAATCCTGCAATAGCAACCACCTCCGGACTTCTGGCCCAGGCATATTGAGCATGGGCGACAATAGGTGCGACAGCGGAGCCATGCTCATTGCTGCCGTCATCACCAGGGCGGCGGACGTGGCGCAGGGGTTCCGGCACCATGGCAATGACCGGGCCGTACGCTGCTTCTACTGCGGGTTTATAATGGGTATCTATATGGGTTCGCAGTGCTTCATCTTCGTCAATGCTACGTATGTTAGGCTGGCGCTCAATGAAATTCAGAACCGCCTGGCGGGCATCGCTGTCTAATAGTTGTTCTGCCTGACGGTTGGCATGGCGATAAAAGTTATCTCCGCTTAATAAACGATTGCCACCTTCGCAGCTAAGCAGATTACCATCCTGCTCAAAGCGCACACGCACTTTACCTATGGCTTGTGCATATTCCCCCGCCTGCACTACGCAGGTGCGGCCCTGACCGTCCGGATTGTCTATCTGTTGGGCATATGTCGCGTTACGACCCAGGTTCAGATTACTGAAGTCACCCAGTAGTGAGTGTGAATGACCGCCGACGATGAGCGCAATACCATTGACTTGGCTGGCTATTTCAACATCCACTGCATGGCCAAGATGGGTAACTGCAATAATATTCTGAATGCCTAAAGCCTGTATTTCATCAACTGTAGCCTGCGCCGATTCTGCCATATTAAAAAACTCAACTTCACCAGTGTTAGGGGCAATTGAAGGCATATCGTCCAGTGCTATACCCAGCACCGCTACCAGGTGTTTATCCTGCGGCAGGTTGCGCAGGTCGTCGAGTTTAGTTTTCTGATAACCGTCAAAAGCAAATACAGTATAAGGTTTCAGATTGCGCTGTTCTTTTAAGTCCGGATCCTGGCTGGTGTCTATATTGGCAGCGAGCACTGGAAAATTAATATCCTCAATAAACTGATTTAACAGAGTGTTGTTTAAATCAAATTCGTGGTTTCCCAGCGCCATCGCATCTATGCCCATCTGGCTCAGGATATCTGCATTCATACGCCCTTCGTTGACTTTAAAATAGGCCGTTCCCTGCCAGGCATCGCCGCCATGCAGGAACAGAAGGCTACGGTCATCCTGTTGCGCCTGTTGTCGATATTCATTAATTTGGCTAAGCAGGCGCGGATGCCCGCCAAACTCGTTGAAGACCTGCTCGCCTTCTGCAGCAAAGCTGGCAGCAACGGGGTCAAATGCGGAGTGGGTATCATTAATGTGGGCAATGCTGAGTTCAAAGGGATAACTCAGGGAAGTGCTCTTCAGAGAGGTGCTTTGCTGTTGGCTGGCACAACTGATAAGCAGCAGACAACTAAGGGTTGCGACGATAAAAGGTTTAGCAAAATACATTAGGTATTTTCTCTTTAGCTAAGCAGATGCCCGGCAATATACCTGTTTTTTATTTATATTTCATTGCAGACAACGGCAGGATTTTACCAGGCCATTCAGCCAGCCTCCCGCTAAACGGGTGGTTCCCTTTAAAACATCGCTTATCAGGCTGTCGTCAACCGCGCAGAAAGGACCTGTGGCGTAGGGGCCGGCATAGAGCAGCTCCTGGCCCTGAAAAATCAGCGCCATTGGTGTCGCCGGCACCCGGAAGCCAGCCTGTTCAACCTGCTCCGGCGTTATCCGGTGCTGCTGTATTTCATTAAGCTGGGGTTGTGCAGAAAGAACCTCGATATGAGTGTTGACGTACCTGTTACAGGAACAGTCCTTTTGCTGCACATGCACAATATGCATCTCGGTGACGTCGGATTGTGCGATGCCTAACTGAGCTAGCTGGAGCGAGGCTGGAGTGCCCAGCCATTCCTGTTCGGGGTCAAATTCGCCATAATCACTGAAGGTAAACCAGTACATGGCTAAGGTGCTGGCCACCAGCCAGATAACAATCACAGCCAGCGCCAGCCAGTGTCGGTTGTTCATAAGCTAAAGCGTTGTGCCTCAGTGGTCAGAATACGGGTGATATTCTCTAACCGCTGGGCACTTTGCGCCACCCGCTCACCCTGGTGACTTTGTTCGTGTTCCATGCCACTGAGTTCCTGTGCACTGTGTGCCATTTCGCCACTGGCGGCGCTTTGCTGATCCAGCGCATTGGCAATGGTATGGGCGGAGCTGGTTACTTGCTGAGCTTTTTCTGCAATAGCCTGCAGCCACTGGTCACTTTCATTGGCCGCCTGTAGAGTGCTGTCGAGACTGCCGAGTGAAGTTTCTACTGCCTGCACCGACTCCTCACTGGACTTAATCAGTTGATCTATAGTTTTCTTAATTTGCTCGGTAGAGCCTTGAGTTTTTCCTGCCAGGTTACGCACTTCATCAGCCACTACGGCAAAACCTCGACCCTGTTCGCCAGCACGAGCGGCTTCAATAGCGGCGTTTAAAGCCAGCAAGTTGGTCTGTTCAGCGATATTTTCGATAACCTGAAGCACGGTTTTAATCTGCTCTGTAGAGCCGGCCATGTCGGTGACTTTTTCTTTTGACTTAGTCAGCTGCTGAGATAGTTGCTGCACCAGATGCTGAGTCTGAGTAACCGACGACTTGCCTGAAGTGGCGGCTTTCTCTGACTCCTCTGAGGCTTCCAGTACCTGCTGCGCCAGTTGGTTGGTTTGCACTATGTTGTGGGACATCTGTTCAGTGGCCGCTGCAATGCTTTCCACTTCTTTCAATTTTTGCTTCATGCCAGAAGACAAGTCGTCGCCCTGAACTAACATGTCGTGGGCTTCTTCTTTGATCGCGTTTATGGACTGTTCAATTTTGCTTACCGACTGGTGCAGCGTCTGCAGGGTTTCATTAAACTGCTTTAGCAATGGGGAATTCATTTCCGGACAACGGGTACTGAGCACTATTTTACCGTCTGCAGTGACCAGGTTTTGAGTGACGTCAAAGAAAGCCTGACTAATCTGGGCTTCGCGCAGACTGGAACGGCAGATCAGCACAAGTGCGATGCTTTCCACCACCACAAAGGCGGCGTGAATCATAACTATGGTTAGGGTGGCGTCACTTTCAGGCACCAGATAAACACCGGCGCCGCTACTTTGCAGGTACATGAAAAGCAGGTGATGCACAGCAATCACGGCCGCAGCTACCAAAATCACCAGCCAATCCCGAAAAGCAATTAATACAGCCAGCAACACAAAAATACCAAAATGAATTTCTGTCATGCCCATAGACTGATGGATATGCAAAGCGGCAAATAACATAAAGCTGATGCCAAAACTGATTCTGGCGAGCTGATGGTCACCGAGCAGACGATATAACAGGAGTGGAATTACGGCCGCAGGCAGCCCAATGAGTAGCACCTCGATCCAGGTTGAATGCCAGGGAGCCAGTAGCAATGCGAAAATAAATAAACCGACATTGAGGATGCCCATAATGCGAAACGCAGAAGCCCGGAAGCTAAGGGAGGTAATATTCATGGGTACTCCTTGAGTTTTATATGCAAAATATATAAAACCGAAAATGCTTAAATTATTGACGACAGAGGTAAACTGTATGCCTGGTCGTTCGATAAACAGAGTTGCAATGTTTATCGGTTGTACAGAGCAGATCACGTTTGCCGCTCTATAATAGAGAGAAAGTGTAGTTATGGATCACTTTGGATACTTTGCTGCATTGAACCTGCTCGGGTGAAATCAGGCTCTGATAGATAACATGCTGCCGGGCGGCAATTGTTCGCCGTTTTGTCGCTCGCTGGCCTCACGAAAGAGCTCCGCGCGTTGTTCCAGCAGGCTAGCCAGTTCTTCTTGTTGTTCGTCATTCAGGGTTTCCAGACTTTCCAGATCTTCAATTTCTTCTTCAATGCGCTCAAGAGTTTCCAGATCCACACCCATGCGCGCCAGTAATGTCAGACGTTCTGCTTCTTCAAGAAAAGTTTCACCAGCAGTGCGGTTTGGGTTGCGCAGCTCTTGCACGGCAGGCGGCTCGGTGCTGCTAAACGTAATGCGTTCGTTCTCTGTGGGCTGCTGCGAAGAGCTGGCAGCAGCTTTGCTTGCGATAGAATCCAACATGGCGACCTCTTCATTCATCTGTATTACGAATGAATAAGCAGGAAGCGTGCCAGAATCTATTGTCAGACAATCGTGGTATCGAGAAAACCAAACAGAACCAGCGCCGCCATGCCCCATAAATAAAACGAGAAAATTTTAAGTTTGGCGCGGTAGAGGAAAAACAGCACCGCTTTAAGGGCGACAATGCCAACCAGGGCAGAAACCACAAAGGCAACGGCAAGCGCTGTCCAATTGAGGTCGGTAAAACCACCTAACCGCACTACATCAATGCCCTGTACCAGGGTCGCAGCCATGATGGTGGGTATTGCTAAAAAGAAGCTGTATTCAGCGGCCCAGCGCCGTTTTAAACCTGAGAACAGGGCAAAGGTGATGGTCATCCCGCTACGGCTTAAACCTGGTATTAGCGCAAAACCCTGGGCGACACCGATAATAGTGGCAATGCGTGGATTGAGATCACGCAAACCATAGGGTCGGCGCTTCAGACCATCCGTCCACCACAGCAAAATACCGGTGAGGGTGAGTGTGCCAGCGACCAGAATGGGGGTGGCGAAGACATGTTCAATGCTGAGTTTGAGGGTCAAACCCACTACAGCAGTGGCCAGCACAGAGAGCATGCACAAAAGGGCCATGCGCAGGTACAGTAACTCGCCGTAAGTGCCTTTTTTTTGCGAAGCCCACTGCCAGGAGTGGTTAGTTATACCGCTGACTACCTTTTTCAGGCTGGGCCAGAAGACCACCACAATGGAAACCAGTGTGCCAACATGGACCACCAGATCAAAGAAGATCATTTCCGCACTTTCTGGAGGTGGCAGGTTATGACCCTGCTGTATCATCCAGTGTTGAGTGAGTACCAGGTGAGCCGTAGAGCTCACCGGCAGGAACATGAAAACTCCCTGTACTATGCCAAGTACAACGGCAATCCAGATAGCCATGGGTTAAATGAATCCGTACTTGTGTGCGACTTTGTCAAAGTACTCCAGAGTCTGTTTAGCGTAAGCACGTTTTTGCAGATAATCACCTGGAAAGAAGTTTTTCTTAAAACCATAAGCGACAATATCTTTCAGGCGCTTTAAGGGCACATCAAAGGTATCCAGCGCCAGCTTGTACTCGTTGCTCACGGTAGTACGTGACACCAGGCGGTTATCCGTACAGATAATAGTGGCCAGCCGGTTCTCCAGCATGTGGCCAAAATTGTGATTCTTTAGTTCGCCAATGGCCGGGTTGGTCTGCATATTACTGGTCAGGCAGACTTCTACCGCTATGCGTCGATCTGCTATAAAAGAAGCCAGGTTATTGGCATATTGAGCTTTGTCTTCAATCTCAGGGGCTTCTATCATCTCTGGAGAGAACAGTGAGTAGCCATGACCAAGCCGGTCAGCAAAGCATTGCGTCAGTGCTTCATAAATGCTCTCTGCACCGTAAGCTTCACCCGCATGCACGGTTTTGAGCAGGAAGTTTCGGTGGGCGTATTCATAGACTTCTTTAAACTTGTGCGCGGGGTAGCCAATTTCCTGACCTGCGATATCCAGGCCGACAATCGGAAGGCCTTGCTCGTCACGCACTCTTACGCTGGCGCGTACCAGTTCCATAGCGGCGACTTTAATGACATCAATAGGTTTGTGGTCACTGAGTAACTGGAACATGTGCGTGTAGTAAGGAGAAAATCCCTTGTTGCCAAACATACGCATGGCACAGTTGATAATGCCGTAGTGAAAAGGTGGTTTGCCTTCTTGTTTGACGGACGGGCCGTTATTGTATTCTTTTTGCGCCCGTTTCAGACCATCGTTCACTGCATGCATGACTTTATCAAAGGTGACGCCTTTAGCCGGATCCATGAGCAATTGAGGCGCGAAGCGCACTTCAATGTAATTAACCCCTTCTTCGAGGTTATCTATAGCCAGCTCATAGGAAGCCTGCTCAAGGCTCTCTAAATCGCGCAATACAGCGCAGGTGTACTGGAAACCATTGAGGTATTCGCCCAGGTTCTGGTAGTTTTCTTTAAATACTTTGTCGTACAGGCCATCTACGGTATACGAGGGTAGCTCAATTTTATTTTGCTTCGCCATCGCAATAAGACTATCTGGGCGCAGGCTACCATCCAGGTGCAGGTGCAAATCAGCTTTAGGCATTTCGCGGATGAAATCGAGTGAATACTTAGAGTGAGCAGTAGTAGATGCTGACATAGGGGGCGTTACTCCAGAAACTAAGGCGAATGTGACGCGTTATTTTATCAGAAAATTAGCCTTGTTGGGGCGCTGGAACTAAATCGTAACAATTTATTTTTGCTACTGGTTTTTAGCTCCGGGATTGCGCATTATGCAACTTACCTTTTTGCGTGAAATTTACTGAGTTCTGGCTGTACCTGATGGCGTCTTTATACTTTACCTATTCGGCAATGAATGCTGGCAAAAGCACCTCTTTGCTGCAGGTCGCCCATAATTACGAAGAACGCGGGCAGCAGGTGCTGCTATTAACGCCTGCGACTGATACGCGAGGCGGACAGGGTCGCATTCATTCTCGCCTCGGACTTTACCGCGATGCGGCGACCTTTAGCGTTAACTCTGATCTCTATCGGCTTATTGAAACCGAGCATAAGGAGCAGCGCTTAGATTGCGTGCTGCTGGATGAAGCTCAGTTTCTAAGTGAACAGCAGGCCTGGGCTCTCGCCCGGGTCTGTGATTACCTGCGCATTCCGGTGATGTGTTACGGCATCCGAACCGATGCTTTTGGTCAGGCTTTTGCCGGCAGCGCAGTGTTGCTGGCTATCGCCGATAAATTAATTGAAATGAAAACGATATGTCATTGTGGACGCAAAGCCACCATGTCACTGCGTGTTGATGAACAGGGCAATGCAGTAGGCTCTGGCGAACAAATTGCGATTGGCGGTAACGAAAAATATGTTTCCTGCTGTCGTAAACACTGGTTTCAGGCTTTACAGGAAGCCGGTGTACAACCTTCCTTACTTGAGCAGGCGGTAACTAAAGAATGAAAGGCAATATAAAACCCTTAGTGCATCAACGGGGTGCTGGTTTATTGTGGATCCTGACCATCCTGGTCCTGATTATTGTATTAGTCGCTACTATCTATTGGTGGACCAACCGTGACGATGGTAGTGGACACCTTAATTATGCGCATGCTGAGATTCGCGATATTCAGTTACTGGTAACGGCAACTGGGCGCTTGCAGCCCCGCGATTATGTGGATGTTGGGGCGCAGGTATCAGGCCAGCTGGAAAGCTTACATGTAGAGGTCGGAGACAAAGTGCAGCGTGGTGATTTACTGGCCGAAATAGACGCGACTTTATTGGAAGCTCAGTTAGATTCCAGCCGTGCCCAGCTGCGTAACCAGTTGGCTATACGTAAAGAAAGGGAAGCGTCACTGGAGCTGGCACGTTTTAATTATGAACGGCAACAGCGACTCCAGGTTGACCGGGCTACCGCAGAAGAGTTGGTGCAAACCGCTCACGCTGAAGTGCAAAAGGCGGAAGCTCAGGTTGAGTCTATTGAAGCACAAATCGAGCAAACTCAATCGGGTCTGCGAGCCGATGAGGCGAATCTGAATTATACCCGTATTTTTGCGCCTATGGACGGCACTATTGTCAGCATCCCGGCGCGTCGGGGGCAAACTCTCAATGCCACGCAAACTACACCAACGATCCTGACCATCGCCGACCTGACTGAAATGACCGTGGAAGCCCAGGTGTCCGAGGCCGATATCAGCCGTTTAAAAATAGGCATGCCAGTATATTTTACTACTATGGGCAACCGACAACAGCGCTGGGAAAGCAAACTGAGACTGATTGAACCCACTCCGGAAGTGGAAAATAACGTGGTGCTATATAACGCGTTATTTGAAGTGCCGAATACAGACGGCGTTTTGATGAAAGAAATGACAACCCAGGTATTTTTTGTCATTGATGCCGCCCATGATGTGGTGGCAGTGCCTTCTGCTGCAGTGCAGCGTGACGCAGAAGGGCCTTATGTTGAGGTACGTCGTGAGGCTGGCAATATAGGTAAAGTCCGTGTTGACCCGGGTCTTACAGACAGGGTGCATGTGGAAATCAAAAGCGGACTGGAAGCTGGCGATGAGGTTGTATTGCCGATTCGTTCCGCAGGTGCCGGAGCGCCTGCCGGTAGCCGCGGCCCCCGGGGCTAAATGATGACTACAGAAACTAACTCGAGGCCCTTAATCAGTCTGCGCGGCCTGACTAAAAGTTATCAGACCGGTGAACTGGTTACCCAGGTTTTGCATGGTGTTGATCTGGATATTGAAGCGGGTGAGTTTGTCGCCATTATGGGCAGCTCGGGGTCGGGTAAGTCGACCCTGATGAATATCCTGGGATGTCTGGATAAACCGACTACTGGCGACTACTGGTTTCGCGGTCACTCCGTTGCCAAACTTAACCATGACCAACTGGCGGCCTTACGTCGTGACGCTTTTGGTTTTGTGTTTCAGAATTATAATTTGCTGGCGGCGGCCGATGCTGTGGGCAATGTAGAATTACCCGCTGTTTATTCGGGTACACCGGCGCATGAACGGCACCAGCGTGCTTGCGAACTTTTGCAGCAACTGGGGTTGGGTGATCGACTGGACCACCGGCCGGGTCAGTTATCCGGTGGTCAGCAACAACGGGTTTCTGTGGCCCGGGCGCTGATGAATGGCGGCGATATTATTCTTGCCGATGAACCTACCGGCGCGCTGGACAGCCAAAGCGGCAAAGACGTTATGGAAATTCTGGCGCAGTTGTCTGCGGCAGGGCATACGGTGATTCTAATTACCCATGATCCTGAAGTCGCAGAGCATGCCGATCGTTTGATTGAAATTAAAGACGGCCATGTAGTCAGCGATACGCGCAAAGCAGTGCAGACCTCAAAAGCTGCCCCTAAAAAAACACCGCCGCGGGGCAAAGCCAGCTTATTGAATGATCTTGGCGAAGCTTTTACTACCGCAGGGCGTTCACTACGGTCCAATATTTTTCGTACCATGCTCACCTTGCTTGGCATTGTAATCGGAGTCGCTTCGGTTATTTCTATGCTGGCGATAGGCCAGGGCGCGCAACAGGAAGTTGTAGATCGCATTGGAGCTATGGGCAGTAATTTGCTGACCGTATTTCCCGGAGCTCCCAATCAACGCGGCCGCTGGAACGTAGCTACTTTGGTGCCGGAAGATGTGGATGCTATTCAGGAGATTCCCAATGTGCTCACAGCAGTACCTGAACTGACGGGTAACCAAACCTTGCGCCGGGCGGGTTTTGATCAGGAAGCTCAGATCAATGCCACCTACTCCAGCTTTCCCTTAGCCCGTCAGTGGCAGGTGAGTGAAGGCAGCTTCTTTACCGAGGAAGACGAAGCTTTATTCACCACAGTTGCGGTAATTGGAAAAACTGTGGCTCAGCAGATGTTCCCGCAAACTGACCCTTTAGGTGAGTTTTTGCTGATCAATAATGTCTTGTTCAGGGTTATTGGCGTGATGGAAGAACGGGGTGCCTCGCCCTGGGGGCAGGACCAGGACGACGTGGTTTTTGTGCCTTTCAGTACAGGTTCACTGCGACTCTTCGGTCAACGTTTTGTGCGCAATGTCACTGTGGCAATAGACAACACTGACTTTATGCACGAAACCCATCAGCAGGTGCACCAATTGCTGCTGGAGCGCCATGGTGTGGAAGATTTCACCATACGTAACATGGCTTCCATTATTGAAGCGCAGACAGAAACCGAAAATACGATGACGTTGCTATTGGGTGTCATTGCGGTTATCTCCCTTGTGGTCGGCGGCATAGGTGTGATGAATATCATGCTGGTTAGTGTGACTGAACGCACCCGCGAAATTGGTGTACGTATGGCAACAGGTGCCCGACGCCTGCACATTATGCAGCAGTTTCTGATTGAAGCACTGACGGTTTCACTGCTGGGCGGTTTACTGGGCGTGATCATAGGGGTGGGGGCCACGGCTATTATCGCCAGCCTGGGCACCAGTGTGCATTATGCATTATTGCCTGTTGTACTGGCTTTCTCCTGTGCTTTCCTTACCGGGCTGATTTTCGGTTATCTGCCAGCGCGCAAAGCATCGCGTCTGGACCCGGTGCAGGCTCTGTCCAGCGAGTGATCTAAAGCGAGGTGGCGAGGGCGGAAAATATACTTTGCGTAAAGTAACTGGTTGCTTTATAGTCGAATCTGACAGCAATGTTAAAAAATAGATAAGAATTGCTGGTAACGTCAATCTGTACTGGGCGTTACGCATTATTGAAAGGGCAAACCCATCGAAAGGTGGGGACGCAAAGCTACCTGTCTAAGGAATGGTTACCATTCTATGATCGAGGGGACGCCACACTTCGAATTACCTAGTCGTCGACCTGGCTTTTCCCTTTGTTCGGTTACCTCCTCTTTATAAACAGCCATGCTGCAAGCTTTCAATGCTGTTCTTAACTTATAAGTAATATGTGGGAACAGGATTCTCACAAGGAGAAGCAACCATGAAAAAAATAGCACTCATAACCGCCATGGCGGCAGCAAGTACCTTAAGTCTGGCAGTTCAGGCTGAAAACACCGCTGATTTTGATATCACTGTGGAAATTGCAGAAAGCTGTGAAGTCTCTGCGATTCCCATGCTCTTTGAGGATGTCAATCCAAACGAAGGTGTAACTGGCGATGACGGTAACGGCACTCTTACTGTTACCTGTACCAATGGTACTGACTATACGATCGAGCTTGCATACGGTGAACTGACTCACGACACAGATGGCACTGCTACGCTTGCCTATAATTTATATAGCGACCAGGCACTTGCGGAAGTCTGGAACGAAACGGAAGTCGAGGCAGGTACCGGAGACGGTCTGGAGCAGACTTTTGATGTCTTTGCTGGTGTAGATGCTGACCCTGAGATACTGGTTGGTACTTATCAGGGTACTGTAGCAGTTACTGTTGTATTCTAATGAAAACTGCATACGAAGCACAGCAGGTGGATAGTATCCGCCTGCTTTTTTGTAGTTGTTTGGGTGTTATAGCCCTCTTCCTTTTTATGCTGCCTGCGCAGGCCAGCAGTTTTTCCGTGAAACCGATACGGGTGCAATTATCTGCCGACCGTCCGGTATTCGCATTGCAGGTGACCAATAGCAGTAGTCAGCCGGTTTCTATTCAGCTGGATGCCAGAAAGTGGACCCAGCAGGATAATGAAGACATCTATAGTGAAACCACCGAGATTCTGGCGGTACCGCCGATTTTCACCATAAATGGTGGCGAGACACAAACTGTGCGGGTAGGCATGCGTCGAACACCGGACCAAAATACTGAATTGAGTTACCGTCTATATTTGCGCGAATTACCGGCTGAGGATAGGAGCGCGGGTATAAAAATGGCGTTAAATATTGGTGTGCCGGTATTTATCCGGCCCCTGGATAGTCCTGCTAAGCACGCTTTGCAATGGGCTGCTGGCGAAAATTCAGCGGGCGAACCTGTTATTAACGCTACCAACAATGGCAGCGGTCATGCACAGGTGACCGCTTTAAACATGATGTCTGGTGAACAGGAATTTACCCGCACTATGAATACTTATGTATTGCCGGGTGCCACCCGGCAGTGGGCATTACCGCCTGACTTTATGGATACCAGTGCCAGCGGACTGGAGCTGAAAGCGAGAGTAAATGGGAAAGACCAGTCAAGCCTCATTTCGCTCGACTAACCATTACCAGACAGTGCGAGCTATATTAAGCTGTTGTCTGGCAGCGCTTCTTATGCTGTTTAGCCCGAGCCAGGCCGTTGCCCAAACTGCTGAAGATTCAATCAGCGGTATGCGCCTAGGTGAGTGGCAGGACAGAACCCGTCTGGTGATAGAAGGCACCCCAGGAATGAGTGCGGAAATTCAACATGGGGGCTCTGCAACCGATCTCTCATTGGTGTTTCGTTTTCCGCAACAACACAATTTTCCTGACTGGCTGGATGACGTCATTCCCGATGGGCATCCGGCTATTCAAGATGTTCAGATCACCAGCCTTGACAATGAGAGTGCACACGTTCGCTTCACTTTTCATACAGCGGTCTCCCTTAATATTTTTGATTTACGCCCTATGGAGGGTTTTGACTTTCGCCTGGTGCTTGATTTTTATGAGCTGGCGGTTGTCACCAATGAGCAGTGGCTGGACGTATTCATTAACGATCGGGGAGGTTTTGGCACTGTATTAGCTTTAACTACGCTTGAGCACGATGTGCTGGTGGCGGGTAATGATCTGCAGCGCTGGAGAATATCTTTGCCGGATAATTACTATATTCAGCAGTATGGGCAGGATTTTTATTCGTTACGCGGACTGGATCTTAGCTACCGCATTAACCCTCGCCAGCTGCGACTGAATATTCAGGTCTCTCCTTCTCATTTTGAGCGCCTGCAGATGCGCGGGCATGAACGGGAAAGGCCGCAGCTGAGTCAGGCCAGTCCTGGCGTCTTTCTGAACTATGATCTCAATGCTGTAGAGCGCGAAGATGATGTTAGTGCATCGGGCCTGTTTGAGCTGGGCGTATTTAATGGTTGGGGCAGTGGTTCTAACCGGATGTTGGCGCGTAACCAGTCAGACTTTCATGAGCAAGAGGTTATTCGTCTGGATACACAGTGGCGTAAAGATAACCCTGACCATATGACTACGCTGGTGCTTGGCGACAGTGTCAGTCGATCGGCCGGCTGGAGCCGTTCTGCACGATTTGCAGGTGTCCAGTGGGGCACTAATTTTAACACCCAGCCACAATTACTGACCATGCCAAGCCTGAGCTTTGTTGGGGAAGCGGTGGAGCCTTCAACTGTAGATCTCTTCATTAACGATGCACTGCGTTTTCGCAGGCAGGTGCCCGCGGGACCATTCACTATAGACGACTTACCTGCTATGACAGGTTACGGCGAAGCACGTATGGTCGTCAGGGATATTCTGGGGCGTGAGCAGGTTGTTCAACAGAATTACTTTGCTAATCGTCGCTTGTTAAGAGCTGGGTTACAGGATTATTCAGCAGAACTGGGTTTTATCCGCCGCGACTATGGCCTGAGCAGCAACGATTACGGCCAGCCGCTGTTTAGCGGCCTGCATCGCTATGGTGTGAGTAATTACTTCACCTCAGAAATGCACACTCAGCTGACTGAGGATCTCCAGTTGGCAGGGGCGGGAGGAACTTTAGTCGCCCCCTGGAACAGTTTGTTGCACGCAGCCGTAGCTACTAGTTACTCAGAGGGTAATGCCGGGCAGTTATACAGTGCCGGAATCCAGCATCAGCGCAGGCGCTTTAATCTGGGCGTTGACGTTGAGTTTGCCAGTGAGGACTTTCAGCGGCTGGGTAACCTGGCTTTGCGGTCGGTTCCTGCAAGACAACTGCGCGCTTTTAGCAGTGTTACTGTTGGCCGCGCTGGTTCGCTGCAGCTTTCTTTAACCCAACAACAGTTTCGTGATCGCAACGACATTGAATTTGTGAATGCAAGCTACAGCGTTCGTATGTATCGCTTTCTAAACCTGCGATTGGCTGCCTTGCACTATCTGGATACCGATGATACACGCTTTACTCTTTCACTTAATGTGCCGCTGGGCTGGCAGCGCACCAGTGCTAGTGTAGCCATGCAACAGAGCGAAAATTATACGAGAGGTTCAGCTCAGTTGCAGCGTAACTTGCCGCGCGGAACTGGCTTCGGTTATCGCTTACGCAGCGGACTTGGCGATAACGACTCAAGTCAGGCAAATCTGCAGTATCAGAATGACTATGGGCAGTACCGCCTGGATGTCGATCAGCGGGGTGATAACACTTCGACCCGGGCTGGATTACGCGGAGCCTTTACTTTAATCGAAGGGCATTTGTCAGCAAGCAGACCGGTGACTGGCAGCTTTGCACTGGTGCAATTGCCGGACTTTCCTGATGTAAGGATATACGCTGATAATCAGCAAGTGGCTCGCACGAACAGCAAAGGCAATGCGATGATACCCCGGTTGCGCGCTTATCAGCGTAATCGTATCAGTATTGAACAGGCTGATTTGCCATTGAATGCCAATATTGAAAGCCTGACACGCGAAGTTGCACCTTATTATCGTAGCGGTATAACTATTGATTTTCCGGTAAGTCTGTCACGCGATGCTTTTTTCCGCGTCATATTGCCGGATGGGCAACCGGCTCCTATAGGTGCAGTGGCTATTGCTTCCGTTAATAATAAACGCTTTACGATTGGCCACCGGGGTGAGGTATTTATGACTGATCTTGGGGAAGAAAATGAAGTCAGGGTTTACTGGCAGCAGCAGCACTGTGAATTCAAAATACAGGTACCGCAAAGTGATGAACCTATTCTCGATTTGGGCACAGTCATTTGTGAACCTCGTCTTGAGTAAATGCCTGGTCAAAGGAGGCTCGGGAAATGCAAATTAAGATTGCTTCGTCCACGGTTCTATTGACCGCGTTGTTGACATCCATGAGCGTGCAGGCTGAATGTAACCTGAGCGCCCAGAGTATTAATTTTGGTAGTTATGATGTATTCGATACCGCTGCGACAGAGAGCACCGGTCAGATTACGGTAACCTGCACGAGCAGCACAGAATATTCGTTGCTGCTGAGTGCTGGCAGTGGCAGTTATTCGGCACGGACCATGCAGGCCAACGGCGAGAATCTCATTTATAATCTGTATACAGATGTGGCTTATAGCCAGATATGGGGTGATGGCAGTGATGTCTCTGTAATTGTTAGTGGCAATACGGCAGGAACTGAGGTCCATGATGTGTTCGGGCGCATTCCTGCGCGGCAGAATGCAACACCGGCTTTTTACAACGATGTTATTACCGTGACTCTTGAGTTTTAAGCGGAACCCCGTGCTGGCACTATTACGCGAGTAATGAGCGCAGTTGGCTGCACTTTGCTGTACAATGAGCGGCGATTTTAAAGTCGACTTGCTCTACAACAGGAGAGTGTTATGGATACGCTAAGTATAACCCGCCCGGATGACTGGCACTTGCATCTGCGCGATGGCCCTTTGCTTGCAGGCACCGTCGCTGCCAGCTCGCGTCAGTTTGGACGGGCTGTTGTGATGCCCAATCTGGTACCGCCAGTAACTTCAGTTGAGCTCGCGTTGGCTTATCGTCAGCGTATTATGGCTGCGGTCCCGGAAGAATACGCTTTTCAACCTTTGATGGCGCTTTACCTCACTCAACAAACGACAGTCGCCGATATCAGAGCGGCCGCCGCTGAAGAGGCGGTTATTGGTTTTAAGCTTTATCCGGCAGGGGCTACTACGAACTCCGCCTCTGGGGTAACCGATGTCAGTCAGTTGACTGAAGTGCTGAGTGCCATGGCGGATTTGGGTGTGCCTTTGCTAGTGCATGGCGAAGTTACCGAGCCGGATATTGATATCTTTGACCGTGAGCAGGTATTTATTGACCGTTACCTGGTTGATATTCATGCTCAACATCCTCGGCTCAAGCTGATTCTGGAACATATCACCACTAAAAACGCGGTTGATTTTGTCATGGGTTGCAATGAAAACGTGGCCGCTACTATCACACCCCAACATCTGCTGATGAACCGCAATGACATATTAGTAGGTGGTATCCGGCCCCATAATTACTGCCTGCCTATATTAAAGAGACGCCAGCATCAGTTAGCATTGCAGCAAGCGGCTATTAGTGGCAATCCGAAATTTTTCCTGGGCACAGATTCGGCGCCGCACTCACAGGATAAAAAAGAAAATGCCTGTGGTTGTGCCGGCTGCTATTCGGCCCCGGCTGCTCTTGAACTCTATGCTCAAATATTCAATGAACTGGGTGCGCTGGATAAGCTGGAAGATTTTGCCAGCCATTTTGGGGCTGACTTTTATGGTTATCCCCGCGCTACTGAAAAAGTTACGTTGCGTCGTGAGAGCTGGCAGGTACCAGAAAAAGTAAGTATCGCGAAGCAGGATTTTGTACCTTATTGGGCGGGCGAGACTTTAGCCTGGCGATTTGCAGCCGATAATACCTTATCAGATTGATAACATGCACTATCAGGGTGCTTTTTAAAGGAAAAACCAATGAAGTTAGTGCATAAGATGATGATCGCGTTTGCGGCAGTAATTGCGATTATGGTGGTACTTATTGCTTCTGTATTTACCAGTTTGGGGGAAGGACAAAGGGCAATCTCCGAAGTGGATAGGACCTACAGAATTCTAATTCAGAGCAATAATGCTCTGCGTCAGCTGGTTAATATTGAAACTGGACAACGTGGTTATGTGATTGCTGGTAATGACGAATTTTTAGGGCCGTATAACAGTGGTCAGCGGGAGTTCGATGAAGCCTATCGCGAGCTGCGTAATCTGACGTCCGATTCGGAGGTGCAGCAGCGGCTGTTGGGGCAAATAAACACTGCTTATCAAGAATGGTTAGATACAGCCGTCACTCCCGCTATTCAGATCCGCCGGCAACAGGGAGAAGAGGCTGCGAATGCATTTATTTCCGAACAGCGTGGTATGGCGTTGATGAATGATATCCGCAATCTGTTCGAGCGTTTTGAAACGCGCGAAGTAACCTTGGTTGCTGAGCGTCAGCAGACTGCCTCAGCACAGTCTTCCTTCACCCGTAATCTTATGCTCTTAGGTGGATTACTGGTTGCTGGCGTGGCGGTAGCTGCCGCCGGGCTGATTAAACGTCAGTTGGAGCAGCGCCTTGACGAAGCGGTGGGTGTGGCTTCAGGCATTGCTGACGGTAACCTGGCAATGCATATTGATGAAGACGGCAAGGATGAAGTCGCTGTGTTGTTATCGGCGATGAGCAATATGCAGACTCAGCTACGTCAGATGATGACCGAAATCAGCCAGGCGGCAGGCGAGCTTAATACGGCTAGCCAGTCCGTTTCCAGCACTGCTGAGCAGTTATCGACGACCTCAAATGAGCAGTCCAGTTCGTCAGGTTCTATTGCGGCCTCAGTGCAGGAGCTCAGTGCCAGTATTCAGCACGTTGCTGATAATGCGGAAGAAGCCGGTCGTATAGCAACTTCTTCTGGTGAAGAAACGCGCAACAGCGCCGAGGTGGTTGAGCAGACGGTACAAAGCATGGAGCGTATTGCGCGAGTTGTGCGCCGGGCTTCTGATGAGGTTATTGAGCTGGGTGTACAGTCGGAGCAGATCTCATCCATAGTTAATACCATTAAAGGCATTGCGGATCAGACCAACTTACTGGCCCTGAACGCAGCCATTGAAGCGGCTCGTGCCGGTGAACAGGGACGAGGCTTCTCAGTGGTAGCCGACGAAGTTCGCTCTTTAGCGAAACGCACCAGCGAATCCACAGATGAAATCTCAGGCATGGTTGCCAAAATTCAGAAGGGTACTCAGGACGCCGTCGAAGAAATGGAAAATGGCGTTTCAGAGGTAGATAAAGGGCGTCAGCTGGGTGAGCAGACAAGCGCGGCCATATCTACTATTCGCGATAACTTCAATAAAGTAGTCGCTGTAGTACAGGATATTTCAGGTGCGCTGCATGAACAGAATGAAGCGAGCAATGAAGTATCTCGCCATGTGGAGCGGTTTGCCGATGGTGCTCAGCAGAACAAAGAGGCTACTGAGCATACAAGCTCTACCGCACATCAACTTCAGGCGCTGTCACAGCAACTGGACGCAGCAGTGAAGCGTTTCCGCCTGTAAGCGAGCAAACCTATTGTTAAAAGCCAGCCTTTGCGCTGGCTTTTTTATGCGTGTTTAAAAATATATGTTGTGGCTCATTGAATAATTGTTTAAATAGCTAGCATGGGCTATGACACCTGCTAGAGTAGTAAAATGAAGTAATTTAGCGCGCAATTCGTTACAATTACAAACAAAATAAATAATAAACTCGCTGTATCAGGGAACGAAAAAATCATGCTTGACGCCTTTCAGCGCTTTTTTAAACGCCGACAGTCTAAACATCTGCTTGCTATCGCCTTGCGCCATGGTCGCGTTAACTTATTGATAACGCGCCGGACCAGTGCTGCTGCAGACATTGATGAGGATCATCTGGTCGTAAATGACGAACAGAAAGTTGAAGCTGGAGATTACGCGGCGGCTATACGAATTTTACTGGCGCGTTACGAGAAGCTGAATTTGCGTAAAGCACCAGTGCAGATTGTTTTAGGTCCCAAGTTAGTGCACCAGGTTAGTATGGAACGGCCACAGCTCGAAGATAATGAAATTGCGGCGTCCCTGCACTGGTCACTGAAAGAGTTGGTGGATATTCCAGCGAACGATGTTGTGGCAGATTATTATGATCCCGCTATTCAGGTATCAGGCCGCGATAAAATTCATGTAGTAGCGGTACAAAAAAGCTGGTTACAGAAAGTTTTGTTGCCCGTTAATGAGGCAAAGCTGGATATCCAGGGAATCATCAATGAAGATTTAGCCCTGACCCAATTGTTTCCCGAGCAGCAGGCTCCGTTGGTTTTATTATCTCAATATGGACAGGAGCAGGCTCAACTGCTGTTGATTGCCAGACAAAAACTTATTGTTAGTCGGCAGTTAAAACCCTTGATTAGCCTTAAACAACCAGCTGATGTCGCTATAGATACTTATGAAACCGACATGCTGGCGCTGGAATTACAGCGTTCATTGGATTATTACAGTGGCCAGCTACGTCAGCCCGCGTTACAGCATGTGCAACTGGCGATGCCTGGTTCCCATCAGTCGGATGTCGCAAAAGTGCTGACTGAAAGTCTTTCTCTGAAGGTTGATATTTTTACTTATCCTGGCTGGGCAAGTGAACTCGCCGCTGGTGATTTCAGCGATCTGGCTGCCATGGCGGGTGTCATGTGGCTCAATAATGAGTTGTTTGGACGGCATGACGAGGTTAGCTCATGAAACATAGTATTAACCTCTATACCGATGCCCTGCGCCCTGTCAGAGAATTGGTGACTCTGGCGAGGGTTGCTGCTCTGGTGGCTTTGTTGCTGTTGATAATGTTGATACTACGTGGCAGTTATGCCTGGCAGGAGCAGCGGCTGAGTTCGGAGCAACGTCAATTGGAAGCACAGCTGACGGAGCAGCGCGTGGAGCTGACTCAGTTGGCGCGGCAGCAAAGTGCACAAAGGGTGCAACCTGAGCTGCAGCAACGTGTTGATAATTTGCAGCAGCAACTTGATTTGCAGCAGGCGCTGGCTCGTGAGCTGGAGTCACGGGGGGGATTCAGCCAGGCAAATTACGCTCGTATATTGCGTGACCTTAGTGCTATCCATCAACCGGATTTGTGGCTGACCCATATTGAAAAAGATCAGGGGCGGCTGGTTTTGCGTGGGCAAACCCTTAGTTCAGCCAATTTACCGCGCTGGATGAGTCGCTTTGATCAGGTAGAAAGTTTACGAGGCCATCAGTTTGCAGTGGTGGCGCTGGAGCGAGATGATAGTGATGTCATTCAGTTTGAGCTGCGTAGTCAACGACAAACGTCGTCTGTTCGTCTGCCAGGAGAACGTCCATGAAGATATGGGAACAGGCAAATAACTGGTTTAGTGCACGCGAACGTCGTGAAAAAATCCTGCTTGGTTTAGCAGTGCTACTTGTTATCTGGTTATCCGTTTTACATTTTTCAATTTCACCTGCGCAGCTGCGGGTGGAACAAAAGCAACAACAGGTACAGCGCAGTAGCGGCGAACTAAGCATGCTCAGTGAGGAAATAAACCAATTAGAAACCCTGTTGCAACGGGATCCCAATGCTGAACTTTATCAGCGGGAAGCTGAACTGGAAGCACGTCAGGTACGTCTGGAAGAGCGCATGAGTCGTTCAGCACGAATTATGACTTCAGGAGCCAGCGTAGGCTGGCTGCAGGCGTTACTGGAAGAAAACGAAAACATCCAGATTACTCATTTCGATACTCTGCAGGCTGAGCCAGTGCTGGGTGTCTCCGAGCGTGAAGGACTGGAAAGTGAGGCGGGCTCCATGAACCTGTATCAACACCACGTTGAATTGACCCTGGTTGGTGAATACCATGCAATCCGTGATTACGTGGAACGCATACAGGGCCTGCCTTATAACTACTACTGGAAAACTCTTAAGTACGAGGTCGCGGATTATCCCCGGGCTCAGATCACCATCACTTTGTATGCTCTGAGCACTAGTAAGGAGTTTATCGGTGTATAAATATAGCGTATTACTTTTGGGATTATTGTTTTGCGGTCTGCCTGCAACGGCACAGGACGCTGATCCGACGCGCCCACCAGTGGCTACAACGAAGCAGCGAGCTGAAACAGCTCAGGCGCCTGAGCTGACGTTAGCAAGTATCTGGTACCAGCAAGGTAATAGCAGGGCGCGTATTAATGAAGAAAGCTACCGGATAGGTGATACAGTGGAAGGATACAGAATCACAGATATCGAAGCTAACCGGGTCCATCTGGAACGAGATGGCAGGCAGTTGTTTTTGTCGGTGTTTGGATCGCAACGCATAGTTAACGGGGAGCAGAATCCATGAACAAAACAGTCGTTAGCCTGCTGTTTAGCGTTTCGCTTGTGACTGGTTTAAGTGGTTGTATTACTAAACCGGATGACGAACTGGCGCGTGATGCCGGACGCATGTTGACCCCAGGTCAGGCACAGTCCGCGTCAGATGCAGAAGAGCAAGCGCAGATGCAAGTCCCTGACGGGGTACGTCAGCAGTTACGAGCCGGTGCTGGCGGTTTATCTGATGAAGCCAGAGCATTACTGGCTGAACCACGTTTTTCAGTACAGGCACGGGACATCGATGCCCGCGACTTTTTTGCCCAATTGACGGAACAAACGCCATACAGCATGGTTTTGCACCCTGAGGTTAGTGGCACTATCAGTATGAGTCTGAACGATGTCACACTGGCCGACGCCTTACAGGTCGCTGAGGATATCTATGGTTATGATATTCGGCGCCAGGGCCGTATTTACCGCGTTTATCCGGCGGATATGCGCACAGAAACCATGCAGGTCAACTACCTCGCGTTGAAGCGCTACGGCACCTCTCAAACCAGTATCAGTTCTGGTGGTGTTGCCCAAATGGGGCAGCAGGGACAACGCGGTGGCCAGCAATTAGGAGCGGGTATGCAGGGCGGTATGCCAGGCATGCCAATGGGCCAGGCCGGTGCTATTGGTGGCGGTCAGATGAACCGTGCCGGACAAAGTGGTACTGAGATCAGTACCAGTTCGGAAACGGATTTTTGGGAAGAGTTAAAAGGTGCTCTGGCCGGTGTTGTTGGCGAAGGTGAAGGACGTCGCATTTCAGTGTCACCGCAGGCGGGACTGGTTACCGTTCGGGCTTTCCCCGGTGAAATACGCGCAGCCCGTGACTTTTTAGATTCTGCACAACAGAACTTGCAGCGCCAGGTGATTCTGGAAGCCCGTATAGTTGAAGTCTCCTTAAACGATCAATATGAGCAGGGCGTTGACTGGTCACGTATTACCAGTCGTCTTGGCGATGGCCTGACTGAAGTAAGCTTCGGTGGTGGCGGTAACATCGGTGGCGCATTTAGCGCTTCTTTTAATAATCAGACTTTTGACGGCATGTTGCAGATGTTGTCCACGCAGGGTAATGTGCAGGTACTTTCCAGTCCTCGGGTTACTGCGACTAACAACCAGAAAGCAGTGATTAAAATTGGCGAGGATGAGTATTTTGTCACTGATGTGTCGACAACAACCATCACGGGGACCGCAACCACCTCAACGCCTAACGTGCAGTTAACACCGTTTTTTTCCGGTATTGCACTGGATGTCACCCCGCAAATCGGTGAAGACGGCGATGTGATTTTGCATGTGCATCCGTCGGTCACTGAAACCACGGAACAAATGAAAACCATTACCCTGAATGAGGAGCGCCTGGTGCTGCCTTTGGCGCAAAGCAATATCCGTGAAACCGATACTATTATTCGTGCCCGCAACGGCGAGGTGGTGGTCATCGGGGGGCTGATGCAGACTTCTTATACGGATGTCGAAAGCAAAGTTCCGATTCTGGGCGACATACCGATTCTGGGTGCCCTGTTTTCTCAGCGTACTCAGCGTGAGCAGAAAAAAGAGCTGGTGATTATGTTGCGTCCTATCGTTGTCGGGGCCGATACCTGGCGGGAAGAATTAGAGCGCTCAAATCACTTGCTACAAGACTGGTACGGCGTTAACTGATATGTACCTGTATCACTATGGTATGCATGAGCTGCCATTTACGCTAACGCCGAATACGTCGTTCTATTGTGGTTTACATGGCCATGATGAAGCGCTGGAGGTGCTGTTAACCGCACTTAAGACTGGCGAAGGTTTTATAAAGGTCACGGGTGAGGTAGGAACTGGCAAAACCCTGTTATGCCGTAAACTACTGAACGAACTGCCAGATCACTTTGTGACTGCTTATGTACCCAACCCTTACTTGACCCCTGGCGAGTTGCGTCAGGCCGTTGCTATGGAGTTAGGTGTAGGTCGCGCCAGTCTGGCTGACCAGCAACAACTAACGCACCAACTGGAACAGCAGTTACTGGAAATAAACCGTCGCGGCCGTACCGTAGTATTAATTCTGGATGAAGCACAGGCGCTGCCTCAGGAAAGTCTGGAAGCGCTGCGTTTGTTGTCCAATCTGGAAACCGAGTCGCGTAAGCTGGTGCATCTGGTGTTATTCGGCCAACCTGAACTGGACGAGCGCCTGGCGGGAAAAGATCTGCGCCAGTTACGGCAGCGCATCGGTTTCTCCTACAAGCTGCAAGCGTTGACGGAAGATCAGGTAGCTCATTACGTGAGTCACCGATTGCATGTGGCGGGTTACAAAGGTCCGGCGCTGTTTAGCCGGCGTGGACTGAAATTGCTACATAAGGCCAGCCGTGGTGTGCCCCGGCTGGTTAATGTGTTGTGCCATAAGTCGTTAATGCTGGGGTATGGCATGGGTAAGCATTCTATCGATCATAAAATGGTCCGCGCGGCCGTCCGTGACACCGAAGACGCTTCGCCGACGGGGCTGAGCCATCAGTGGTGGTTGGCCGCTGGTGTGGTCTTTGCGGGGGGCCTGGCGAGTGCAGCCTGGGCTTTAGGATGGAGCGGCTCTTGAGTATTATTAACCAGACCTTAAAAGAACTGGATAAGCGACAGCAGTCAGGTTCGCAAAATGTGCGGCCGGAGTTATATAGAGCACCGGCTGCCAACTGGTCGCTACGTATTCTGATTGTGCTGCTCGCAATGTTGCTCGGCGGTGGAGTTATGTACTGGGTACAGCAGGGAGTGGGTGCTGACGCTGTGAACTCAACTGCAGAACCTGAATTAAGTGTCTCGCCGGTGCCGGTGATTCCTGTTGTAAGCGAGATTGAACAGGAAGAAACACCTCAGGAGTCTGCACCCAAAGCCGCAGAGAGTGTACCGGTGGCTGTGGTTGAACCGGTAGCAACAGAATCGAATAGTAAAACTGAGAGTGTGGCAGCTGCAGAGTCGCCGGATGAGAGCTCCGCACAGGGTAAAATGTCCATTCAACGGGTAGAAAGGGACGCGCCGGAACTGGCAGAACGAAAACTCATGCAGGCACTGGAGTATCTTGAGCAAGGGCAGGGTCGTCGAGCCGAACAGTTATTGCAGGAAGCGCTGACTCTGCAGCCAGGAAATGTAACTGCACGACAGCAGTTAGCTGCTTATTATTATGGGCGGGGTTTTAATTCCCAGGCAATCAGCCTGCTCCGTGAAGGACTGGTGCTTAGTCCTGGTAATAGTCGGTTATTGCTGCTTAAAGCTCGTATTTACGAAGCGTCGGAGCGCCCGGACGATGCCCTGCGCATGATGCGCAATCGCACTTTTGCATTGCCCGAAGATGCTGATTTATTAGTGTTACGGGCGGCGTTAGCAAATGATGCCGGAGACTATGAGACTGCCGCCGATAGTTACGGGCAGCTATTAGAATGGCGTCCTCAGCAAGGCAGTTGGTGGCTGGGTCTGGCCTTAGCGAAAGACTATCTGGACCAAAATGAGGCTGCAGTGAACGCTTATCAACAAGCACTACAAGATCCGAACCTGACTGGTGACAGTCGTCAGTTTGCACGACAACGTCTGGGGGTACTGCAATAATATGAGTCAACGTCCACGTTTACGGATGCGCCTGGGTGACCTTTTGGTGCATGAAGGCATTTTAACTGAAAACCAGGTTGAGCACGCGCTACAGGAACAAAAACGTAGTGGTCGTAAACTCGGTGATGTTTTTGTTGATCTTGGTTATTTGAAAGAGCAGCGACTGCTGGAGTTTCTGGCGCATCAGCTCAACCTTGACTTAATTGATCTGGGTGAACGTCGCCTCGACGCCAATATAGCTCGCCTTCTACCTGAAGTTCAGGCGCGGCGGCATCGTGCGCTCATATTGGAAGCCTCTGAATCAAGAGCCCTGGTGGGCATGAGCGACCCGGCTGATCTGGCGGCTATTGATGCAATCACGGGGTTATTATCCCCTCGCGAAGTCGACATAGCGGTGGTGCCTGAAAGTCAGTTATTCGAAGCCTTTGATAACCTGTATCGACGCACTCAGGAAATTGAGCAGTTTGCCAGTCAGTTGCAGGAAGAGCACCAACAGGGCGAAGAGTTTGATTTAGGGGCGTTAACCCTGGATGAAGAAGGCAGCGACGTTACCGTGGCCCGTTTACTGCAGTCAATTTTTGCGGATGCGGTGCAGATTCGAGCTTCAGATATTCATATTGAACCGGACGAAAAAGGCCTGCGTATCCGGCAACGCATAGATGGTCTGCTGCAGGAAAATCTGCTTGAAGAGCGGGGTATTGCGGCGGCGCTGGTGCTGCGATTGAAACTGATGGCAGGACTGGATATTTCGGAAAAACGGTTGCCTCAGGATGGCCGCTTTCAGATGGAAGTGCGTAAACACAAAATAGATGTACGGGTCTCCACCATGCCAGTGCAGCATGGCGAAGCCTGTGTTATGCGTTTACTGGATCAGTCTTCTGGTTTACTAACCCTGGAAAAAACAGGTATGCCAGCGACAATCATGCGGCGCATCCGACGACAGATCAGGCGGCCTCATGGCATGTTGCTCATCACGGGGCCAACCGGGTCGGGTAAAACCACGACCCTGTACGGTATTTTGAATGAGTTGAATCAGCCAGAGAAGAAAATAATTACGGTAGAAGATCCGGTGGAGTATCGTTTACCGCGTATTTCACAGGTGCAGGTTAACAGCAAAATAGGGCTTAACTTTGCCAATGTGCTGCGCACCACATTGCGTCAGGATCCGGATATTATTATGATCGGTGAAATGCGCGATAAAGAAACTGTCGAAATAGGCCTGCGAGGCTCCATTACCGGCCATTTAGTGTTGTCCACACTACATACCAATGATGCGATTACCAGCGCTATGCGCTTAATTGATATGGGGGCGCCTTCGTACCTGGTGGCAAGTGCCTTGCGGGCCATAGTAGCGCAGCGTCTAATCCGGCGTAACTGCGATAATTGCAATACCAGCAAGCAGCCGGACGCCTCTGAGCTCGCGCTGCTTAAGACTATCAGCCCGATCGACTTTACAGAGGTGAAGTTTCAGCAGGGTAAAGGTTGTCAGCGTTGCAACTATACCGGTTACCGGGGACGTATCGGCGTGTTTGAATTGCTCGAGCTGGATGCTGACATGATAGACGCCTTGCGCGCCAACGATACCCACGCTTTTGCCACGGCGGCGAAAAATAATCCAGATTTTGTACCCCTGGCGGAAGCGGCGCTGAAGTACGCATTGCAGGGGGTGACATCGGTGGAAGAGGTGCTGACCCTGGCTGAAGGGTTGGAGGCATTGCCTGATGACGTGGAACCTGAGGTAGCTGATGGCTGAGTTCGCGTATCGGGGACGTGATACCAAAGGAGCTCTGATAAAAGGGGCGCTGCAGGCTGCCGACGAGAATGCTGCGGCTGAGCAATTGTTACGTCGTGGCGTGACTCCGCTGGATATTGTCCCTCATAAAGCGAGTTTTCAATTTGACTGGCAACAGCTCTTACAGCCGAAAGTCAGTCTGACCGAACTGATTATTTTTGTACGCCAGATGTATTCTCTAACTAAAGCCGGCATTCCTATGTTGCGGGCGATGGAAGGATTGGCAGAACACACCAGTAATAAAACCCTGCGCAAGGCGTTGCAGGACATCACGGAGCAGCTCGAACGCGGCCGCAGTATGGCGGCTGCAATGGATGATCATAAACGGGTTTTTCCGCGCCTGGTTATTGCCGTGGTGCACGTGGGCGAAAATACCGGTCAGCTCGAAGAGAGTTTTGGCCAGTTAATTGAATATCTGGAAGGCGAGCAGGAAACCCGTAAGCGCATTAAGTCGGCAACTCGCTATCCATTGTTTGTGATTATTACTCTGGCTATCGCTGTGGTCGTGCTGAATATTTTTGTTATTCCGACTTTTGCCGAAATGTTTCGCAATTTCGCCGTCGACTTGCCGTTAAGCACAAGGGTGCTGATTGCCAGTTCTGCTTTTTTTGTCAACTTCTGGTGGGCGTTACTGCTGGCTATTGGCGCTGGTGTGTGGCTGGTGCGTTATTGGTTGAAAGGCGATGCGGCCAGGCAGCGCTGGGACCGTTGGAAGTTAAAGGTTCCTGCGATCGGCAGTATTCTGGAGCGTTCCATGCTGGCACGTTTTTGCCGTAGTTTTGCGGTGATGTTGAGGGCGGGGGTACCGCTGACCCAGGCATTAACGCTGGTTTCTGATGCGGTCGACAATGCTTATATGAAGAGTCGAATCAGAACCATGCGTAAAGGCATTGAAGGCGGTGAAACGTTACTGAGAGTCAGTAAAGGGTCAGAACTGTTCACGCCATTAGTATTGCAAATGGTGGCAGTAGGTGAAGATACTGGTAGCCTGGAGGAGTCTTTGCTTGATGCCGCTGAACATTATGAGCGGGAAGTGGATTACGATCTGAAAAACCTGACCTCTAAACTGGAGCCTATTCTGATTGCCTGCGTGGCGGGCATAGTCTTGTTGCTGGCGATGGGGATTTTCCAGCCAATGTGGAATATGATGTCGGCATATCAGGGCAGTGCCTGATATGAAGGCAAAACGGCGGCCCTCAAAACAGCCTTTGTTTACGCACAGAAAGGCTGCGCTTTTCTGGGTTGGGGCGATAGCCGCGTTATTAATTATTCTGTTATTGATGCGCCAGGCATTGAATATTCTGGGCGATGGCGGTCAGTACTGGAAAGAAACTGAACTGAATACGGCCATCAGCCGTTTTAATAATACAGTGGCTCTTGCCCATGCTGAGTGGATACGTCAGGGGCGGGCCGCAAATATTGAACTGGAAGTCGGAGAAGGCCCGGATCAAAAACCTATAGTGCTCAGAATGTCAGAATACGGGTGGCCTTTGCCGACAGGGGCAGAGGCTATGAATGACCAGCAGTGCCTGGCGTTGTGGCAGGAGTTACTGGCTGATCTTCGTTTACAGCTGAAATTGACAGCAGATTGGCAGAGTACTGGCGCAAAGCACTGGCGGGGCGACTGTAACTTTTATAACAACCGGCAACTGAAGTTTATTTATAGTTTGCATAATGGGCAGCTGTTGCACGTGAATATACAAAACTAGGCTGAAAGTATTAAGGCAAAGGTGACAGTAGCCCTGGGGCGCACTAAATGCTAAATTTTCTAAACATAATAATGTGTAGGCTGTTAGGCCTTCTCAGGAGAGTAAACGTGAAAACAGGAATTGCGAAGCAGAGAGGTTTTACCCTGATAGAACTGATCATCGTGGTGGTGATTTTAGGGCTACTGGCCGCCGCCGCGCTTCCGCGTTTTACCAATATTGCTGCGGATGCAGAAGATGCCTCGCTGGAAGGCGTTGCGGGTGGTTTTACCAGCGCTGTGGGCATAGTTCGAGGCCAATGGGAGCTGGACGGTCGTCCTCGCGGTAATGACAGCTCTGGCGCAGGTGCTACCGTTAATATTGATGATATTCCCGTTTATGTCGACGGTGACCGCGGTTATCCGGTCAGCGCTATGCGCGACCAGGCCCATGACGGTGATGTAACTCCGGAAGACTGCCGTTCGCTATTTGACGCTATTTTGCAGGGTGCGCCCACCAGTACGACTGATTTCAGCCGTATTGATCGGGATCGTTTTTACGTCGCAACCAGCTCCACCACCGCCACCAATGGTGATACAATAAGCCTGTGTGTGTATTATCAGGCGACAACACTGAAAAATTTAGCCAGCGCCCCGGGCGGGGCTGATTACAGTAGCGTAGGCAATAATTTTGTATATAATCCGCGCACTGGTAATGTAACAGTTTATAATAACCGCAATAATTAATTTCGTTTTACAATTTAAGACTACAAATGTAGTTGGGGGAATTTCCATGAGAAGACAGTCAGGTTTTACACTTATCGAATTGATCATTGTGATCGTAATTCTGGGGATTTTAGCAGTCACTGCCGCCCCCCAGTTCTTTAACTTCGGCTCAGACGCCCGTGCATCCACAGTACGTGGCATGGAAGGCTCCGTGAAAGCCGCTGCCGATCTGGTGTATGCCCGTTCTGCTATTGAAGGCATTGAGCGTGAAGAAGATGCAACCACTGAGGCTGAAAGCATTGCGGTAGCTTATGGTTACCCAGCGGCTAGTGCTACTGGGATTATTGCAGCGTTGAACGCTAACTTTGGTGAAGTTGATGGAGATGGAAATTTTGTCGATGGAGCTGATACAGGTGGCGATTGGGACTTCACAGGCGATGACCCTTTGATTATTACTCCGGTGGGTCGCACGCCGGGCACTGCTACTGGAGAAGATAGATGTCAGGTTGAATACACCGTGGCTGCTAATGCCGATACCCGGCCAGTGATTGAGGCGTTTACTGAAGGCTGTTAATAACTGAAGTATTCCTTTAGTGGAAAAATAAGACCCGTGCACTGTATTCCAGTACGCGGGTTTTTTGTTTGCTGACTATTCTCTTTCACTCGCCGAAATTGTAACTAACGTTTTTTACCACCAGGTTTGCCACCGCGCTGCATCAGGCGCAAATACCAGTTGCGGGGCAAAAAGCGTTTCAGTAGCCATAAACGGCGGCCTTGTTTGTGGGGGAGCAGATAAAAAGTCTGACGTTCTATGGCCAGAATAATCCGCTGCGCGATATCGTCGGCGCTGAGCTCACTTTTGTTCATTAGTTTGTCGAGGGTCTTATCCATGCCGGGTACGGTGCTGCGCATAGAGTCGCCCAGGTTGGTGCGGAAAAATGATGGGCAGACGACCGTGGTATGAATACCAAAAGGCAGCAGCTCGTTCTGTAGTGTTTCTGACAAGGACACCACGGCGGCTTTGGATACGTTGTAACTGCTCATATTCGCCACATCCAGTAAGCCCGCCATGGAGGCAATATTAACAATATGCCCCTGGCCCTGAGCTTTCAGCAGCGGGGTAAAGGCCTTACAGCCAGCTACGACACCAAGCAGGTTGATATCCATAATCCAGCGCCAGTCCTGCATACTGACATCATCAATGGCACCCACCTGAGCTACCCCTGCATTATTGATCAGGACATCTATGCCGCCCCATTGTTGCTGTAAATGATCGGCAGCGGCTTGTAAGTCGGCTTCCTGCGTAACGTCGCAACGTTGATAGATAAATTGCTCGGGTGGCGCCGTTTTAAGCTCCTGCGTTGGGGTTGCCGCAAGGTCACCGACACAGACTTTCCAGCCTTGCTGAAGACAGACCTGCGCGATAGCAAGCCCCAGACCGCTGGCGCCGCCTGTGATGAAAACGCGTGTTTGTTGCTGTGCCATAGAAGTGCTCATAAATAATTGACAGAGCTGCTTAAACTAGCAGTCTTTAAAGGCTGGCATCAAGGTTTAGGGTAGGCTAGCCGGTTAATACGTACGGTGGTGTGGTAACTGTCCAGGCCAGAAACTGACACACTGCCGGCTTCCTCGATATCCAGGTACCCATCTTCCTGCTGAATATTGGCCGGAATGTTCAACCAGCAAATCTCGGCAATAACCATCTCAGTACCATTATGTTTTATGGGCACAATTTCAAGTAATTGCAGGCCGATACGCACCCGGGATTCGGTAACTGCCGGTGCATGGAAGCTTTCGTGATACATGGGAGTGAGCCCCGTGGCATCAAATTCACTGATTTCTCGTTCGTACTTGGCGGCGCTTTGATGAGCCGGTTGCAACATGCCCGGATGCACGTGATTAAGGGTGAACACACCCGTCTGTCGAATATTATCGAGACTGTGCCTGGGTACCGTGTTCGGCCGCATAATAAAGCCAATTAGCGGAGGCTCTGCGCCCAGATGCACAACTGAACTTATCATCGCCAGGTTGGTGTTACCTTGTTCATCAGCGGTGGCCAGCAGGTTAGCGCTTTTAAAACCAGACAGGCTGTTAATCATATGAGCCCGGTACCTGGACGGAAGTTTATCCAGATCATGACGTGTAATGTGTTGCATTGCTTAACCCCATATTTGCTTCAATAACCTTATTAACTACGCGGCAAATGCTTATATAGTTGTGTCAAAATTAATTATTTGGGCAGGAGTTGCTGCTGTTAACGCTCCATCCAGAAAATAATGCGGTCGTTGCCACGGAACTGGCCGAAGGTCGCCCAGGCGTGGGGCAGCTTTTCGTCGCCTGGTTCGCCTTCATCCCAAAGCCATTCTAACCAGGGCTCTGCTTGATACAGAAAGCGGAATTCACCTGCTTGCTGAGGTGCTTGCCATAACAGACCGTTCATCGGGTTTATACCTTCCTGTACCTGAATGTTGCTATTCTCGTCGGCTTCCGGTTGCAAATCCTCGTTATCTTCTACAACCCTTAGCTGACTGCTGTCCAGGACAGAGCAGTTGTCGTCAAAATTACGCAGGAATCGACCGCCGTCTGTTGTTTCCTGCCATTGTTCGATACGGGCGATGATATATAGGTTCTCATCTTCAGGACCATTAATGTCTTCCAGCACCAACCGACCATAACGAAACTCAGCGGGGTTGTTGCTCTGAATCCGGTGCCCATAACCTAGCAGGTTTGGATTCAATAGCTGGGTCATGTCATTGTCTCTGTCATCGACAGTAATGCCCATATCCGCTGCAAAAATAGCTTCTGGCTGTGCGTCCCGGTCCAGACGCAGTAACTGAGTAAAATCAGCAATACCATTTGCCCAGGGTATATCCAGTTCAAGTGCATCAACGCGACCACTGATATCATCGCCATTGCGCACCACTAACGGTTGTGGTTCGCCCCGGGCGAAATCGTCTGTGTAGTTGAGCGTTCTCTGCTGGCTAGTATTGAGGGCTTCGATGCTTCCCTGGATCTGTAACGGCTGGCCGAGGTAGGAAAAATCCGGGCTTTCGCAGGCAGCAATCACTCGATCACCACTGATTTTAAAATAAGCCGGCACAAACCGGCCGACGTCGTCGCTGGTATGAGGCTGAATGTCCGTGTAACCGAAATAATCGGTGGCCGGTTGTGCGGTTATATGAATAACCCCCACCTCTGAAAATTGATTCTCTATCTCATTCAGTGCATTTTCAGCTGCACTGTGTGCATACCCAGTTTGCCCCAGGTTGCCGACCACGCCTTCTGCGGGCGCGATGAGCTGATGTTGCAGATTGACCTGATCCATGCGGAAATTCGGTGTAGGAGGCGCCTGACAAGTATCGCCAGTACCTGCGCCATGTGCTGATATCTGGATTGCAAAGTTCTCACCCGCCCGGAGAAAAGCACACCCTGCATTGTTGATATCGGTGCAAACGACTTCGGGTACCTGCACACAGAGCCCTTGTGGCCGGGTGACAAAGGTATCGCTGCCACGCATGTTCAGGCCTTCTTCCGGAGTGCCAGAAGCGCCCTGATAGCGAGCGTTTAATTGCATCAGACCTGCATCAGGATAGGATAAGTCAATAAAAGCTATGCCGTCGTCGTTAAAGTCGAGCGGCACATTAGTAGCCTGACTCTCGGTCAGTGCAACTTCCTGGGTATCTTCCTGAGTACTTATGCTGATGGGTAAAGACACAGGGCGATCAGCGGGACCTGGGTCGAGGTAGTCAGACCATAGACGCAGCGTTTTGCTTTCGTTCTGAAAGCGAGGTGAGCAGCTTTGCGTGACGTCAAAGTTTTCTTCATCTCGATATACTGCCTGCACGGCGATATCGGATTGCAGCGTGTTGGATACATGGTCCGGTACCTCAAAAATGAAACCTGAGTCGGCAAAGGTAATGTTACAGTCCGTACTGGGCTCGGCCCCGTTAATGCGACACAGGGTTGGGTTTTCTGCCACCGGCGATGGGTTGCTGACACCCAGTGCGGCCGTGCCTGGCTGGTTGTAGTGAAAATCACGGGTGACTATAGAGCCGGCAAAGGTTGCGGTAGCTTCTGGCTGCCAGTTTGCAGGTGCTTCGTTTGGAGTTAAAGTGACCGACGCTGATTGCTGATAGAGTGTTTCGCAGTTGGCATCGACACAGGCCCGTACTGAAACTTCCTGAGGACGGCAGGTAAGCGCGTTGCTGTTGTAATCAAGACGGTAGTGATGAATGCTGGAAGATACCGGAATAAAAGTGTCCGCGCAGATCTCAACATCGCCCAGCTCGTGAATATTGGTGTTGGCCCCGGTACTACCTGTGAAACTGAGGAAAAAGTTCTCTGGCACCTCAGACTGACCGCTGAACTCCAGTACGTTAGTCGGTGGAATCACGTACTCAAAACCAGCTTCACTGCGATCCAAACTGCGTTCCACACTGACCATAGAGCGGGTTGGGTTTCGCGAGTCGATAATGATTCGGTAACGATGTCCCGGGCCCGGTGTACCGCCAGGTTGATCAATACGCGGGTTCAGCGCCGGGTTACCTGAGTCCGTGAGGTAGGCATAACCGTTGGTCCCTGCTCCGGCGCCGCGCATGACAACGCGGTGCGGTCTGAGGCCTCCGGCAACGCCCCCCTGACGCCCTTCAGTGCTGCGCGAAAAGTTGCCAAACTCATCCAGGCCTATGCCCAGCCAGCCGCCAGCAAAACCGACATCACCATTGTCCCGCTGAGCATAACCTAAAGAACCACCAAAGCTGCCAGACTGGGGCGATTGAGAGGCATCGGAAAGCACCACCGCTATGCCGTCAGCGCTACTGCCTGCGTAGGCATAATAATCAAATTCAACCTCTACCCGGTTGTCGCGTGCAGGGAATATGCGATTCAGAGTGACCCGGGTGGCTTGGTTGGTAACAGCTTCAGTCAGGCGCAGTCGTCCGCCAACTATTTGCGGAGTGAAATCACCGGCAGAACGGGATACGGCCCAGTTCTGTTCAAAATCGGATTGGTCCATAAAATCATCTGCGTAACAAAGATCGGCACCGTCCGTTTGACAAGGCGAGCGCTCCTGGCGCAGTTCATTTAACTGTTGTGCGGTTAAAGCACCGCGGAAAATACTGACTTTATCTATGGAGCCGTTGAAATAGCGTCCTGGAGTGTTCTGGTCGGCGCCTATTTGCAATGGTTGTGTATTCTGGCGCAAGCCTGCGCTGGGTTGGTTTCTGGATGTACGGTTGCCGTTAATAAATATGCTTTGCTCGCTCGGGGTGTAACGTATGGCGACATAAGTCCACTGCCCCACTGGCACAATATCATCACTATTAAATTGCTCAATCTGTCCGTTTCTATCCTGCCACCACCAGTTCACCCGGCCATCAGGGGTAAGGTGAAACTCGTAGTTTTCATCCTTAGATAAGATAGTCATTAAACCGGATTCCGGATGGCTATCCGGGCGTATCCAGGCGCCTATGGTAAAGCTGCCACTGAAGTTCAGTGGAACTGAATCAGGGCTTTCAAAATGCTGGCTGCGGCTGCTGTCAAAAGTGGCATAACCACAGCTGCCCATGCCCATATTGTCTGTTGGAAGGGCAGGGTCATTAGTTAAATAACCGGGGCCATTAACAGGTAATACGGTCAGTCCATGTTCACCTGAGTCTTCTATAGGATCAGGGGCTAACCTACGCCAGGGACCGTCGTTGAAGCCTAACCCCAGTTCTTTTCGCGGCTGCGCCAGGCAGAAATCGCCACCCTGTAAGTTTTGCGGAACTGCCGAATGGGAGATCACAGGAGCATTTTGTGCTGTTCCTGAACCCTGAATGTTTATCGTGGAGGCTGAGGTTAAAGAGCCTGTTATCTGAGTCGGGGGCTGGTAAGCAAAACAAAAAGGACCTGCCTGAAATGTACATTCGCGTGGGGCCAGAATGATCTCGTCAGCATAGATATAACCGTTGATCTGAACATCGGCGGCTATGGTCAATGTGCCAGTCACCACCAGAATAAAGTTGGCTGTGTTGCCACCGGTATTGAGTCGTCGTCCACTTTGAATGCTGAGATCGCCATCAACAAAAAGGCGTGAAGTAGGACCGTTAGTGACGTAATTAGCACCTACGTCGCCAAAATTCCCTCGGCGAAGGTAATCTCCGGGTTGCAGGTTTTGCGGCAAAGGGGTGTCCAGCGCTTCCTCTGGCAGACGAATGTCTTGCGGATGAAAGTGCTGTTGGTTTAGTCCCTGAGGCCAGATGTCGGCACACCATGCGGTTGTCAGATCTTCTGGAACTGTTGCGCTGCAAGGCCCCTGGTTATTGTTGAGATCACAACTTTCGCCAACTGCGCCGGAGCCAATGACACGGGGGGCGTTGATGTAGCCATCCACTGTGCCCCGGTTGACTACTGTGCCGTTGGCATTGACACTGCCCGCCGTTCCTGATGATTCAATAGTGACTCGATTCTGTGAACTGATGTTGCCGGCAACCGAACCGTTATTAAGGGTTAGTTGGTTTTGCACACGTGCATTGCCGCCGATAGAGCTGCCATTGTTGATGTTGATTTCCTGAGCCTCGGCATCGCCGCCGACAGAGCCTTCGTTAAGGGCTATATTTTGTCCTGACGTCGCGTCGCCACCGACTGAGCTACCATTATTAATATTGATATTGCCAGTCGCTTCTGCACTTCCACCAATGCTGCCGTCATTGAGTGAAATTACGCCTCCACTTTGAGCATCACCGCCAATGGTACTGCCATTATTAATATTGATATCGCCACCGGCGCTGGCATTGCCTTCGATAGAGCCATTGTTGAGGTTAATAGTGCCGGTGGCTGAGACTGATTGCTGAACATAGGCCGCACCGTTGAAAGTCACGTTCTGCCCGCTAATATCGCCCGTTACTGTGGCTGGATTTAAGGTTACATTCCCGGTTGTCTCAATAGCACCGTTGATTTGAGCTCCATTTCCAAAGGTGACTTCGGAATTAGAGACAATACGACCATTGAAGGTCAGGTTGTTACTATAGCTTGATAGAGAAGCCCGCATATCCAGAGTAAAAGGCTGGGTGTTTGCTCGATTGACTGTGAGGCCAGCTGGCATTTGCAACGAGTTACGCATGAGCAGGGTCATCGGCTGGGTAATGCGCAGCTCTCGATTTGCCTCATTCAGGTTAATCCACCCCGGGCAATCGACAACATCATTGCTAAAGGTACAGTTGGCGAAAGCACCCTGATTATTGATGGCATCATCAGGCAGTGTCCAGTTGGCGGCAACCGGAGTGCTAAGTATTATGCTGGCGGCAAGCCAGGACCGCAGATTAAAAATTGCCATCGACGGCCTCTACTATAATTTGTCGTGAATATTCGCGGTTACCTGTAAGGCATTCTCCGGTAGAAGTGATGCGAAAATGAGTCATACCATAGTCATCGCTATAGTCTTGCAGGGCGCAATTTACGCGGGCACTACAGTTGTTCAGTCCCGGGGCATTGAAATCAATATTACGCCCGCTATTACAGGCTCCGTGGCTGGCACTGTCTGTGCCAGGTGGAAATAAGTCGGTAAGAAACACCTGAGCGCCACTATTGGCAGCCTGCAGAGCCCGGGTACCTGCGACTTCGTCCACTATGGCCGCACTGCTGGCAGAGAGCACCCGCGCCAGTACCGCGGCGAGCACACTCATGACTACAATAATGAAGATGGCAATCACCAGAGAGCTGCCTTGTTGCTTTTGTTTAAGGAACATTCGGAATATGTACCTCATGATGAATAATAAAGGGTTCAGCGCCCTGACGTCGCGCGAAACGTAAGTCGATTTCAACTAAGTTAGCACGTTGCAGGGTTGCAGCTATGGTAAAGAAAGGAAGTTGTCCTCCTTCGATGTTGTTATACAGGTCACTGGCCATAACAGCACGTTGAGCATCACCATGGGCCAAATCAGGGCTGTTAGCCAGGGGGTAGCCTGTAATACGCACTAGTTGTTGTTGGCCTGCTATTTCACCAGTAGCTTCAAGGCACCAGCTGACCGGTCCGGTACTGATAAAATAGCGTTGTGCGGGACTTTGCAAGGGAAACAGGGTCGGCGTGGTGTTGTAGTCAAAAATTAAAGTACTGTCCTGCTCGGTGACCCCGGATATAACTTTGCGTTGAGTGGTTGAGTTATAGATACGCTGTTCTGAGTTCGCGTAGACAAAAAGGTAAGTGCCCTCGTAGTTTACTCCCTGACTGTAATTGTCAGGAGGCACAGCAACAAAATCAGCATTAGTTTGCCCGGGTTGAGGAAGTTCCAGATAACTGCTGCTGGCATGTATTGGCAGCAGTTCCAGGCAGCGGTTGTTATTAATAACCCGGGCACTACCGGGCAGTGAATTGCGTAACTCACGAGTCAGTCGTTCCACGGCGAAACGACTCTGTGATATCAGCTGATCGCGACCGACTACGTCGCTGAAGATCTGCGCACCAAAACCCAGGTAACTAAAAGTAGCTATGCTCATGATGCTGAGCAGTACGATCACTATAATCAGCTCTACCAGAGTGAAGCCAGCGTTGCGCAATTGATATAGCATTAAAAGTTTCCTCGCAACGCGCTGAATTCAAAAGGTTGATTATCTGGTGTGAAAACGGTGATCTGAACTCGTTTAAATAGTGTGATTTCGTTCAGACACTGGCTGGCATTGGCATCACTATAACAAACATTAATCTGAACGCTGAAGCCGGGATACAGGTCGCTTAAATCTTCACCCAATGCGCTTTCTACACTGCCTGATAACCCGTGATAATCATCGACATCATTAAAGCGATCGCGGGTCTCTGTGTTATCCGGGCCTAGTTGATCTGGGGCGGTACACAAAGGTTCCTGGTCAGCCTTACAGCGCTGGCGACCACCGCGGCGGTCGCTGGCCTGATCAAAGCTTTTGGCCATAATTTCATTCAGCAAAGATTGCCCCAGCTCGGCAGCGCGTACCTGATAAACAGGCGTAATACTTTGCCGTGCGGCAGGCAGTAAGACGGAAGTAATTAATAGCAGTGCAATGGCTAAAACGACGATACCCATGATAATTTCAATCAGGGTGAAACCTTGTTGTATTTTTTTATATGGCATAGTCGCACGTCTATTTTTTGAACTCAGACCCAGTATACTGTGTTAAATGCATTTGATAACAGGAAAAGCAGCTAATGAGAGCGAAAGGCTTTACGCTGGTTGAACTTATTATCGTGATTGTTATTTTAGGCATTCTGTCAGTCTATGCTGCGCCGCGTTTATTCTCGACTCAAGACAGTGATTTAACGGGTATTCAGGCGAGTATGATTAGTCTGTTTCGGTTGCAGCAACAACGAGCTATGCAGGATACCGAAAAATTTTTCCAGTATGGTGCTTATTACGGCGTTGCAATGGATAATTCTCAGCTCGTCGGTGTTAAGGATTGCGGCAGTTTGCCGATAACAATTGAGACAGACGCAATAGCTACAGGTAACCTGGATTTGACTTTGCAAGGCGAAAGCTGGCCAATATGCTTCAATAGTCTGGGTTGTATAGGCGAGCAATGTGGAAATATTGCTCTGGAAATCACATTAAGTGGGTCTGGCGCCGCTAGTCGGCAGCTTTGTATCAATACACAGGGTTTTATAAGAAGTGGTGTCTGTTAAGGGCTGCAGCATGACTAATTAATAAACAAATAACTTTTTAATCAGTAATGCGATCTGTATGCTTGCCATTTAACCTTGCAACAAATAGCATAAGACTGTTTCCGTAGGGAAAAGTCGACACATATCGAGGAAAATGATGCGATTGGTTCAAGTTGCACTAATAATAACAGCTGTTTCTCTGGCTTGGCTCCCCGCACAAGCAGAAGAAAAAGCATCAGTCTCTGAAATAGAGGCCAGAATTAACCAGGTACAGATGCAGTACAACAGTTTCACTGATCAGGTTGATCAGATGACAGCTGAAGAACAGCGTCTACGCCAGCAGTTAACTCAGTTGCGTGAGCAGAGTTCAGGGCTTGAACGGCAAAGACGCCAGGCTCTTGACCAGATGAACCGCTTGTACCGGGAAATGGTAGATAACCCCGACACGGATATTTCTGCAGCTCAGTCAGAGTATCAGAGTGCCGTGCGTGCTCATCAGCAGAACCTGGAACAAGTAGCCGTGAAGACTACTGAACTTTCGGGTAAGCAGTCTGAGTCCGAGCGTATTCGGCTGAGTAAACATAGCCTGGTCAATCAGCTTGAGTTGCTCAAAGAGCAACATAGATTTGCCCGGGTTAATCGTTTACGCGATGAGTTTAATCGCCGCGGGGAACTGGAGGCTAGTCAGTCACTAACCTGTGATCGTGATGAAACCATTCGCCAATGTGAAAGCCGCGCCGAGCTTATGGCTAAGCAGCGTGCTTCTCAGTCCTATCTGAGTACTTTATTCGATAACCTGAGTGAAACTGATCTGGTCAGCGAGCGCAGAGAAGAGAGCGGCGTTGATGTACGCGTTGTAGGTTCTAACGTGGTCAGCTCTGAATACAGTGGCCAACGTGGTTATGATGTTCGTCTGAAAGTTCAGATGGAAGGGCGTTTGCCACGAAATCATGCGTGTGAATTGTTAGGTCTGGACCAAAGATATTGTAATGAAAGTACTAGTGCTGAACGTTCCCCGGGGGAGCGTGAAGTGGTAAAAAAGCCTGAAACTGAGTCGGTCATGCACCGGCTCGTTATTCGTTCTAATGTGCATAATGATCAGGTTTATATCGATGGTCAGCGGTATGGCTCTACGCCCGTAGAAGTGATGCTGGAACCGGGTCGTCATAATGTTGAAATAGCTCGCCATGGTTACGACCGTTATGAAACTTCTGTAGATCTGCGCGAATCGACTGTAGTGCGCGGCGAATTATCGCGTTCTCAGTTTGTGTTTGCTGCGGGTGAACGTATTCAGGACGTCCTTAGTTCAGATTTGGAAGGCCCTTCCCTGATCGTTATGCCGCCTGGCCGTGGTCGGGTAGGTGACGTTTCTGGTAATGGACGTAGCAATGAACGTCCTGTGCGTAGCGTCGAGTTTGAAGCGCCTTTTGCGGTTTCTGTAGCCCCGGTTACGGTGAGTCAGTTTAATGCGTTTATCGATGCGACTAACCATATTACTGACGCTGAAGAAGGCGCAGGCTGTGCTCAGTTGCAGGAAGGCCAGCCGGTTAAAAGCAGCCAGCTGAACTGGCAAAACCCAGGTTATGAAGTGTCCGACGATATGCCAGTGACCTGCGTAAGCGATAGAGATGCAGCAGAATATGCCCGCTGGTTAACCCGTACCACGGGCAAGCAGTACAGCATTCCGACTGAAGGACAATGGGAATATAGTGCCCGCGCCGGTCAGAGAAGCGATTACTGGTGGGGTGATAGCGTCGGTGTAGGTCAGGCAAATTGTCGCGGCTGTGGTGGTGACTGGTCAGGTCAACAACCATCGCCTGTGGGTACTTATGAAAGTAATCAATGGGGTTTATATGACACTGTTGGTAATGTCTGGGAGTGGACACAAAGAGACAAAAGCTCAGGTAGCGTAGTGCGTGGTGGTGCTTTTAACTTCGCTCCTAGTCTGGCTCGTGCTTCAGCCCGTATGGAAATTTCATCTGGCTTTAGCGCAAACTACATCGGATTTCGCGTAACGCGCTCCGAGTGATAGTCCGAAGAACCCTGAAACACTGTTGTAGGGTTTTCTTCAACCAGATTAAGTAAAGCCCCTACCATTACTGCCTTTGCTGCTTGCTCCAACCCATCCAGCTTGATAGAGTTAGGAATATTTCCACCACTTTTCAGTAAAAAGGGAACGGCCCTCCATGTTTAAGAAGTTGCGCGGTGTATTTTCCAATGATTTGTCGATCGATTTAGGCACGGCAAACACCCTTATTTATGTAAAAGATGAAGGCATCGTGCTGAATGAGCCATCAGTTGTGGCTATTCGTCAGGAGCGTTCAGGCGGCCCCAAAAGTGTCGCCGCGGTAGGCACCGCGGCTAAGCAAATGCTGGGTCGCACGCCGGGTAACATCAAAGCTATTCGGCCCATGAAAGACGGCGTTATTGCCGATTTTTATGTAACTGAGAAAATGCTTCAGCACTTTATTAAAACCGTGCATGACAGCCGTTACTTCCGGCCTAGTCCACGAGTTTTAGTCTGCGTACCTTGTGGTTCTACTCAGGTTGAACGTCGGGCTATCCGCGAATCGGCCTTAGGTGCAGGCGCCCGCGAGGTTTATCTGATAGATGAACCTATGGCGGCAGCTATTGGTTCTGGATTGCCCGTTTCTGAGGCAACCGGTTCTATGGTGGTAGATATCGGTGGTGGTACCACCGAAGTAGCTATTATCTCACTTAATGGCGTGGTGTACTCATCTTCAGTGCGCATTGGTGGCGATAAATTTGACGAAGCTATTATTAATTATGTACGTCGTAATTTTGGTTCCCTTATTGGTGAAGCTACTGCGGAACGTATTAAGCATGAAATTGGTACTGCTTTCCCGACCGATGATATGAAAGAAATTGAAGTCCGTGGTCGTAACCTTGCAGAGGGTGTTCCCCGTTCATTTACCCTGACCAGTGGCGAAATTCTGGAGGCATTACAAGAACCGTTATCGGGAATTGTGAGTGCCGTCATGGTAGCGCTTGAGCAGTCGCCGCCGGAACTGGCGTCTGATATCTCCGAACGAGGCATGGTACTTACCGGTGGTGGTGCTTTGCTCAAAGATTTAGACCGATTGCTCATGGAAGAGACCGGCATACCGGTTATTATCGCTGACGATCCCCTGACCTGCGTAGCACGCGGTGGTGGGAAAGCTCTCGAAATGATCGATATGCACGGCGGTGATTTGTTTAGCTACGAGTAAACGGTGAATCCGCTTTTTGTCCAGAACATCTCCTTAAAAGGGCGCCTGACGCTAGCCTTAGTGCTAGCGTTTTTGCTTATTTTTCTAGACAACAGACTGGGCGCCATGCAAGAAGTTCGGTTGGTGCTCAACTCTCTCGTTAGTCCGGTTCAGTATATCGCACGTATGCCAGAGCAGGCCCTTCAGGGATTGTATGGCGCCATGCGGACACGAAGCAGTCTGCATGAGGAAAATCGCGCATTGCGTGATGAAGTCCTGGACTTACAAGGCGCAATGCAACGTTATGACTTTCTTAGCAGTGAGAATCGGCGTTTACGTAATTTATTAGGTTCTGATGCCCAGGCGGAAAGCCTGCGCATGGTGGCAGAAGTAATAGCGGTCGACTCTGACCCTTTTAGTCAGCAAGTGGTTATCAACAAAGGTACCCTGCACGGGGCTTTTATCGGTCAGCCAGTTATTGACGACCGCGGCATTATTGGTCAGATTGCCAGTATTGGGTTAACTACCGCGCGCATAATTCTTATTTCTGATCAGGGCCATGGTCTGCCTACTCGCTCGGACCGCAGTGGTATCAGAGTGGTTGCTCAGGGGGTTGGCGAAACTGAACGCCTGGAGTTGATGCATGTTCCCCATTCTACAGAGCTTGAAGTTGGCGACTTGTTGGTAACATCCGGTCTCGGCGGACTTTTCCCCGAGGGCTACCCAGTTGCCCGCATTACAGAAATCATTCGCGATGAATCATTACCCTTTGCTCAGGTTTCTGCAGAGCCCGCTTCAAACCTGGATCGAATTCGCATGGTGTTATTACTGTGGCAACCGGATTCGGACCGACAGCCGATATTTAATCCACTCAGCCGAGGCCAGAACCGAGAGGGCAGCGAATAATGACATCTGTATTTGCGCAGCGCGTAACCATCTTTATGGCTTTGTTGTTAGGCCTGGTACTCTCAGTGATTCCTATGTCTTCCGGACTGTCAGCCTGGCGGCCAGAATGGGCGCTAATGATACTCTTGTATTGGGTGTTGGCATTACCGCATCGGCTCAATATAGGTTCATGTTTCGTAGTCGGTATTGCGATGGATATCCTCATGGGCTCGACGCTTGGCATTCATGCGGCGGCTTATGCTTTGGTAGGTTATGTAGTAGCACGGCATTATCAAAGGGTGCGTAATTTCTCGTTATCTCAGCAGGCATTTTTCATACTGGTATTAGCAGTGGTAGAGCGCTCTGTAGTCTATCTTATTGAGTATTATTTGAATAACGCGGCTTTGCAGCTGCATTATTTTTTACCTGCTATTAGCACAGCTATTATGTGGCCCTGGCTATTTTTATTACTAAGGAAGTACCGGCGTCGTTTTGGAGTGGTATGAAAAATCTTTATTTGGCCTCGGCATCACCACGTCGTTATGAATTATTAGGTATGCTGGAGCACCCCTTCGAGCGGGTTAATGCAGAAATTGAAGAACTGCAGCAGGAGCATGAAGCGCCCCATCAGTACGTCGTTCGGCTGGCGATAGAAAAAGCTCAGGCTGGTTTACAGCAGGTTTCTGACCCGCAGGCCAAAGTGCTGGGTGCAGACACTATTGTGGTAGTCGCTGGCAAGGTTCTGGAAAAGCCCCGCAATAAAGATCATTTTCGACAAATGTTTGACCAGTTGTCTGGCTCTACGCATCAGGTTATGACCGCAATCTGCGTGGCAACCGAAGGAAAAGAGCTGCATGACCTGGTGACTACCGAAGTGACCTTTTGTCATCTTACTGAAGCAGAAGTTGAGCACTACTGGTCTACTGGTGAACCTTTGGATAAGGCCGGCGGTTATGGAATTCAGGGTCGTGCCGGTAAGTTCGTGCAGCAGCTTAGAGGAAGTTATTTCGCAGTGGTTGGTTTGCCTTTATATGAAACCAATCAATTGCTTCAACGTATAGAGCAGGATTAAGGGGTGACATGAGCGCTGAAATTCTAATAAACGTCACACCCAGTGAAACCCGGGTAGCTTTGGTTGAGAATGGTATTCTGCAGGAAATCCATATTGAACGTGAAGCGCGTCGCGGCCTGGTAGGCAACGTATACATGGGCAAAGTGGCCCGGGTTCTCCCTGGTATGCAGGCCGCCTTTGTGGATATAGGCCTGGAAAAAGCCGCCTTTTTACATGCCTCCGACATTATCACTCATATTGACGATGTCGAAGAGCTGGATCGTGAACAACTTCCTGCCCGGGATATCTCTCGTTTGGTACGTCAGGGCCAGCATATTATGGTGCAGGTGGTAAAAGATCCACTGGGTACTAAAGGCGCCCGACTTACCACTGATATAACAGTTCCTTCGCGTTATCTGGTGTTAACGCCGCGCTCGAATCATGTCGGCGTATCTCAACGAATTGATAGCGAGGCCGAGCGTGACCGTCTGAAGCGGGTGGTAGCTGCGCATAGTGATGAGCAACTTGGATTTATTGTGCGCACCGCCGCTGAAGGTGCCGGTGAAGCAGAGTTGCATCAGGATGCTAAGTTCCTGCGACGCTTGTGGGAAAAAATCCAGGAACGCAAAAAGCGCTTTTCCAAAGGAGGTGTCCTTTATCAGGACCTGAATCTTGGTGCCCGTGTGCTGCGCGACTTCGTCGGCGGAAATATTGAGCGGGTTCGGGTTGATTCGCGCTTGAGCTATGAGCAACTGGATGAGTTTCTGGCTGAGTTTATCCCTGAGTTGCAGCCTAAGCTGGAGTACTATGAGGGAGAGCGGCCGATTTTCGATATGTTTGATATCGAGAATGAAATTCAACGCGCCCTTGATCGCAAAGTAAACCTGAAGTCCGGTGGCAGTCTGATTATCGATCAGACCGAAGCTATGACGACTATTGATATTAATACCGGTGCTTTTGTCGGTCATCGTAACCTGGCTGAAACTATTTTTAATACCAACACCGAAGCTACCCAGGCTATTGCCCGTCAACTGCGACTGCGCAATCTGGGCGGGATTATTATTATCGATTTTATCGATATGCAGAACGATGAACATAAGCGGCGTGTCCTGCACAGCCTGGAGCAGGCGCTGGCCAAAGATCGGGCAAAAACCACCATTAATGGTTTTACCTCGTTGGGCTTAGTGGAAATGACACGCAAGCGAACCCGCGAAAGTCTCGAACACGTGTTGTCTTCTGAGTGTCCGGTCTGCCATGGACGCGGTAGTATGAAAACGGTAGAAACTGTTTGTTATGAAGTTATGCGTGAAATTGTACGGGTGAATCGAGCTTATGATGCCGATCAATTTGTGGTGTACGCCTCAGCCAGCGTAGCTGAAGGCCTGCTGAATGAAGAGTCACATGCACTTGCTGAACTGGAAGTCTTTGTGGGTAAGCAGGTCAAAGTGCAGATAGAGACGCTGTATCACCAGGAACAGTTTGATGTGGTGATGATGTAGCATGATTCGCAGTGTAGTCGGCTTTATTATACGAAAACTCTGGCTGACACTGGCTCTTCTGCTGGTGCTGGCCGCAGTTGCGTTGAGCGTTGCGCGTTACAGCTTACCTTACCTGGATCATTATCGGGCTGACATCGAGCAGCTTGTGGAAGACTATTATGGTCAGCAGGTAAGCATAGGTTCATTATCCGCTGACTGGACTGCATCAGGGCCGTCGCTGGTGTTACAGGATCTGGAGTTGCAGCTGGATGAGGATTACCCTTTTCAACTGACTGTTGATAGTACCCATCTGGTACTCAACTTCTGGCAAAGTCTGTGGGACCGGCAGCTACTCCTGGATAACTTTATCCTACGCGGCGTGCAGCTGGATTATTATACCGACATAGTTACTGAAGTAAGAACTGAACAGCCCCTTTTTGACGCCTTAGAGAGCTTGTTGCTAGAGCAGCTGGAGCGCTTTCAGGTAATTGATAGTCAGGTTCGCATTCTTAACCAGGCAGGCATCGCGAAGGCTATTTATGTTGAAGAATTAAGTTGGACTAACCAGCCGAATCAACGCCAGGCGCTGGGCCGGTTTCAGGTCGCAGATGTGACTGCAAATAATCTTGATTTCATATTGGATGTAAAGGGCGACAGTTTTGCTTCTATGCAGGGGCAACTCTATGTTGAAGCTCAGCAGTTGGATATTTCTCCGTGGCTGGAACAGGTGGTGACGGATGTTGATATCGACAGAGCTGAATTTAACCTGACTGGCTGGCTTGATTTTGCGGAGGGAGAACCGGTCCAGGGGCAGCTTCATTTTGGTGAAAATAATCTGCGCTGGGAACGTGATGGCACTCAGCATGAATTGGTGAGTAGGCCGGTGATCTGGGCCTTATGGCCGGAAGAAGATGGCTGGGTATTTAATAGCGAAACCTTAACGCTGGAATTAGACGGGGAACTCTGGCCGATTGAGTCTGTGATCTGGGAATACTCTGACGGCCAGCATATATGGAATATCAGCGACCTTGAATTGCGTGATATCGGCCCGTTATGGAGTTTCCTCGGAACTCCGGCGGAGCAGTTTCGGAATTGGTTCGAAGGTACACAACCCAGTGGCTTAATTAACGATGTTCATGTGGCACTGGATACCGACCGTAATTGGCGTTTTCACGCGCGAGCGAACAACCTCAGCTGGCAAACACATCGCGGGGTGCCCGGTATTGAAGGCCTGAATCTGGAATTCTGGAGCAATACTGAACGCGGTGTTTTTAATATTACGGGTAATGATGTGCGTTTACGCTCACCTGCGACCTATGATAAAGCGCAGCATTTATCGTCGATAGACTGGTCGGGATACTGGCACCGGCTGGATAACGGCTGGGCACTGGCGGTGCCGCAAGCAGCGGTAAATTTGCCTGAGGTAAGCTTTGATCAGCAACTATTCATCAGCCGCCAGAATAACGAAAGCCCGAAGTTAGAATGGGCTATTAATGGTCGTGGGCATGATCTTAAAGTTGAGCACGCTATAGATTTATTGCCTTTACAGCTGGGGCCTGGGCTTAATAATTATCTTAGCGACGCGCTACATGCCGGTAATGTAAATACCATGGCAATGGTATGGCGGGGTGCGTTGCAGGACTTTCCATACCAGGATCACGATGGTGTATTTCAGGCGCACGTCGAAGCTGATTCCTTAGATTTTCGCTTTCAGCCCGACTGGCCCCTGATTACTGACACCTCGCTGCAATTAAACTTTGCTCAGGGAGGGCTTACCTTTGAGGCTGAAGGCGGGCAGCTTAAAGAGGTCGATATTAAGCGCATCGAGGCCAGTATCAACGACATATTATCACCTCATCCCTGGTTACTTATTGATGCTGAGGTGCGCGGCAGCGGGGCCCAGGGCGAGCAGGTGTTTGCTGAAAGTCCATTGGCGGATAGCGTCGGCGCTGCTTTGCAGCAGGTTCAGGTGCAAGGCGAGGTTGAGGGTGCTTTTAGTTTGCATATACCGCTTTTTGCCGCACAGGAAGTGAATGATGGCGAAGCCGGGTTCCGGGCTGAAGGCAGCATTGATTTCAGTGGTCAATCTATCTTTATAGTACCGGTGCAGCGGGAACTTGAATCTGTATCCGGCCAATTTACCTTTGCTAACTCAAAAATTGGTTTTGAGGACGTTACGGCTACGGTTTTCGATTTACCGGTAGCGATCAATATGCAGGGAGACACCTCTGAAGAGGGCTATTCGTTAGCGACCGAAATTCGGGGTGAATGGCAAGTTGCCGATTTACTGGCCGACATTGACGATCCCTTGTTGCATCAGCATTTTAGTGGAAGTTTACAGTCGTTGACTGATTTCACGCTCGATCTGGACTCTGATGGCTACCGTTTTGACTGGAATATGGATACCGAACTAACTGAAATGGATATCGGCATGCCAGCGCCTTTTGCAAAAGAGCAAGGTGAATCGATAATCTGGAATACCCGAGTGTGGGGTGATAGCCAGCAGCTTAATCTGGAAAGTTACTGGCCACAGGCCCTTTCCGTGCGCGGGGCAATGCAGACGGGCGCCAGTACTTTTGACTGGGTTGCCGTGGAACTGGGCGATTACACAGATAAAACACTGCCTGTTGATCCTTCAGGGTTATTAGTTGACGTGCTTCTGGCTGAGGCGAGTGTAAATGAATGGATCCCATATCTTAATCTGCTACGCCATCGTGAAGAAGATATCGAAAGTGGTCCTTTGCCTTTTGTTTTTGAACTGCCTCCTTTGGAGGTTTTAAATGCGGATATCGATCAATTGAACTGGCTGGGCCAGGAGTTGAAACGAGTCGAAGTGAAAGGCGATAGGAAAGAGAACAACTGGCGTTTTACAGTCAATGCCGAGCAGGCGCGACTAATACTGGATTTACCGCAGGATCTGGACGAACGAGTAGAAGTAGAGATCGACTTTCTTAACCTGCAACGCCTGAACCTGGGCGATTCGAAGGGCGAGGTTTCGCTGGTTGAACAAAATGTTTTTGACCGATTGCCCCCTTTACGTATGGTTTGCCATATTTGCCGCTATCGGGATAACGAGCTGGGCAGGGTTCTGGTTGAACTTGAGCCTGCGCTGGAAGGCGAGCAACTGCAGCTGTTTAACATCAGCCGCACCGGCGCTGAACTCAATGTGACCGGAGGTTGGTTGCGACAGGATGATGAATACCAGACAAACCTGAAGGGCTGGTTTGCCAGCAGCGATATCGGTAATTTGTTGCAGGATTTTGGTACGGATTCTGTGGTCAGAGATTCCAGTGCGCAGCTGGAATTCGATCTTTACTGGCAGGGCGACCCTCAGTCGTTTAATGTAGAAACATTAAACGGCGAAGCTGAATGGAGTCTGGGTTCAGGGTATTTGCGAGATGTCAGTGATGGCGGTGCCCGCCTGTTTTCGTTATTTAGCCTGGAAAGTCTGGTACGCAAACTGACGCTGGATTTTCGTGATGTTTTCGCCCGGGGCATGTTTTATTCAAGCTTTCGCGGCAGTATGGATATAGCAAGTGGTGTTGTTCATACTACGAATACCCGAATGAACGGATCGGCAGGGGACATGGAGGTGACGGGGAGCACGGATCTGAACCAGGAGACACTGGATTATAATCTGGTCTATGTACCTAAAGTAACCTCTAGTTTACCAGTGCTATTGGCATGGATGGTAAACCCTCCGAGTGGCATTGCGGCATTGTTAATCGACCGCGTACTGCACGATGCTCAGGTTATTTCACGATTGGAATACCATATCGGCGGCACGATGTCGGAGCCTGTGGTTACTGAGGTCGCCCGTGATGAGACCGGGGTCGATATTTCCGATACTGAATTGGAACAACAACTGGAAGAGGAACTGAATAATGACACAAATTAGTGTAGTGCAGTGGACATCCGGTAATGTACCCGAAGAAAATCTGCAGCAACTGCAGCAGTTGCTGCAGTTGCTTCCAAAACAACGTCCACAGTTGGTGGTGTTGCCTGAAGTCTTCGCCACTTTTGGGGCTGGTGAAGCTAATCAGGTGGAACGAGCTGAAAAACCAGGTGCTGGTTTTATCCAGCAGTCAGTGGCCGATATGGCGCGTGAACACGACCTCTGGATCCTGGCGGGTACTATTCCGTTGCAGGCTGGGGAACGTTATGCTGCGGCATCTATGCTGTATGATAATCAGGGCGTCGAACAGGCGCGTTATGACAAAATTCATCTGTTTGATGCTCAGGTCGAAGATGGTACTGGCAGTTATCAGGAATCTAAATTCACAAAACCTGGAGAGCAGCTCAAAGTAGTCGACACGCCTTTTGGTAAGATAGGCATGGCGGTGTGTTATGATCTTCGATTCCCTGAACTATTCAGGGCCCTGCGTCAGCAGGGAGCAGAGCTTATCGTGTTGCCATCTGCTTTTACTAAGGTAACAGGGTCGGCGCACTGGAAGCCGTTGTTGCAGGCACGGGCTATTGAAAATCAGTGTTATCTGATAGCGCCCAACCAGGGTGGTACTCATCCGGACGGACGCGAAACCTGGGGCCACTCAATGATTGTGGATCCCTGGGGCAAAATACGTACAGAGATTGGCAGTGACCTAGGAGTTGGTAGCGCACGTATTGACTTAGAAAGCCTGCGTAACGTCAGGCAACGAATGCCAGTTGAAAGTCACAACCGATTTAAGGTGAACCTAAAAGATGCATGAAGTTGTCCATGAGCACTTACTAGCGCGAGCTGATATGAACCAGGCCGATCTTGAACAGGGCCTGGCGCGTCTGTATCAGGGCAGTATCGATTATGCGGATATTTATTTGCAGTCCAGCAGTCATGAAAGTTGGGTGTTGGAAGATGGAATCGTTAAATCGGGTAGTTTCTCTATCGACCGCGGCCTGGGTGTGCGAGCTATTCACGGTGAGAAAACCGGTTTTGCATATGCGGATGAAATTTCGAACAAAGCTTTGTTGCAGACTGCAAGTGCGGCTCGTGGCATTGCTGCCGCTGGTCAGCAAAAGAAGATAGCGGTATTAACTGACAAGCCAACGCCGTCGTTATATCTGCCTGATGATCCCCTCGCGGCTATGAAAGAAGCGCAAAAAATTGAAATTCTGCATGCAGTGAATAACCACGCGCGCAAGCTTGACCCACGTATCAGTGAAGTGACGGTCAGCCTGAGCGCCGTATATGAGCATATTTTGATTGTTGCTACCGATGGTACCCATGCGTCTGATATTCGCCCTCTGGTGCGCCTCAATTGCAGTGTGTTAGCTGAACAGAATGGGCGCCGGGAACGCGGCAGTTCGGGCGGCGGTGGTCGCTTAGGTTATGATTATTTCCTGCAGGCAGATGCAAAAGGCAAACCACGACATCTGGCCTTTGCTGAAGAAGCCGTGCGTCAGGCTTTGGTTAACCTTGAAGCCGAAGAAGCACCAGCAGGAAAAATGCCTGTTGTCCTGGGTGCCGGTTGGCCAGGTGTGCTGTTGCATGAAGCTGTGGGGCACGGTCTTGAAGGTGATTTTAACCGTAAGGGCTCATCCGCTTTTGCCGGAAAAATTGGCGAGCAGGTAGCAGCAAAAGGCTGCACTATAGTAGATGACGGTACCTTAGCGAACCGCCGTGGGTCGCTCAGTGTGGACGATGAAGGCACGCCCAGTCAGCACAATGTGCTTATTGAAGATGGGCGTCTGGTTGGCTACATGCAGGATAAAATGAATGCCCGGCTGATGGGTATGCAGCCGACGGGCAATGGCCGTCGCGAGTCCTTTGCGCACTTGCCTATGCCGCGTATGACAAATACTTATATGCTGGGTGGTAATCATCAGCCGGAAGAAATTATCGCGTCAGTAAAACGAGGTATTTATGCGCCGCATTTTGCTGGTGGCCAGGTGGATATTACTTCTGGCAAGTTTGTATTCTCGGCATCTGAAGCTTATTTAATTGAAGATGGCAAAATTACCCGACCGTTAAAAGGCGCTACCCTGATTGGTAATGGCCCCGACTCCATGCGGCAGGTTTCTATGATAGGCAATGACCTGGCCCTGGATGAAGGTGTTGGTGTTTGTGGTAAAGACGGGCAGAGTCTGCCAGTGGGTGTTGGCCAACCGACATTGAAGCTGGATGCAATGACGGTGGGCGGAACGGCTTAACCCGATGCATTCAGGATTCTGAACTTTCCCGTAAATATTTAAAAAGCTGACGGGAAGCGGCTGGAGGTTTTTCTTGCGCCGCTTCTTTTTCTGCCTGACGTACTAGCTGACGCATTTTCTGGCGCTCTGCTGCCGGATATTCGAGAATAAATGCCTGAATAGCGTCGTCGCCTTCGGCTAAAATACGGTCCCGCCATTTCTCTAACGCGTGAAAACGGGCATTTTCCTGCTCGCCGCTGCGTTGCAGTCCACCCAGAGCCTGCTTTATGGCGTCGCTATCGCGATTGCGCATGAGTTTGCCAATTAACTGCAACTGACGGCGATAACCTTCGCGGGTGTTACGAATTTTACGGGCTAGCTTAATAGCGTCCATCAGCTCGTCGTCGATTGGCATTTTTTGTAATGCGCCGCTACTAATTTCAACTAACTGAGTGCCTAAAGCCTGCAGTTCATTCATTTCCCGTTTCAGCTGACTTTTATTAGGGCGTTCAACAAGTGGAACTGATGGGTTGCGGGTATGCTTTGAATCGCGCATATTCAGGCCTCATGGCAATACATTATTAAAGTCGTAGTTTAACAGAGAAAAGCATAGGGTCAGATCTGATTTTTGTCATTTTTGCTGAAAATCAGATCTGCTCCCACGCTTTTTGATATGCTTGAACTTATTGTTAAGTGATTTTAGTCGCAGGAGGTTGGCCGCGTGAGTGCACAGCAGCAACAATTACAGCAGGATATGACAAAAGCCCGTGATGCGGTTTCAGAAGCCTTAGCTTATGCCAGTAAGTTAGGGGCAAGCTCAGCGGAGTGTGCACTAACTCACAGCCGGGGTCTTACCGTCGACAGCCGTCTCGGCGAAGTAGAAACAGTGGAGTTCAATCAGGACGGCAGTCTGGGTATAACGGTTTATCGTGGCCAGTGTAAGGGCGCAGCAGCGACCGCCGATTTAACCCCTGAGGCGGTGCGCGCAGCGGTAACTAAAGCTAATGAAATCGCTCGTTATACTTCAGAAGATCCTTTTGCGGGTCTTGCTGATGCCAGTTTAATGGCTACGGAATACCCGGATCTTGAGCTTTACTTTGATGCCTCGATGGAGCCTGAATATGCCGCTGAGCAGGCACAACGCTGCGAACGGGCAGCGCTAAGCGATGAGCGTATTATTAATTCTGATGGTGCCAATTACAGTAGCCATGCGGGTTTTCGCGTATACGGCAATAGCCATGGTTTCCTGGGTAATTACATGAGCTCAAGACAAAGCCTGAGCTGCGTGCTTATTGGCAAGCAGGGCGATACTATGGAGCGCGACTACGCCTATACGCTGGCGCGTAATCCCTCCTTGCTGGAGTCGGCAGAAGAGGTGGCCCGCCAGGCGGTGGAAAATACCGTATCGCGTTTAGGCGCCCGCAGTCTGGGGACCTGTCAGGTACCGGTTATTTTTCAGAACGACGTAGCAAATGGTTTATTTGGTCATCTGGTAGCGGCTATTAGTGGTGGCAGTCTGTACCGTAAATCGAGCTTTTTACTGGATAGCCTGAACACTCAGGTATTACCAGAATGGCTGAGCATAACTGAAGATCCACATGTGAAAGGAGGCCTGGCAAGCAGTCCCTTTGATCATGAAGGGGTAGCTACTCAGGCGCGGGATATTATTGACCGGGGTCAATTGAATACTTATCTGTTAACCAGCTATGCAGCCCGTAAGATGAATATGCAGGTTACGGGTCATGCAGGCGGTATCCATAACTGGTTACCCACGTATCAGGATTATAATCTGGATGCTTTATGTAAAAAGATGGGTACTGGCTTGTTAGTAACCGAATTAATGGGGCAGGGTGTAAATATTGTAACCGGTGACTACAGCCGGGGCGCTGCGGGATTCTGGGTTGAAAATGGTGAAATTCAGTATCCGGTATCGGAAATAACCATAGCGGGAAATCTCAAAGATATGTTTGCGAACATGGTGGCTATGTCTAATGATATTGATAAACGGCATGGTGTACAGGCTGGTTCAGTATTGATTGAACAGATGAAAGTGGCGGGTAATTAAAAAAATTACTCTTCTTCTTCGAAGCGCGCCTGGATAAGACCTTCAATGGCGTCCAGCGCTGCTTCGGCGTCTTCACCCCGGGCGTTAACAATGATCGTCTTACCCTGCTGGCTGGCCAGCAACATAAGCGCCATTACGCTATTGGCATTTACTTCCTGAGAACCCTGCGAAATAGTGACATCAGCCGAAAACTGATTGGCGAGCTGGACTAATTTAGTGGCTGCGCGGGCGTGCAGACCTAATTTATTACGAATCATAACTTCGCGGCTTATTTCGCTCATTTCTTGCCTAGTTCCCGATGTTTAACCTGAACCTCAGCGTGCTGAGTGCGGAAATATTCACCCAACTGCTCAGCGATGTAGACCGAACGGTGTTGGCCACCGGTGCAGCCAATACCTACGGTAAGGTAACTGCGATTACTGCGTTGGAAGTAGGGTAGCCAGGTGGAAAGGAAGTTTTCGACCTGATAAACAAACTTTGTAACCAGGGGCTGATGGGCGAGAAACCGTTGCACCGGTTCATCCAGGCCTGTATAGGGTTTAAGTTCAGGCTCCCAATGCGGATTCGGCAATATGCGAGCGTCAAAAACAGTGTCTAAAGTTGTCGGCAGGCCATGCTTAAAACCGAATGACATAAAGACCAGAATCAGTTTATTCATTTTACGGCCCAGCACCCGCTCACTAACCTGCTCACTCAGTTCATGCACACTGTAAGCGCTGCTGTCGATACGCCAGGTGGCTCGCTCGGCTAAAGGCTCAAGCATCTGGTATTCCAGCTTGATGGCATCGAGTAGCGGCAGGGAACCTTGTGATAAAGGGTGTAGACGACGGGTTTCACCAAAACGCCGTAAAATCACTTCATCGCTTGCATCAATAAATAAAATATCAGCTTTCAGTTTCGCCGGCAGGAAGTCCAGAGTTTCGACTAAGTCTTCTTCTCCAGAGGGCAGGTTGCGCACATCAATGCTCACGGCGATGGATTCGTAGTTATCCATGACGGCATGCACAAGGGTGGGCAACAGGCTTATAGGCAAATTATCAACGCAGTAAAAACCAAGGTCTTCAAGCACCCGCAGTGCTATGGTTTTACCAGAACCAGAACGGCCGCTGACAATAATTAGCTGCATACACTGTCGTCCTGAACAAAAAGGTCATAAAGTTCATCGTCGTTACCCGCTTTGCGCAGAGCACGGCAGCATTCTTTATTATTTAATTTACGCGCTACTTCCGACAAAGTACGCAAGTGCGCTTCAGGCTCATTTTCAGGTACCAGCAAGGCAAATATAATGTCTACTGGCTGTTTATCAATAGCATCGAAGTCCACTGGCGACTGCATGGTCAATAATACCGCCACCGGTTTACTGGCCTTTTCCAAACGGCCATGGGGAATCGCTATGCCCAGACCTATTCCAGTGCTGCCAAGTCGTTCTCGCTGCACCAGACTGTCAAAGACATCGTTACGGGTTACTCCAGCTAGCTTAGGTGCGGCTAGTTGGCTGATTGCTTCCAGAAGCTTCTTTTTGCTGGAGTCCTGAACTGCACAACGGGTGCAGTCCAGGCTTAGTATTTCACGAAGTTGCATAGGTTAGTGACGTTTCAGTTTTTCTTTATGTTTAACTACCTGTCGATCTAACTTGTTGATCAAGCCGTCGATAGCAGCATACATATCTTCATGTTCGGAAGTGGCAAAAACTTCACCACCGCTCAGGTGAACGGTAGCTTCCGCTTTTTGCGTGATTTTTTCAACATTTAGTATCACATGAACGTTAGTTATATGATCAAAGTGGCGCTCTAGCTTGGCGAACTTAGTATCTACGTATTCACGTAGGGGCTCAGTAATTTCAACGTGATGACCAGTAAGATTTATTTGCATATACATCGTCCTTCTGTTGCCGTCGTTAAAGTAGGCTTTTACGTTGATTGGAAGGGGGAATATGTAGTGACTCCCGGTATTTCGCAATCGTACGTCTTGCCACTTGGATGCCCTGTTCAGCCATGAGTTCAGCGATTTTGCTGTCGCTCAACGGCTTGGCCGGGGTCTCTGCCGCAACCAGCTTCCGGATAATAGCGCGGATAGCGGTTGATGAACACTCACCACCGTTCTCGGTGCTTACATGACTGGAAAAGAAATACTTAAGCTCAAATATACCCCTTGGAGTGTGCATGAATTTCTGCGTGGTAACCCGTGATACCGTCGACTCGTGCATGTCGATAGCTTCGGCAATGTCATTCAGCACCATAGGTTTCATAGACTCTTCACCATGCTCAAAAAATGCCTGCTGACGTTGCACGATAGCGCTGGTTACTTTAAGCAAGGTTTCATTGCGGCTCTCTATGCTTTTTATAAACCAACGGGCGTCCTGCATATGGTGTTTAATGTATTCCGAATCTTCACTGCGTTTTGCTTGTCCGCTTAACGCTGCATACTCCGCATTTACCTGTAGCTTCGGAACTGAGTCCGGATTAAGCTCTACTGCCCAGCGGCCATTGTGCTTAACCACTGAAACATCGGGAATAACATATTCCGATTCCCGCTGTACTACTGTTTCGCCGGGCCGCGGATGCAGTTGATGGAGCAAGCGCATAACTTCACGCAACTGATCTTCTTTAAGCTTAGTCTTTCTCGCTAAAGTCCGATAGTCGCGGGCAGCTAATAAGTCTAAGTAATCACTGATAATAGCTTTAGTTTCTTGCAGCAAAGGAGTATCTGCCGGCTTTTGGCTGAGCTGTATTAATAAGCACTCACTAACGGTGCGTGCTGCAACACCAACAGGGTCGAAACGTTGTACACGTTTTAATACCATACAGACTTCAGCATCGCTGACTTCGGGAAACTCGCCGTTTACTGCTTGTTGAATATCTTCCAGAGTTTGCGTCAGATACCCGGCTTCATCTACCGCATCAATAATGGCCCGGCCAATGGCTTCGTCTTCTTCGCTAAAATGTGACAATTCCATTTGCCAGGTCAGGTAATCATGCAGGCTTTCGCTGGTCTCGCCCTGATAGGTAAAGTCTTCCCCTGTGGCGCTGCCTTTCGTTGGTGCAGTGCTGGCAGAGTAAACATCGTCCCAGCTGGAGTCAGTCGGTAAATCCTGCGGAATATCCTGTTGGGCGACGGCTTCCCCGGTTTCCATGCTGTCATTGTCTTTTGCGCTGCTTTCGAATTCCTGTAGCGATACGTCATCTGCGCTGCTGTCGTCCTCACTACTGACTTCGAGTAACGGATTGTTATCCAAAGCGTCCTGAATTTCCTGTTGCAGATCCAGCGATGAAAGCTGCAACAGGCGAATCGCCTGTTGCAGTTGCGGAGTCATGGTCAGCTGCTGACCAAGTTTAAGTTGTAAACTCTGCTTCATAATCGCTTCTTATAAAGAAAACTGGTCGCCCAGATAAACATCTTTAACCTGCTGATTTGCTAAAATTTGTTGTGCGCTGCCTGAGGCAATCAAGGTTCCCTGACTGACAATGTAGGCGCGTTCACATACAGATAGAGTCTCCCTTACATTGTGGTCAGTAATCAAGACTCCAATGCCCCGTTCTTTTAATTGCTGGATGATTTTCTTGATATCAAGGACAGAAATAGGGTCGACACCGGCAAAAGGTTCATCTAAAAGTATAAATTTCGGTTCAGCCGCGAGTGCTCTGGCAATCTCGACACGTCGGCGTTCACCACCGGAAAGGCTCATACCCAGGCTGTTTACAATGTGACCAATACTGAATTCGGCAAGCAGCTTTTCAAGTTCTTCCTCGCGTTGTGCAGCATTTAGTTCTTTGCGTGTTTCCAGAATAGCCATGATGTTGTCACGTACGGAGAGCTTACGGAACACCGAGGATTCCTGAGGCAGGTAACCGATGCCTAAGCGGGCTCGGGCGTGCATGGGTAATAAAGTAAGATCTTCGTCATCCAGTGTAATGCGGCCCTTATCATTATTGACCAGGCCAACAATCATATAAAAGGTGGTGGTTTTGCCAGCACCATTAGGACCCAACAGCCCGATAATCTGGCCCGCTTCAACTTCCAGGCTGACGTCTTTTACGACCTGCTTTTTTTTATAACTTTTGGCCAGGTGTTCAATTTTAAGGGTTGCCATTATTCTCGTTTTCCGACTGGTTGCGTGTACGTGGCTGGAAAATGGTGGTAACGCGATCTTCACCATCATCAGAACGTTGCGCGGTTACGCGCTGGTCGTTGACATAATAAGTAATCTGGCTGGCACGCACTAAGTTACCGAGCTGGCGTAATTCCGCATTGCCCCTGAGGGTGAGTATACCTGTACCCGAATCATAACGGATTTCATTTGCCTGGGCCTCTACAGTGACACCCTCTTCAACATCTTGCTGATAACGGGCAGGGGAGCCGGTGGCCACAAATATCTCACCGTCACCTAATTCGTCAGCCGTGCTTTCTACTTCCAGGCGTTCAGCGTTGATCAATAGCGACCCCTGCGCAATAACTACATTATCCTGGTACAGCAGTCGGTTTGCCCGTGAATCAATTTCCTGATAATCAGCATTGACCTGTATCGGCTGCTCAAAATCGCGCTCAAAGTTGTTAGCAAACGCCGGAGCGACTATTAGCAGAGCGCTACTGATTATCGCGCTTAGGGTAATAGATAGTTTTAACATGTTCAGTTAACTCCAGTTGTTGTGCATTGAGGTCGACTTGCAGGCCCTGGCCATGCACTTCAATATTAGGGCCGATAATGAGCACCGGCTGATTACTGCTAATCAGTTGACGTTGGGTGTCAATGACCAGATATTCTGTTTCCATTGTGCGTATAAAGGTGTTTTCAGACAGACTCTTAATTTGTACTTCGTTTTCCAGTATAAGGCGCTGATCATCATAAAAGCTGCCTTTATTTGCGGTTACCTGCCAGCGTTCGGGTTGGTTATCCCGCATGATAGTGGTCAGGTACACTGGTTCTGTTAACTCGGTGAGTCCTATGACGCTGTAATGTGCCATCAGTCGGGAATCAATTCTATGCTGCAGCTCACCATCGGCAGAAAAAATTCTTGAAAATAGACCTTCAGCAATAAAGTCCGGTTGCAGTTGCTCCGGATCTAACTCAGGTGGTTGGCGTTGCTCAGTCGCAAAAGGGCGCCAGAACAGAAGCGCCAGCGCGATACCTATGGTCAATAATATAAAGGCAATTCGCCAGTTCACTCGCTACTTCCCAGATATTGATTTAAATGGCCCTGCGATAACAGCAGCAGGTCAGTGACTTCACGCACGGCGCCGAAACCTCCGGGTAGTGCCGTTACGTAAGCAGCAGCTCGCTGTACGCTGGGATGCGCATCGCGTACAGCGATGCCCAGGCCACAGCTTTTAATCAGAGGTAAATCCGGCACGTCATCGCCGACATAAGCCACCTGCTCGTTACTCAGTTCTAGTTTCTGTTGCAACTCAGTATAAGCCTGAGTTTTGTCATGCTGCCCCTGATAAATATAAGGAACACCCAGCGCCTGCATACGTTTTTCCACAATATTGGACTGGCGACCAGTGATCACCGCTACTTCAATGCCACTATGCAATAAGGCTTTGATACCGAAACCATCTCTGGTGTGGAAGGCTTTTAGTTCTTCGCCCTGATCGCCAAGATAAATACGACCATCAGAAAAGACACCGTCGATATCGCAGATTAAGAGTTTAACGGTGCTGAATTTGGCAAACAGGCTCTTTTCAATATCGCCATACCAGGTGCTGATCATATTAAATTACCCCGGCTCGTAATAAGTCATGCATATTAAAGGCTCCAACAGGGGTTTGTTGCTGGTTTACTACCAGCAAGCCGTTGATCTTTTTATCTTCCATTATTTTTAATGCTTCTGCAGCAAGCGTTTCTGGCCGCACTGTAGTGCAACGTGCGGTCATTACACTAGAGATCGGAGTATGGTGGATATCTATCTGCTGATCCAGAATGCGACGGAGGTCACCATCGGTAAAGATACCCAGCAATAAATCCTGGTCATCCACAATTGCTGTCATGCCCAGCCCTTTACGTGACATTTCTAACAGAGCGTCGCTGATAATATCGTCCTGGCGTACTTTGGGCAGGCGTTCGCCCTGATGCATCAGGTCACTGACTCGCAGTAACAGACGGCGGCCCAGACTACCTCCAGGATGTGACAAGGCAAAGTCGTCAGCAGTAAAACCACGGGCATTAAGCAGCGCAACTGCCAGTGCGTCTCCCATGACTAAGCTGGCGGTGGTGCTGGCGGTCGGAGCCAGTCCGAGTGGGCAGGCTTCTTCACTCACCGCTACGATAATATGCACATCGGCAAGTCGGGCAAGGGTGGAATTCTGATTTCCGGTTAACGAAATCAAAGGGACTCCTAAACGTTTGATAACCGGAATGATGCTAAGCACTTCCTGTGTTTCACCAGAGTTAGACATGGCTAAAACTACATCCTGGGAGGTGATCATGCCTAGGTCACCATGGCTGGCTTCGCCTGGATGGACAAAAAAAGCCGGGGTTCCTGTGCTGGCAAGGGTCGCCGCAATTTTATTGCCAATATGTCCCGACTTCCCCATACCGGTCACAATCACCCGGCCTTTGCAGGTCAGCATAATTTCGCAGGCTTCGGAAAAGTGCTCGTTGACCGAGTCATAAAGGTCATCAATAGCGGCACGCTCAATATCCAGAACGCGCTTACCCTGGGTGACAAAATCGGCTGTGTGTTTACTCATGTCAGTCCTGTAGTTTGCTTATATACACTGGCTTTTTGGAGTATATCATTGCTGGCTTTGAAATCAGCTTTTCTGTGACAGATCTTGTTACAACTTATTACTCAACCACACAGACGGTTTTTGTTAGAATGATATTCGTTTACATTTAAAAAGGTGGCAATCATGACCCGCAAGACATCACGAGGTGGTCGACCCAGCAAACGCAATGACATTTTAATGGCTGCGGAAAAACTGGTGAAGGAACAGGGTGCCTCACATCTGACTTTTGACCGTTTAAGTGAAGAAACGGGTATTAGTAAAGGCGGATTACTATACCATTTTGCCAGTAAAGAAGAACTGGTACTGGCGATGATGGTGCGCCTGCTGGATACCCGGCAGGTATTGCGTGAAGAAATGCAGGCTCAGTTTTCTGGCGAAGATGCTGACATTAAGAGTCTGATAATGGCTGAAGCCGGACAAGAGTCCAGCGATATAGCCATGGACAGCGCTATTTTATGTGCGGCGGCGACTAATCGGGAATTAATGACTCCTATGCGAGGTCGTTTTCGTGAACTTTTATCGCGATTCGATGCCAGTGAGATGGGTGGTGATAAAGCCCGCATTGCTTTGTTTGCCGTATATGGTGAGCGTTTGATGCAACAATTGGGTATGATTGACCATAATTCAGAAGAACGGAAACGTTTTTTACAGACCATGGAAGAATTTATTCGTTGAACATGCCCCCCGACTTCACGGTAGAATACGAATCTGTTTCCCCTGGTTAAAAAGGGCAAGTTAAGTGGATAACTTAGTAGAAATAAAGGACGTACATTTCTCACGGGGCTCGACGCCAATTTATGAAGGCGTGTCTTTACGCGTGCCACGAGGCAAAATCACTGCAGTAATGGGCCCTAGCGGTTGCGGTAAAACCACCTTGTTACGCCTGATTGGTGGCCAGTTAACCCCCAGTTCGGGGCGTGTTGAATTTGCTGGTCAACAGGTCTCTGATCTTTCACGCAATGAGCTTTTCGAACTCAGAAAGCGCATGAGCATGCTTTTCCAAAGTGGTGCTTTATTCACCGACATGACAGTGGCAGAGAATGTCGCGTTCCCTATTCAGGAGCACACTAAACTACCAGCCGAGATCATTACGACCATAGTTAAAATGAAGTTGCAGGCAGTCGGATTGCGTGGCGCGGGCCACCTGTTTCCCAGCGAGTTGTCAGGTGGGATGGCGCGTCGTGCTGCGTTAGCACGTGCTATTGCGTTGGATCCGGAACTTATTATGTATGATGAGCCTTTTACCGGGCAGGACCCTATTTCAATGGGCATGATTGTGAAATTAATACGTTCACTGAATGAAACCCTGGGCCTGACAAGCATTGTGGTATCCCATGATATTCATGAGGTTATGAGCATTGCCGATCATGTTTGTATAGTAGCCAATAAAGAAGTAGTTGCTCAGGGCACTCCCGATGAATTGCGTAATCACGAATCACCCCTGGTGCAACAGTTTCTACGTGGTGAAGCAGATGGGCCTGTGCCTTTTCATTACGCAGCTTCTGAGTATCATCAGGATTTACTGGCAAGGGACTTATAATGCAGATACTAGCTAATCTTGGACGCTCCAGCCTGAATGTGTTTCGAGGCATGGGTGCTTCCTGTTTCATGTTATTTCATGCACTTATTGGCAAACCGCAACCCCGTAAACAATTCCCTCTGCTACTAAAGCAGCTGTATGTCGTTGGCGTGCAGTCAATGTTAATTATTATCATATCTGGCACCTTTATTGGTATGGTTTTGGGACTGCAGGGATACACCATATTGGTCGATTTCGGGGCTGAGCAGGCGCTGGGCCCTATGGTGGCATTATCCTTGTTGCGAGAACTTGGGCCCGTAGTGACGGCGTTGCTCTTTGCGGGTCGTGCAGGGTCGGCGTTAACTGCTGAAATAGGTCTGATGCGGGCTACTGAACAGCTGTCCAGTCTCGAAATGATGGCGGTTGATCCCTTACGGCGTGTGGTCGCGCCACGCTTCTGGGCTGGCTTTATAAGTATGCCACTGTTGGCGCTGATGTTTTCTGCTGTCGGTATTTACGGCGGCTACTGGGTTGGCGTGCAGTGGCTGGGTGTGGATGAAGGAGCATTCTGGTCTGTTATGCAGGCGAGTGTGGACTGGTCAGACGATATTATGAACGGCGTGATTAAAAGCCTGGTGTTTGCTTTTGCAGTTACCTGGATAGCGCTTTACAAAGGTTACACGGCAGAACCTACGTCAGCTGGCATCAGTGCCGCGACGACGTCGACCGTAGTCACCAGCTCACTGGTGATACTGGGCCTTGATTTTGTATTAACGGCGATAATGTTTAGCTAACTTATTCTGGATGGAAGTGATGGAAACTAGAAAAACTGAAATATTAGTTGGAGTCTTTGTAGCAACAGCGATAGTTGCCTTGGTTTTTCTGGCCTTACGAGTGGCCAGTAATACTGATGTAACGCGCGGTGATACTTATGTGATCAGTGCTAAATTTGACAACATTGGCGGCCTTAAAGTGCGCTCTCCGGTGAAAATTGGCGGCGTTACCGTGGGTCGGGTGTCGAATATTTATCTCGACGGCGACTACTACGAGCCGGTTGTGGAAATGCGTATTAGCACCCGTTATAACGCTATTCCGGAAACATCGACCGTGTCGGTACTGACTTCCGGTTTACTGGGTGAACAGTATCTGGGGCTGGAACCTGGTTTTATCGACGACGGCATTATGATGCTGGAAGACGGCGATTACGTACAGAATACGAATTCTGCGATGGTGTTGGAAGAGCTGATTGGTCAGTTCCTGTTCAGTCAGGGCGATAACTAGGAGTTACTGATGCATCAGGATCTGCAGTTCAATCAAGGTCAGCAAGCGGGAGAAGTTCTGGTTTCTGGCCCACTGGACAGAAATAGTGTTGCCGCTGGCTGGGGCTCGCGCAAAAAGTGGCTACCTTCAGGTGGCCAGGTGACTTTAGACCTGGCGCAGGTTGAGCAGGTGGACTCTGCCGGACTGGCGATGCTAATCCGGCTGCAGGCCGAGTTGAGCCAGGGCGACAGAGAGCTTTCTTTACGCAACGTCAACAAACAACTGCAACAATTCGCGGCAGTGAGTGGCGTTACGCAGCTGCTTTCGTTAAGCTAGCGTTATTAGTCAAGCTTAACAAACGATGGTAGTTAGTGATGGAACCTGCTCAAATACAAGATATATTGCGAGAAGCAATTGATTTAGAAGAAGTTTATGTTAAATCTGATGGCAGTCACGTAGAAGTGATTGCAGTTGCAGAAGTATTTGGCGAGCTGAGCCGGGTAAAACAGCAACAACTTATATATGCACCGTTAAAACCCGCCATTGCCGACGGCTCGATTCATGCAGTCAGTATTAAGGCTTACACGCCTGCCCAATGGCAGCGTGAAAAAAAGCTGGTCATGCCCAATTAAACTGTTGAATTTGAGTGTAAAATAAATGGAAAAATTCGTAATTAACGGCGGTCAGAAACTGGCAGGCGACGCAGTTATTTCAGGTGCGAAGAACGCAGCTCTGCCTATTATTCTTGCTTCTATCCTGGCTCAGGACGATGTGATTATTCACAATGTTCCGCGGCTACAGGACGTAGAAACCTCTTTTGAATTATTACATCAGCTGGGTATTCCTCATACCCGGGATGGCGACTCCTCTTATATTGTAAAAGCCTGTGCAGATCATGGTTTTATTGCACCTTACGAACTCGTTAAAACAATGCGGGCTTCGGTATTGGTGCTGGGGCCACTGCTAACCAAATGTGGCCATGCTGAAGTATCTCTGCCCGGCGGCTGTGCCATAGGAGCTCGGCCAGTTAACCTGCATATTGAAGGTTTGCGTCAGATGGGCGCAGAGATTGTGGTTGAGAATGGTTATATTAAAGCGACCAGTAATGGTCGTCTTAAAGGCGCTCACCTGTTAATGGATACGGTCAGCGTCACCGGTACTGAAAATCTTATGATGGCCGCCGTTCTTGCAGATGGCATTACCACCATAGAAAATGCAGCCCGTGAACCTGAGGTTATTGATCTTGCTAATTTCCTCAATACGCTAGGTGCCCAAATTAAAGGCGCTGGTACCGACACTATCCAGGTTGAGGGTGTTGAGCGGTTGCGTGGTGGCGAGTATCGGGTATTGCCGGATCGCATAGAAACGGGCACCTTCCTGGTCGCTGCACTGGCGAGTCAGGGGCAGGTACGTTGCACTAATACTGATCCGCGCATGTTAGATGCTGTAATCAAGAAGCTCAGTGAAGCAGGTGCGGAAATCTCCCGTGGCGATGACTGGATTGAGCTGAAAAGCCAGGGCCGTCCGCAGGCGGTTAATATAGTGACGGCGCCACACCCGGCGTTTCCTACGGATATGCAGGCTCAGTTTACGGCGTTGAATAGTATTGCCAATGGTACCGGATTTATTCGCGAAACCATCTTTGAAAATCGCTTCATGCACGTTCCGGAACTTAGGCGGATGGGTGCCAACATCGATTTGGAAGGTAACACTGCTATTTGCACTGGTGTTGAGAAGTTAACGGGTGCCCAGGTAATGTGTACCGATCTGCGTGCTTCTGCGTCATTAGTGATTGCCGGTTTAGTCGCCTCCGGGCAGACTGAAGTTGAGCGCATTTACCACATTGACCGTGGTTATGAAGCAATTGAAGATAAATTAGCGCTGCTGGGTGCAGATATTAAACGCCAGCCGATGACGCCGACGAGAGAAGACTTATAACTTTATTCGCGTAAACGTTCAATCCGCGCCGTGGTCTGCATGCGGCGCAAATCCCTGAAAAAGTTAATTTCAAGCTCGCTTCCTGGGGGCGTATCCGCAACAATATCCAGTCCCTGGTTGACTGCCCGGATAGGTTCACCCGCAATTTCATAAATAAAGTCACCAGCCTGAATGCCTGCTCTGGCCGCAGGGCCCTGAGGGTCTACCGCCGTTATCATCAGGCCGCGGGTTTGATGGTAAGTATCGTAATGCTGTTCCGCGGTAATGCCCAGGTAGCCTCGTACGACCACACCTTCGCTTATAATCTGGCGCATAATGCGTACCGCGAGCTGATAGGGCACGGCAAAGTAAATACCCGTAGTGGCGCGGCTAGTGAGTTGCGATTGGTAAGACGCATTATTAATGCCTACCAGTTCACCGCGGGAATTGACCAGAGCTCCACCGGAATTACCTTCATTAATAGCCGCGTCCATCTGAATAAAATCAGAATAGCCGGAGCTCATGCCTATTCGGCCGGTTGCAGAAATAATGCCTTGGGTGACGGTTTGCCCCAGATTATATGGATTGCCAATGGCCAGAACTACGTCGCCAACCCTGGGCTGTAAGTCGGAGTTGGTCGGAATAACCGGCAGGTTGTCTGCTTCCGTTTTTAATACGGCTAAGTCAGTCAGTTGATCGCTGCCAATAAGTTGTGCGCTGAGTACACGGCCATCCTGTAATGCGACTCTGATTTCATCTACTTCTGACACCACATGTTTGGCAGTCAGTATAAAGCCGCGCTGATCCATGATGACGCCTGACCCCAAACGTACTGCGGTACGAGGGCGAGGATCATAAGGTCGTTCGCGAACCTCCTGTGAGGTATATATATTAACAACCGCTGGCGAGGCACTGGCAACAGCACCGGAAAACGAAACTAAGCCATTATCGGTAGGAACGGAAGGCGTTTGCTGAGGTGATATCCAGGGCAAAACCAGTAGCACGACCGCTGCGATCAGCAGGCCAAATAGCGCTGGTTTTACAATATAACGAACGAAAATCTGTGGTGTCTGGCTCATGGATAGTCTGTATGCTCAGAAAAATTTATAGCTAGGTGACTGAGCATACTATCATTATTTATAAGTTGCGAACAGGCGCACCAAAATGATGCGCCTGTTGCATTCTGGCTAGCCGGGGAGCACCAGGTAAAGCGTCGAATTGCCGCGTCGCACGTGCAATGCAACCACGCCTGAGGTGTCATCCAGCATTCGTCGTAGTTCACCCAGGGAAGTGACCCGCTGACGGTTCACAGCAATAATAAGATCGTCTTCCTGCAGTCCAATACGCTCTGCCGGAGTATTACTTTCTACTGCCGTAATACGCACTCCCTGCTGATTGTCAGCACTACTTAACTGAGCACCTTGCAAAGCGGGGTGAACAAGCGATGCGGTGACCTGAGTGTCACGCTCCAGTAGCTCAACATCAATATTAATTTCTTCGCCATCGCGCAGCACGCCCAGGCTTATGGTGCGGCCGGCGCCCATGCTTCCGACCCGGGCTGCCAGTTCAGCAAAGGAGTTCAGGCTACGGCCCTGCATACTAATGATAACGTCCCCCGCCTCTATGCCTGCTTTTTCTGCAGCGCTTTCAGGAAGAACTTCGCTGACCCAGGCTCCACGGGTGCGCGAGATTTCCAGTGCACTGGCCAGTTCCTGAGTCAGGTCGCCACCGCGCACACCAAGCACACCGCGTCGAACTTCACCGTGCTCCAGAATTTGCTCAACCAGGTTGTTCATCATATTCGAGGGGATAGCAAAACCGATTCCGATGTTGCCACCATGTGAGCCCAAAATCGCAGTATTAATGCCGATCAGGTTACCTTTAAGGTCAACCAGGGCGCCTCCGGAGTTCCCCCGGTTAATCGCAGCATCGGTCTGAATGAAATTTTCCAGTCGATCGATACCAAAGCCGCCCCGGCCCAGAGCAGAGACTATACCCGAGGTTACTGTCTGCCCCAGACCAAAGGGATTACCAATCGCGACTACAAAGTCACCTACCCGCATGGCGTCGGAGTCACCCATAGAAATAGCGGTCAGATTGCTGCCGTTTTCAATTTTCAGCAGCGCAATATCGCTTTGTTCATCACGGCCCAGCACTTCAGCATTGAACTGGCGACCGTCCTTTAAGGTTACGGTTATTTCCGTGGCGTCGCTAATGACATGGTTGTTAGTGACAACATAGCCTGCGTCGGCGTCAATAATGACCCCGGAGCCTAGCCCCTGAAAAGGCTGCTCACGGGCTTCTTCGCGTGGGGCATTGGGCCCAAAAAAGAAGCGGAAAGCATCCGGGATACGTTGCTGAGTGGCTCGGGTGCCCTGTACTGAGATATTTACCACCGCCGGGGTCACTTCTTCCAGCATAGGGGCCAGGGTAGGTGTTTCACCCGATGAGGTAGAAAAGGGGATTTGCGCGTGAACCGGCCCGCTGATAACAGTCAGGCAGATTCCTGCTGCAAGAAATAAAAGCATTAACTTATTCATGTTTTATAGCTCCAGCATTAATACAATCAGTTATTAAGTGATGGTAAAGACCACTGGAGCTTTAAATAAGTTCTCTGTTTTTTTATTTCAAGATTTTTCTTTCTGTTTATCACTGACAAAAAGCCCACTGCCAGGAGCGGAGTAGTCGCGTGGTGGTGCGCCCTCACTTTTATCTGAACGACTGTCGTCATTCTCAAAGCTGGCATTACGTAGTTGCCGCATGGTGTCTTCGGCAAAGAAAGGCAAAGGCTGCTGCCACTCTTTGTCCTGCTCGAGCAGGGTCTGACTGTCGGCAAGGAAGTGTTTTAGTTTTTCCTGCGTTTCGCTGAGTTCTTCAGCTAACTCTCGTGCGGTGGTAAAATGTTCCACGACATCTTTTCTATAAGCATCCAGCTGTTGTTTGCTTGATTCTACCTGGGCAGTCAGCTGTGCAGATTCACTATGATTAGCAAACCAGTAACGAGCGGCGAAAAAGCCGATAATGCCACCGACGATTACCAGTAAAAGACCTATTAGCCAATCCATATCAATGCCTCCAAAATGCTTACTGACACGCGCTCTGCGTATCCCTGAACCTGAGATAATGATACCATGGTTTAACCATATCAACAGTCAGATTTTTGTAATGAGGCAGTGGTAAGCGCAGTGATGACACCTAAACAACTTTATCAGCGTGATTTACAAACTTCGGGTTTCCAGAAAGACGCAGCGCAGGCGCAGGCCGTTGATCATTTGCAGCGATTATACGATGACCTTGTCGAACATCGGGCTACAGAGAAGAGCGGATTACTTGCCAGCTTAAGTAAATTTTTCTCAGCCAGCAAAAGTAAAAATCAGATACGTGGACTCTATTTCTGGGGCGGCGTTGGCCGGGGTAAAACTTATTTGGTAGATACCTTCTACAATGCGCTGCCTTTTGAAAATAAAATGCGCATTCATTTTCATCGCTTTATGCACCGTGTGCATGAAGAACTCAAGCTGCTTAAAGGGCGTTCCGATCCTTTACCTCTGATTGCCGAGAAGTTAGCGAGTGAAGCACAGGTGCTTTGTTTCGACGAGTTTTTTGTGCAGGACATTACCGATGCGATGCTACTGGGCACGCTCATGCAGGAATTATTTAAGCGTGATGTGGTGTTAGTGGCAACCTCCAATATCGTACCGGACGAATTGTATAAAAATGGTCTGCAACGGGCACGTTTTGAACCCGCTATAGAGTTAATCAAAAAACACTGCGAAGTAGTTAACGTCGACGGTGGTATTGATTATCGCCTGCGTACTCTGACTCAGGCGGAAATTTTCCATTCGCCTTTAGATGAAGCGGCAGATAAAAACTTACTGACCTACTTTAACCAGCTGTCGCCTGACCATAAAGCGCATTCTATTGATGCTCCTATTGAAATTAATGGCCGCCAGATTGCCACGCGTATGGAGGCCGATGACGTCGCCATGTTTGACTTTCAGGCGCTTTGCGGAGGTCCTCGCAGCCAGCTGGACTATATGGAGATTGCTTGTATGTATCACGCGGTGCTAGTCAGTGATGTCAAGGTGATGGGGGCAGACAATGAAGATACTGCGCGGCGTTTTATTGCGCTGGTAGATGAATTTTATGAGCGTCATGTAAAGCTGATTATGTCGGCAGAAGTGCCTTTAACCGAGCTCTATCAGGGCGGTCGTCTGAGCTTTGAATTTAAGCGCTGCATCAGCCGTTTGCAAGAAATGCAGTCGCAGGAATACCTGGCTCGCGAACATCTTGCGTAATAGTGTTGAAAAAGCAACCGCAAAGCATGTATAATCCGCGTCGCCCACCGTTACCGGCAGTGCGTACTTTCTGAAATCAGGGAGTCACTGGCCGTTATTTTATTGATAATTCGCGGGGAAGCCCGGAACTTATCTACTTAGTGGAACTTATTTTAATTGGGTATGAGAAGTCATGAAAACTTTTGTAGCTAAGCCGGAAAGCGTAAAGCGCGACTGGTATGTGGTAGACGCCGCTGATAAAACTCTGGGTCGTCTGGCCACTGAAATCGCACTTCGCCTACGTGGCAAGCACAAGCCAGAATACACACCGCACGTTGACACTGGTGATTACATCATTGTTATCAATGCTGAGAAAGTAACAGTGACCGGTGCTAAAACGACCGATAAGCTTTACTACTCACACAGTGGTTTCCCTGGTGGCATAAAGTCCATCAGCTTTGAGAAATTACAGGCTAAGAAGCCTGAAATGATCATCGAGAAAGCGGTTAAAGGTATGCTGCCAAGAGGTCCTCTTGGTCGTGCCATGTTCCGTAAGCTGAAAGTGTATGCGGGCCCAGAGCATAGCCATATTGCTCAACAGCCTCAAACCCTTGATATTTAATTACGGAGCAGATGAAAATGGCAGATAATCAATACTACGGTACCGGTCGTCGCAAGAACTCGACTGCGCGCGTTTTCCTGCGTCCAGGTAAAGGCGACATTAAAGTAAACCAACGTTCTCTTGAAGAGTACTTCGGTCGTGAAACAGCTCGTATGGTTGTTCGTCAACCACTTGAACTGTTAGAAATGACTGAAAAGTTTGACCTCTACGTCACCGTAAGCGGTGGTGGTACAACTGGTCAGGCTGGCGCTATCCGTCACGGTATCACCCGTGCACTGATGCAATATGATGAAACACTGCGAGGCGACCTGCGTAAAGCTGGTTATGTTACTCGTGATGCTCGTCAGGTTGAGCGTAAGAAAGTTGGTCTGCATAAAGCACGTAAGCGTCCTCAGTTCTCGAAACGTTAAGTTTCGTCTGCGGACACTGCAAAAACCGCGCTTCGGCGCGGTTTTTTTGTACCTGCCTTCCAGTCTTCAGCCGCAATGCCACACAGTGGCGCCAGAGCTGAGGCAAAAGCATAAATAAGCTACCCACAAAGCACTATGTAGCCTTGTAAATTGGAGGGGTTTTCTTTATGATCGCCCTGATAAATTTGTCATTATAAAATTAGTTTTTCGCTGCGGAAGCCTCCGTCTAGCGTCCAAAACTGGAGATAAATGGATGAGCAATGCGCCTGTAGATAAAGGCCGCCGTCGGTTTCTGACTGTCGCTACATCGGTAGTTGGTGGAGCCGGAGCGGTAGCTGTTGCCGTGCCTTTCATTGCTTCCTGGAATCCAAGTGCGAGAGCTCGCATTGCTGGTGCCCCAGTAGAAGTAAAGATTGATAAGATAGAGCCGGGTCAGTTAGTCAGAAGTGAATGGCGGGGAAGCCCTGTATGGGTTATTCGTCGTACACCTGAAATGTTAGAAAGCCTTGAGGTGATCGAAGAGCGCCTTCGTGATCCTGATTCTGAACAGCCCCAGCAACCCGAATACGCTAGAAACCGTCACCGTTCTCGTGACCCTGAGTGGTTTGTGGCTGTTGGTATCTGTACCCATTTAGGTTGCTCACCTCAGTTTTTACCTCGTAATTTTGGTGCGATGGATGGCGTAGACTCCGGCTTTTTCTGCCCTTGTCACGGTTCCCGCTTTGATATTTCAGGGCGTGTATTTCAGGGTGTTCCGGCGCCAACAAATCTGGTAGTACCTCCTCATTACTTTATTGATGATGAAACTATTCTGGTTGGTGAAGACGGGGAGGCAGCATAATGTCACGCTTAATGAACTGGATAGATGAGCGGTTGCCGATTAGCAACACGCTTAAACTTCACGTCACTCAATACCCAGCACCGAAAAACTTTAACTTTTGGTACATCATGGGTTCACTGGCACTGATTGTGCTGGTAAACCAGATCGTTACTGGTATCTGGCTGACGATGAGTTACAACCCAAGCGCTGAAGGCGCTTTCGCTTCTATTGAATACATCATGCGTGATGTGGAATACGGCTGGCTGCTGCGTTATATGCATTCTACCGGAGCTTCTGCATTCTTCGTGGTGGTCTATCTGCACATGTTCCGGGGACTAATGTACGGTTCGTACCAGAAACCGCGTGAACTGCTGTGGATTTTCGGCATGTTAATCTTCCTGGTGTTAATGGCAGAAGCCTTTATGGGTTATTTGTTGCCTTGGGGGCAGATGTCATTCTGGGGTGCCCAGGTAATCATATCCCTGTTTGGTGCCATTCCAATTATCGGTGACGACCTGACTACCTGGATTCGTGGTGACTACGTTATTTCCGGTGCTACTTTGAACCGATTCTTTGCGCTGCATGTTATTGCATTGCCACTGGTTCTGGTTATTCTGGTATTCCTGCATCTGATTGCCTTGCATGAGGTGGGCTCAAACAACCCGGATGGGGTGGATAATAAGAAACCCAAAGGTTCAGTGCCAGACGACGAGAAACCGCCGTTCGAATTCCATGAGCGTTATACGAGTAAAAAAGACATTGTTGATGCCATACCTTTCCACCCGTACTACACGGTGAAAGATTTGGTTGGCCTTGCGGTGTTCCTGATTTTCTTTGCGCTGGTGATTTTCTATGCACCAACCATGGGAGGTTTCTTCCTGGAACCGCCAAACTTCCAAGCTGCGGATCCAATGAGAACGCCAGAGCATATTGCTCCGGTCTGGTATTTCACACCGTTCTACGCCATCTTACGGGCAGTTCCTGATAAGCTGGGCGGTGTCATACTAATGTTCCTGGCTATTGTGATGCTGTTCCTGATGCCTTGGTTTGATCGTGGTCGTGCGCGTTCTGTTCGCTATCGTAGTGGTTTGCATAAAGCGAACCTGACAGTCTTTGCTATCAGCTTTGTATTCCTGGGTTACCTGGGTGCTATGCCTGCAACAGACCTGTATACGATACTGGCTCGGATCTTCACGTTCCTGTATTTCGCGTTCTTTATCTTCCTGTGGTTCTACAGTAAGAATGAGCGGATCAAGCCATTGCCAGAGAGGTTGACTAAGTGATGAAAAAATTAATACTTTTATTCGCTCTGTTACTGCCGTCAGCTGCTTTCGCAGCTGGCTACAGTGGCCCCCTGGATAAGGCTGATTACGATTTGCGTGACAATGAGTCATTGCAGCGCGGTGCGCAGCTTTATATGAACTATTGTCTGGGTTGCCATGCAACCCAGTATCAGCGTTATTCACGTACCTTTGAAGACCTGGATATTCCAGTTGAATTGGGCGAAGAATTGCTGCAGTTCACCAATGACTCAGGCGGCCATATTACGTCGGCTATAGATCCAGAAGCTTCAGGTGAATGGTTTGGTTTAACCCCTCCTGACCTGACCATGGTTGCCCGTGTTCGTGGCGCAGATTGGATCTATACTTATCTACGTTCTTTTTACGCTGACGACGAACGTCCCTTTGGTGTGAACAATGCAATTTTTGAAAACGTGGGCATGCCTCACGTTATGGAAGAATTGCAGGGTACACCACGCAGAACCCATGAACGCCGTATGGTAGATGGGGAGATGACGGACGTTTATGTCGGCATTCGCTCTGATGGAAATGGTACAATGAGCCCGGAAGAGTTCGATCAGGCGATGCTTGATTTAACCAACTTCCTGGTTTATACCGGCGAGCCAATGATACTGGAACGTCAGCGTATGGGCTATTTTGTAATAGGTTTCCTGCTGGTATTCCTGATTCTGACCATCCTGCTTAAACGTGAGTTCTGGCGCGACATTAAGTAGTCAGAGTCTCAGTAGGTACCATCTAAAACTGGGGGCGATGTTCGCCCCCTTTGCTGTTTGCATAAACTGGAGAAAATCATGGCTGTAGCTGCCAATAAACGTTCGGTAATGACCCTGTATTCAGGTAAAGATGATTTATTCAGTCATCAGGCTCGCATTGTGCTGGCTGAGAAAGGCGTGGGTGTTGAAATTAGCTTTGTAGATGGTGATAACAGACCTGAAGATCTACTGCAGTTAAACCCTTATCCGGACGCAGTGCCTACACTAGTTGACCGTGAGCTTGTGTTATACAACGCAAAAATCATCATGGAATATCTGGATGAACGTTTTCCGCATCCACCACTGATGCCTGTTTATCCCGTTGCCCGGGGCAACAGTCGCTTAATGATGTATCGCATCGAGCGCGACTGGTATTCACTGGCAAGTAGCATTCTGAAAGGCACCAACAAAGAAGCGAATCAGGCTCGTCAGGAGCTGAGTGAAGGTTTATTAGCACTGTCTCCGCTGTTTGCTGAAAATGATTACTTTATGAGTGAAGAATTTAGCCTGGTCGATTGTTATCTTGCTCCGTTATTGTGGCGTTTGCCACAATATAAAATTGAGTTGGAAGGACCAGCGGCGAAAGAAATCAAACGCTATATGGTACGTTTATTTGAACGTGATTCCTTCCAGAAATCGCTAACAGAAGCCGAGCGTGAACTCGCGCATATGAAATAAGCATGGGAGATCGCATGGATATCAAAATGTCTCCAAAGCGCCCTTATCTGGTGCGCGCTATGTATGACTGGCTGGTGGATAATCAGATGACGCCGCACCTGGTGGTAGACACCACCAATGCGTCAGTCGAAGTGCCGCAGGAACATGTTCAGGACGGTCAGATCATACTTAATGTACATCCGGGAGCCGTGGTTAACTTTTCCATGGACCTGGAACAGATTAGTTTTGAAGCTCGTTTTGGTGGCGTACCACAGCGAATATGGGTACCTATCGCGGCAGTAATGGCGATCTATGCCCGGGAAAATGGTGCGGGTACTATCTTTGAACCGGAACCTGGTCTCGACCCGCATTCTGAGCATGACCTGGAATTTCAGGGCGAAGTGGAAAGCCGCGAGAGTGCAGAACTGTACTCTGTGCAGGATGACGATAGCGGTGCCGATGAACCGTCAAAAAGCAAAGGTAAACCTAATTTGCGGGTCGTAAAATAACCTTTCTTAGTTTATCTGCATAACATTGATCACCCGCTCAACGCCGTTGATATTACGGACTATATCAATCACGGCCTGGGCGGTTTCTCTATCTAAAATCCCAATTAAGAAGACTTCATTATTTTCGCTGATCACTTTAACCGCCGAGGTATCGAAGTCCCGTTCGGTGAATAATGCTGTGTGTACTCTGCTGGTTAATATGGAGTCGCGGGTGCGTTGTCCAAGTGACGCAACATCGTCGATTCTGAGTTGGTTGTAAATGTTGTTTACCCCAGATACGTTGCGCAATGCCCGGGCCGCCATGTCGCGCTGGCGTGATTGGGCTACCTGGCCGTAAAGCAATACATTGCCATTGTAAGCCAATATCTTTACCCGCTGTGCTTCGAGCTCTTTAATATCCGCAATAGCAGCCTGTGCTCTGATACTAAGCCCCCGGTCATCAACCTGAGTGCCTACGCCGCGACCGTCACTGGCAACCACAGCAGCGCCTACAGCGCCACCAACTACCACGGCAGCACAACCACTGAGAAGCGGCATAGTTACAAGTAGTACAAAGAAAATACGCAGCATTAGCTGTGGCCTCCAAATATCTGTTGTTCAATCAGATTGCATAACAAATGGCTGATGAAAAGCTGTTGTTCGGTAATACGTGCCGGGTTTGTCGCCGGGATTTGTATTTCAACATCCTCAGGGCCCAGCAGACCGGTTGCTTCGCCGGATTCAGTTCCGGTAATAGCAATAATGGTCATTTCCCGGGAAAGCGCGGCTTCCATAGCCTGGTGAACGCGTTCTGAGTGCTCTTCACTGATAAAGGCTACGAGAATGTCACCCTGGCTGCCAATTGCTGTCACCTGGCGGGATATGCATTCAAGTTGCGATGTCTGGCTGGGACTGGCACCTAATGCGAGTGCTGGAAAGGGCGGGCGTTCAAGCTCCGAGCCCTGCAATAAAAGATCCGCAAAATGGTTGGCCACCAGAAGGCTTTGGCCATCGCCACAACTGAATACACGCTGGCCAGCAAGAAGGCTGTTTACCAGTAACTCGGTGGCGCGAACCAGAACGTCCCGCAAACTGTCTGAAGCGGCAACCTGAATTTGAATACTTTCGCTGTAGTAGCTTTTCAATAAGTCCTGCATGCTTACTTCCTGATTGGGTTAAAACGCATTTGGTAGCCAGATAATATCGGCGGGATACGCGGTGATAGCGACTACATCAAACCGACAGGGCGTAAGATACTCGGATAGGCCTTTTGAATAAAGGTAAACTTTAGCGCTGCGTTTAATTCGGCTTAGCTGAGTGTGACGGATCTGCCCCAGCGGATGTTCAGTGCTGCTGTCAGCGCGGTATTTTACTTCCACAAACACCCAGAACTCCTGATCCCGCATAATTAAATCTATTTCGCCACCACTCAGGCGAAAGTTGCGTTCTACCAGCGTCAGCCCCTGACGGCACAGGTAACTTTCTGCTTTATTTTCATAAAAAGTCCCAGTTGACCTCGTGTTCATTGGCAGGCTCCAGCTTGATCTGATGTTGATCAAAGGTAGCCCAATCCAGCTCCCGTACCACTGAATGTTGCTGAATCCGCAATTGCCCAGTTAAACCAGCGTGATTGTAGCCAGGAAACCAGTTCATACTGGTTAAACGTGGTAACAAAAACATACTGTCATAACCCATAGCAATCAGTCGTTGGGTTGAAGGCGTCCAGTTTGAACGCAGCTCAGCAAAACGTTTAAATAAATATTCTGAATCGTGTGCTGGCAGTAGCCAGGGTGCTTCAGAAAAAGTAATACCGTCTAAATCATTTTCGCTACGGCCCTGGGTTTGCTCGTGCACTGAAGAAGTGGCATACACCGGAATGGTTTGCGCAAAGGCACTGATGCTCATATCTATGAAAGGTTTCAGTAATCGCGCCTGAGTCGCATCGCCCACCAGAAAAATAGCATCCAGGTCATTGCGGCTACGGGCTTCAGATTCAATCTCTTTGTCACCGCCTGTGCGCTCTATCAATGCAATACGTTGTTTACTCGCGGTAACGTGCAGACGTTCTTCTACAATGTCGCGAATATCTGTGCTGGAGCTGTACAGACCTACACGTGTACTGTGGTTTCCGAAGTAGTCGCGCCACTGTTGTTCGAACTGGCCGCTGAGTTGGCGTCCACGTTGAGTATCCGGCCCCAGAATTAATACCTGCTGATAGCCTTTTTGACGCAGGTGGCCGGTAGCCATCTGTACCTCGGTATCTACATCCAGTGCAAAAAAGGTATCGCCGGCAGGCTGGTAATCAGATGGTGGTTGGTTAAGCCAGATATGAACCCACGGGCGAGGTTCGTCGTGAGCATTAAAAGTAGCCGCCAGACGTTCAGAATATTCGCGATCTAAGGGGCCTATGACAGCTTCAATATTTTCATCGTAAAGTTTTTGCTGGATAACATCAGGATCGGTTACCTGGGTATTAATGAAAAAGACATCTTCATCACGTTCATTACTTAATGCGGCCAGTATACCGTCACGAACCGCAGTGCCCTGGCTGGCAAACTGGCCAGATAAAGGGAGTAGTACAGCAATACGACGTGGTTGTTCCTGTAACCAGGAGTGATGCTCCAGAAGATTGCTGACTTGCGTGTTCGCCGGATGCCGGTGAAAGTTGTTCTGCCAGCGTTGCAGGGCTTCGGCTACAGGTTCTCTATGATCCAGCGCTTGCGTGATGCGGGTAAGCAGGCTGGTCCAGCCGCGCATCTGTTCATCGGGCTCGCGCACGGCCTGGCGCCAGTAATCGGCAGGTACCTGTGTCAGGTTATTCCAGATTAATTGACTGTAATCATTGTCGTCGTAGCGTTGCAGTTCAACCAACTGGCGAGCAGCACTGAGGTAGCGCTGTTGCCCAGCATAAGCCTGATAGCGGAGTTGCATAGCCAGCTGTCGCTGTTCGCGCTGACGCAGGCGTTGTTCTATATCGCTCAGCGAATTAATGGCTTCTTCCCACTGCTGAAAATGAATCTGCAGACGGGCGCGTTGCAAACGATAATGCAGCAGGTCCTGATTACTTAACGACAGAGTGTCTACCTGACTTAATACGACACCACCATGTCGCCACTGTTCATTTTCAAAGAAAGCTGCCGCTGCATGTACCAGCGCAGCTTCACGGTCCGCGATGCGATCAGCCTGACGAGCTTGTTGTAACCAGTGGTCAGGGTCTGGAGAATCCGCAGGCAAGAGTTCGGGTGCCACAGGAAGAGTAGCTTCGGGATCATCAGTGGGCGACTCGGGTTGGCTACCACAGGCGCTTAATATTAAAATAGCCATGCAGGCCAGTAACTTCTTTGGCACAATAAACACTCTGCTTAATCTACGTGTCCATACTATAAACGCCAGAAGGCGGGGACACAATCTAAGGTCAAATTATGCTGCAAGCTGGCACGCTTTATATTGTTCCAACTCCGATTGGAAATCTCGCTGACATTACTTTGCGCGCTATCGAAGTGCTGCAGTCCGTTGATCGAATTGTCGCCGAAGATACCCGACATAGCCAGGGATTGCTGCAACATCACGGCATTCAGAAGCCGTTGAGTGCGTTGCATGAGCATAATGAAAGACAGCGCATTGAGTATATTCTGAAGCTATTAAAGGCAGGTGAAAAGATTGCGTTAATTAGTGACGCCGGCACCCCGCTTATCAGCGATCCCGGATTTCCGTTGGTTCGCGCCTGTCGTGAAGAGGGGGCGCAAGTGGTACCTTTGCCAGGACCCTGTGCTGCTATTGCGGCATTGTCGGCCGCTGGGTTACCGACAGACAGGTTTCTGTTCGCGGGTTTTTCACCGGCTAAAAACAGCGCCCGGGAAACTTTTTTACGGGCTTTGCAGAATGAAACAGGCACCATTTTGTTATATGAGTCACCACGTCGTGTGCTGGATAGCCTGAAATCGATTCAGGCGGTCATGGGCGCAGAGCGTGAAGTTGTCATTGCCCGCGAATTGACCAAGCAGTTTGAAACCTTCTTAAGTGGGCCTGTGAGTGAAGTGATTGCAAAAGTCGAAACTGACAGCAATCAACAGCGTGGCGAAATCGTGCTGATGATCAAAGGTTTTGAGGTGGATCCAGACGCTATACCTACAGCCGCGGCACAACTATTAAAAGAGTTGTCCGAACACTTGCCAGTGAAAAAAGCGGCCGCTCTGGTCGCCACTCATTATGGCTTGCGTAAAAATAAACTTTATCAATTGGCACTGACCTGGAATTCGGATGAGGAATAGATTGACTGCTTACTACCGCCGCGTACAATAGCCGCCGGAGTCAGCCAAGACAATCGCTGCCCGCTTCGGCGGGGGGAGGAAAGTCCGGGCTCCGAAGGGCAGGGTGCCAGGTAACGCCTGGGCGGCGCGAGCCGACGACAAGTGCAGCAGAGAGGAAACCGCCGATGGCCCGTTTGTTCGTAAGAATGAGTGGGATCAGGTAAGGGTGAAAGGGTGCGGTAAGAGCGCACCGCATGGCTGGTAACAGTTCATGGCAAGGTAAACTCCACCCGGAGCAAGACCAAATAGGGATCCTTGGGGTGGCCCGCCTCGGATCCGGGTAGGTTGCTTGAGACTATGGGCGACTGTAGTCCTAGACGAATGATTGTCCACGACAGAACCCGGCTTAATGGCTGACTCCACCTTTTTTACGGGCATGAATGAATTTCACCATGTCTTCTTTTCGCAGAGGTTTACTGAAGTAGAATCCCTGCAGATAATCCACACCCAGTTCGCGTAGCTGCTGAGCCTGAGTCGCAGTTTCAACTCCTTCCGCGATAGTGATTAAGTTCAAAGCTTTGGCCATTTGTACCAGCGCGGCAACCATAGTTAATTCATCAATGAAGCTGCGGTCTATTTTTAACGTTTGAATAGGAAACTGGCGTAAATAGTTAACTGATGAATAACCGGTGCCAAAGTCATCAATGGCGAAGGTGATGCCTGCGGTATGTAGCTGACGCAGAATATGATGTTGGCGCTCTCGATCCGGCATTAATACGGACTCAGTGATCTCCATCGTTAAAGAACCGGGTTGCTGGCCGTGCTGATGAATAATATCCAGCCATTGTTTGACTACTTTTTCATCGTGAAACTCTTTTGACGAACGGTTAATTGAAATATGCAAAGACAATTCCTGCCGTTGAAACCAGTCTAAGTCGCTGCAACTTTGCTGCAGGGCGAATTCCCCTAATTGCCGAATCAGGCCACTACGCTCAGCAACCGGAATAAATTCAACTGGGCTGATAAGTTCGCGCTCAGGGTGTTGCCAACGCATTAATGCTTCGACATGACGGCATTCTCCGCTGCTGGCTTCTATAATTGGCTGGTATACCAGATAAAACTGCCCCTGTTGCAAACCCACCTGCATGGCGTGATGCAGGGTCAGATTGCTATTTGCCTGTTTTCGCATCTGCTCACTGAAAAATGAAATAGTACCGCGCCCGGCTTTTTTCGAAGCATACATGGCTAAATCAGCATGTTTTAGGAGATCAGCAGCATAGCGGCCATCTTCGGGAAACATAGCGATACCAATGCTGGCTTCTGTTGTGATCTCTTGCTCTTTTAGCTGCAATGGTTGCATAAGACTTTCCAGCAGCTTGTCAGCTAATAGTTCTGCTGTGGCCGGGTGGTCTATATCCTTGAGCAGAACCACGAATTCATCGCCACCCAGTCGGGCAATAAGGTCATCAACACGGGTATTAACACCTAATACTTCGGCGACAGACTGCAGAAGCTGGTCGCCAGCGTCGTGACCCAGGCTATCATTGACTTCTTTAAAGTGGTCTAAATCAATGAATAGCATGGCAAAGCGAGCTTCACGCCTTTTACAGGAGGCAATGTGGGCATCCAGTAATTGACGAAAATAATTGCGGTTCACTAGCTGGGTCAACGGGTCAAATCTTGCCTGATGACTAATGGTTGCGAACGCCCTTGCCAGGCGACGATGGCTATTGAGCAGGCTGGCAACCAGCCAGCTGAGTACTACCGCTACAATAAAGCCTGATAGCCAGGCGGTTGCATAGGCTGATTGCCCGCTTACCCATTGGCCGGATGCTGGAATCGCAGCTAGTTGCCAGCTTCCTGAAGGTAGATCCAGGTCGACCACCAGATGATCCTTCTGCCAGACTTCTTCTGCACCCGCTATAGTGATACTGCTATCAACGCGTTCATCGTAGCGTCGCAGCGCCAGTTGCAGATCATTTGCCCGAGTAAAACCAGCATCCTGTAACAGACGTTGGTAATCAATAACCTGCGAAATAACGCCCCACTCGGAACCGTCGTTTCTGATCACTGGGATTCTCGCGATCAGCGCATTGCCTCCCTGCATTAAATCCAGCGGACCGTTGATAACAATGCGTTGGTTCTGCATGGCTTCGGATACAGACTGGTATTGATCGGGAATATTCCGGTAATCAGTACCTATGATGGATTCGTTATCCTCTAGCGGGTAAACATGCGAAATAACCAGGTCAGGGGCGATCGCTACATGCATGGTATGTAGATCCTGATCAAGCAGCTCCGATGTGAGTCGGGCAAAGCGCTCATTATGTACTTCTTCAGCAATCAGAAATTCGGCTTGCAGACCACGCATGGCGATCAGGTTGGCATTGAGTAAACCTTCCAGGCGGGCACTTATGGTGGTGACTTGCTGTAATGCGGTAAAGCGACTGGACTCGGCGACACGATCCCGCTCGGCCTGGATCAAAAAAGTCACTATGAACATGAGAGATAAAAAGACGCCACTGACCAGCAAAGGAATCTTTATATGGCGAGATATTTTCGGCATCGACGTCGCTTACGCAATGATATTGTTTACTCATAGTCGAGTATGAATACAGGTAAATCAAGCAAGATTGTTAACAATAGTTCTCTCCCACAGTCCCCCACTTTTATAAGAACTTGCTCAAGCCCCGTAAAAATAAGGTAAGGGCAGGGTTTAGCTGGTCGCTTTTTGCTTGACACAAGTGATCTCAGAGACCTAGACTGTAGTACTGTGGGGAAAAGTGGAGAGAAGTGGATCTAATTAGATCCCGGAGACGATCATGTTTCGTGGTGCAACAACGCTCAGCCTGGACGATAAAGGACGAATTGCGATACCGAGCAAGTATCGTAGCCTTTTGCTTGCCGATGCGGAAGGTAAAATGGTTTGCACCATAGACTCAAAGCAGCCGTGTTTATTGCTCTATGCGATGCCGGACTGGAAAGTAGTTGAGAAACGGTTGTCAGGTTTATCCAGCTTTGTTCCTGCAGAAAGACGTCTGCAACGCCTGGTCCTGGGCCATGCCGATGATTGCGATATGGACAAAAACGGTCGCGTCTTATTAGCGACAACTTTGCGGAATCACGCCAGCTTAAGCAAGAAAGTGATGCTCATAGGTCAGCTCAACAAGTTCGAAATCTGGGACGAAGAAACCTGGTACGAACAAATTGCGCAAGACATTGAAGCAGAGCAGGCTGGCGATTCTGCGCAAACTGAACGACTACAAGACTTCTCATTATAATGACAACAACGCCAGCACAACATGTTCCGGTGTTGCTAGAAGAGTCGATTGAGGCCTTAGCAATTCGACCGGACGGAACCTACATAGACGCGACATTTGGTCGTGGTGGGCACAGTCGTGCCATTTTGTCCCAGTTGGGGGCAGGCGGGCGTTTATATTCCTTTGATCGTGACCCCCGGGCCGCTCAGGCTGCGTCTGAACTGGCCGACAACCCTCATTTTCGTTTCATACAAGCTCCTTTCTCCACCCTGGCTGAAGTCGCGCAACGCGAACAATTGACCGGCCAGGTTGACGGAATATTATTTGATCTTGGCGTCTCCTCCCCACAGCTGGACGACGCAGAACGTGGCTTTAGTTTTATGCGCGATGGTCCTTTGGACATGCGCATGAACCCTGAGCAGGGCATATCTGCCAGCGAATGGATTAATACAGCCTCCATGGATGACATGGTGTATGTATTTAAACATTACGGTGAAGAACGTTATGCACGGCGAATTGCGCGTGCGATCGAGCATGATCGTAAAGACAACCCATTTACGCGCACAGCTCAACTCGCGGGCATGATAGCCCGGGTTAGCCCCGTTAAAGAAAAACATAAGCACCCTGCAACCCGGGTTTTTCAGGCCATTCGTATTCATGTCAATCAGGAGCTGGAAGAAGCGGAAGCAGCGTTACAGGCTGCAGTGGGCATTCTTGTTCCCGGCGGCCGTTTGGCGGTGATTAGTTTCCACAGTCTTGAAGATCGTCTGGTAAAACGTTTTATTCGCAAAGAAAGTGAAGGCGCCCAACCACCGGCGGGGTTACCGGTAACTGAAGAAGAGCGCCTAAAAGACTGCACCTTAAAGCCTTTGAGCCGTGCGATTAAACCTGGAAAAGGCGAAGTGCAGCGTAACCCACGCTCGCGAAGTTCGGTACTACGGATAGCGGAGCGTTTGCCATGAGCGCCATTCAGCATTCCAGCTTATTGCGTGTCATCTACCAGGACCTGGTACGTTTTCGCGGGCTCCTCTTTTGGGCCTTGCTGGTACTAATAAGTAGCCTGGCGGTGATTTACCTGACCCATGCGAATCGTGAACTGATAGCAGAGCGCGAGACCTTGTTGCAGGCGCGGGACGAACTGGATGTTGAATGGCGTCATTTAGTAATTGAACAAAGCTCGTTGGCAGAGCATAGCCGTATCGAACACCTGGCCACCCGCGACCTGAACATGCAGCGTCCGGGTGAAGAACAGGAGGTACTGGTGCCATGGCGATAAAACGCAATCAACGCATTTTAAGACCTGAACCTATTCAGTGGCGTTTTTACACCCTGCTGGGCGGCATCGTACTGGTATTTTTCGCGCTGGTTGCACGTGCTGCATTTATTCAGGTAATAGAACCGGACCGCTTGCGTCACGAAGGGGATCTGCGTTCCGTGCGAGTCGCTCATGATGAAGTTCAGCGCGGCAATATCACCGATCGTAATGGTGCTGAGCTAGCGGTGAGTGTACCGGTACAGACTGTCTGGGCCGATCCTATGCGTATGCATGAGCGCGACGGTTTGTCTGACAAGCGACGCTGGCAGGCATTGGCTGAAGTATTTAATATGCCGGTCGAGGACTTGCGGGGACGGGTGGCTGACCCTTCACGTCGCTTTGTCTACCTGAAGCGCATGGTAACCCCAGCGGTTGCGGACTATGTGCGCCAGTTGGGTATCCCCGGTGTCCATCTTAAAAATGAATCCCGGCGCTTTTATCCAACGGGTGAAATCGCTTCTCACCTGGTTGGCGTCACTAATATTGATGGTCAGGGGCTGGACGGTGTCGAAGCTGTTTATGATGGTGTGCTGACAGGTACACCTGGACAGCGTCGTTATCGAAAAGACGGCCAGGGCCGTGTTATTGAAGAACTTGAAACTCTGCAGGCAGAATATCCGCAGAATATAAAACTTAGTATTGATCAACGTATTCAGTCGCTGGCCCATCGCGAACTGAAGCGCATGGTTGGTTATCATGGAGCCAGTTCTGGTTCTGTGGTAGTGCTGGATGTGCATACCGGTGAAGTACTGGCTATGGTTAACAGCCCTTCTTATAACCCGAATAACCGTTTGGCGATGAAACCTCATCAAATGCGCAACCGGGCGATCAGCGATACTTTTGAACCAGGCTCTACGGTAAAACCATTAATTATACTGGAAGCCTTGCAGCAGGGCGTAATTGAGCATGACAGTATTATAGATACCAGCCCGGGTTGGTTACGTATCGGTGGACGCCGGGTGCAGGATTTGCGTAACTTAGGCGAATTGACCCCACGCGAAATTTTGTCTCAGTCGAGTAACGTGGGTACCAGTAAACTGGCCTTGTCGTTGGACCTGGAAGGTATGTTATCCGTTTATGCGGGCGCTGGATTCGGTACTGATACCGGGGTCAACCTGATTGGCGAAAGCATGGGTCAGATGCAACATAGAAATCGCTGGTCTGATCATGAAATAGCAGCATTTTCTTATGGTTATGGATTAGGTACTACTACCTTACAGCTGGCGCAGATGTATGCCATTTTAGGCAATGGCGGTATTCAGCGACCACTAAGTGTTCTGGCTCTGGAGCAGCCTCATGAAGGGCGCCAGGTATTTCCTGAGGGTCTCACTAAGGAAGTGCTGCAAATGATGGAGGCTGTGGTTGAAGAAGGTGGTACGGGTACGCGGGCAAGAGTTCGCGGATATCGGGTTGCCGGTAAAACAGGTACTACACGAAAAGCGGTTCCAGGTGGTTACGGCGACGAATATGTAGGTTTATTTGCCGGTGTCCTCCCGGTCAGCAACCCGCGCATTGCTATTGCAGTGATGATCAACGAACCAGACGGTGATAGTTATCATGGCGGTACCGTTGCCGCCCCATTGTTCTCAACTATTGCCGAAGGCGCTATGCGGGTGCTTAACGTACCCCCTGACAATATAGAACCAACAGAACTGCGAGCTGCAGGTTTCCGGGGGACTTATGACTAATTTAGCATCCCTGTTGCCGGTCTATACCGGTCAGTTACCAGACACTGAGATAAGTGGACTTAAACTGGATAGTCGTCAGGTTACTCCTGGCGATTGTTTTATTGCGGTAAAGGGTTATCAGGTGGATGGGCGTAACTTTATAAATTCAGCATTAGAAGCTGGCGCCAGCGCAGTTTTACAACAAGCTAACACTTTTAAAGTCGACCTCAGAGGGGCTGTTCCGGTAGTCTCTGTTCCTGAACTGCCAGAGCAGTTATCTGCTATTGCCGGACGTTTTTATCAGCACCCGGATAAGCAGTTAAAACTGGTTGGTGTAACGGGAACAAACGGTAAAACCACAATCACTAACCTGGTGGCGCAACTGTTTGCTCAGGTTGGCCAGAAAACTGCAGTCATGGGTACGCTGGGGAGTGGTTTTATTAATCAGCTGTTAGCAGAAAAAAACACCACACCAGACGCCTGTACCGTGCAGCAGCGCCTTGCCTCACTGGCTGCAGAAGGTGCGCAGCGAGTGGCTATGGAAGTATCTTCTCATGCGTTGGTGCAGGGCCGGGTGAATGCGCTCAGTTTTGACGCCGTAGTCGCCAGCAATGTAAGCCGCGATCATTTAGATTATCATGGGTCGATGGACTCTTACGCGGCCAGTAAGCGTGATCTCTTTGTTTCTTATCCGGCGCGTTGTCGCATTTTCAACGCCGATGATAAGCTGGTCTCCGGTTGGTACACTAAGGCAGATAATCATTATCGCTTTAGTCTTAATTCTGACCTTATAAGTGAACCAGACACACTGGTTGCTTCGGATATGAAATTTCATGCGGCGGGCGCTGACTTTGAGTTGCATTGGCAGGGTAATAGCCATAGTGTGCGCAGCATTTTACTGGGCGACTTTAATGTCTCTAATTTGCTTGCAGCGGCATTGGTAGTACTGGTGTCCGGATACAGCCTGCAACAGGTCGCTGAAGCCATGGCTGAGGTTCGTGCCGTGGCTGGGCGCATGGAAATGTTCCGTAAAAACCAGGGGCCGTTAGTGATTGTCGATTATGCCCATACACCGGATGCTCTGCAGCAGGTATTAAAAGCTGCCAGAAGACACTGCAAGGGAAACCTGTGGTGTGTATTTGGCTGTGGGGGTGATCGGGATCGTGGTAAGCGGCCACAAATGGGTAATGTTGCCAGCCAGCTTGCTGATATAGTAGTTGTTACGGACGATAATCCGCGTACCGAACCAGCCTTAGATATTATGGCGGACATTGTCAGCGGAGCAACTGGCAAAGCACGAATTATTCAACGCCCGGGACGAAAAGAGGCGGTTCTGGAAAGCATGCAAAATGCCGGTCCGGATGATGTAATAGTTATGGCTGGTAAAGGCCATGAAGATTATCAGGTAGTAGGGACACAGACATTAAATTATAACGAAAGAGCTGTGGTTGCCGCGTTTATGGGGGACGCTGCGTATGATTAAAGTTGACTTGAACTGGATCACCGAACAGGTGCATGGCCAGTTGATAGGAGAGAACCTGGATGTATCCGGGGTTACTATCGACAGCCGTAAAGTGCAGTCTGGCGATCTTTTTATTGCTATCCGGGGGCCTAATTTCGACGGTCACGATTATGTGGATCAGGCTATAGCAGCCGGAGCTGTCGCCGTAATAAGCAGTCGGCCTCTGCAGTGTGAATGTGCTCAGATCATGGTTGCCGATACACGTTACGCGTTGGGCTTGCTGGCGCGAGGTGTAAAAACAAAACTTAAGTTGAAAACAGTCGCTATCACGGGCAGTAGTGGTAAAACCACAGTGAAGGAAATGGTCGCGACTATTTTACGTCAGCAAGGCGAAGTGCTCTCGACACAAGGTAACTTCAACAATGATATTGGCGTACCTCTGACCTTACTCAATCTTACTGAACAACATGAATACGCGGTTATTGAACTGGGCGCGAACCATCGCGGTGAAATTGCCTACACCACAGGTCTGGTGCAACCGGATGTTGCTTTGATTAATAACGTATCGCCAGCCCATGTAGAAGGGTTTGGTGATATATGGGGTGTGGCCCGGGCAAAAACAGAAATTGCTAAAGGCCTTTCTGAAGACGGCGTAATTATTACCAATGCCGATTCAGACTTTCATGATTACTGGATGCGTGAATTTGCAAAACGCCAGCACCGGGTATTTTCCACTGAAGCGGCGAACGCTGATGTACGAGCTAAAGATATAACCTCCGACGAGCATGGCTGCGTCCGCTTTAGTCTTTGTGCGGGCGGTCAGTCGGTAGCGGTGCAATTACCTTTGCCGGGTCGGCACAATGTGTCTAATGCTCTGGCTGCTGCGTCTCTATGCATCGAGTTAGGTGTGTCTCTGAAAGACATCGCTCAGGGCCTTGGTGCGCTCAACGCGGTGCCAGGACGCATGAATATAAAAGAGCCTGGCGCCGGGTTACGCATTATTGATGATACTTATAATGCCAACGTAGCGTCAGCGAAAGCGGCACTGGACGTACTGGCAACTTTTCCTGGCTACCGGGTGATGGTGTTGGGAGACATGGGCGAGCTGGGTGCTCATGCCCGCGCTTATCATGAAGAAGTGGGCGCTCATGCTGTCGAGGTTGCTATTGATAACCTGTTCACGCTGGGGGTCTTAAGTCAGAGTGCCAGCCAGGTTTTCAATGGCCACGGCGGCCAGCACTTTAATAACCGCAGTGAATTATTAGCAGCGCTGTCTGCGATTATGCAGAACGAAAAAGAAGAGCTGACTATTCTGGTGAAAGGTTCGCGCAGTGCGCGTATGGAACAGGTCGTAGAGGCCCTGATGCAAATGGCGGCTGACGATAATCAGCAGGGGCGTGCTGCATGTTAGTCTGGCTGGCAGAATACCTGCAACTTTATATTACCGGTTTAAATGTGGTTCAGTACCTGACCATGCGCGTTATTCTTGGTGTATTGACCGCATTGTTCCTTTCTATGTGGCTGGGCCCGCACGTTATTCGTGCTTTGCGCCGGCTGCAAATAGGGCAAACCGTACGCGATGACGGACCGCAAAGCCATTTAAGCAAATCAGGCACTCCAACTATGGGTGGCTTGCTGATTCTTATGTCCGTGTTTATTTCGGTTCTGTTGTGGGCTGATTTGAGCAACCGCTATGTATGGGTGACGCTGATCATCATTGGTGGTTTTGGGCTGGTTGGTTTCATTGATGACTATCGCAAGGTTGTACGCAAAGACGCTGGTGGTTTGCCGGCGCGCTGGAAGTACTTCTGGCAGTCTTTAATTGCCGCCACGGTCGCCGTTTATTTGTTTTACAGTGCCGGACAACCTGCAGAAACGGCGCTGTTAATTCCGTTCTTCAAGGACGTGGTGCCGCAGCTGGGCGCGTTTTATATTCTGCTGGCTTATTTTGTCATTGTTGGCACCAGTAATGCGGTCAACCTGACTGATGGCCTGGATGGGCTGGCCATCATGCCAACGGTTATGGTCGCGGGCGCTTTAGGTGTTTTTGCTTATGTCACCGGGCACGTTAATTTCTCTGCTTATCTGCAAATTCCTTATATTCCGGAAGCCGCAGAGCTGACGGTAGTCTGTGCAGCTTTAACTGGGGCTGGTCTCGGCTTTTTATGGTTTAACACCTATCCGGCACAGGTTTTTATGGGCGATGTTGGCTCCCTGGCACTAGGTGCAGCGCTGGGTGTTATCGCCGTTCTGGTACGCCAGGAACTGGTACTTTTTATTATGGGCGGGGTTTTTGTTGTTGAGACACTGTCCGTCATGCTGCAGGTGGGCTCCTATAAAATGCGGGGTAAACGTGTTTTCAGGATGGCGCCCATTCACCACCATTATGAACTTAAAGGCTGGCCGGAACCCAGAGTCATCGTAAGATTCTGGATTCTGTCTCTGATTCTGGTGCTTATCGGGTTAGCGACTCTGAAGCTAAGGTAAATTATGAACGTGGCAACTTTATTAAAGCAATATGAGCGGATCGGCGTTGTTGGGCTTGGCCTGACAGGGCTCTCCTGCGCTCGCTTTTTGTTGCAGCACGACATTACTCCGGTACTTTTTGATACACGGCAGCAGGCGCCACAAGCATTTCAAAGCGACAGCTCACTGAACCAATGCGAGACTTACCTTGGCGAACTGCAGTTAGAGGAATTGCTGGGGCTGGACATGGCGATAGTCAGTCCAGGTGTGCCAGTTAGTCTTGATGCACTTAAAATGGCCGCTGACGCCGGTGTTGAGCTGATTTCCGACATTGAACTCTTCGGCCGTCTGGTCGATGTGCCGGTAATTGCAGTGACCGGCTCCAATGGCAAATCCACGGTGGTCAGTATGTGTGGGCATATACTTGAGTCCTGCGGACGTAACCCTGGAGTGGGTGGTAATATTGGTATCCCGGCACTGGAATTATTGCACAAGGGATATGACTGCATTGTGCTTGAACTGTCCAGTTTCCAGCTGGAACTGACTTCCAGCTTGCGACTGGCAGCCGCGACTGTGCTTAATGTAACCCCGGATCATCTGGATCGTTACCCGAGTGAGACGGCTTATGCACTGGCGAAGAATCGCATCTATCGCCATGCGGATATGTGTATTTACAACCGCGAAGATAAACAAACGCAACCGACACGGCAGCGCCGTCTGCAGCACCAGGTAAGCTTTGGTCTTGCTGCCAGTGATCAGGGTTTCGGTGTTGAAGAACAAAATAATGAAAGCTGGATTTGCTTTACCGGACAGCCGTTGCTGGCAGTCAAAGACTTACCTGTCGAAGGGGATTATAACCAGTTAAATGCTCAGGCTGCACTGGCTTTAGTGAGTGCTCTGGGCGTTGACATAGAACAGGCCGCCTTAGCAGTTCCTAAGTTCCAGTCACTGGCACACCGTTGTCAGTTAGTTGTCGAACATAACGGCGTGCGCTGGATAAATGATTCTAAAGCGACTAATACAGGCGCGGCGATAGCTGCAATTACCGGGCTGCGACCTAAGGTACCTGGAAAACTGATACTAATCGCAGGTGGCGATGCTAAAGGTGCTGATTTAGGCGTGATGAAATCAGCCTTAGAACAGGTCGATTTACTCATTACTCTGGGTCGTGACGGGCGTTATCTGGCTGCTCTGAAACCCGGAGCCTTGCAGGTCAATGATATGCAGCAGGCTGTAAATGCCGCGTATCAAGCGGCTGCTGATGGCAGCCTGGTGCTCTTATCTCCAGCCTGCGCCAGCCTGGACATGTTTTCCGGTTTTGCCGAACGCGGTGAAGTATTTGCTGCCGCTGCGGAGGCCTGTTATGCGCGCGACTGAGCAGCAGCTTGAGTTGAGCATGCCAGCAGCCGATGGGCCGTGGCAACAGCTACGCGGTTGGTATCATCAGCAACAGTCTAATCAACTTTATGACCGCCATTTATTATTTATTATGTTTGCTTTAACGGCTATTGGCATGGTCATGGTGACATCTGCCTCGATGCCGGTTGGCGAGCGTCTGGAAGGCAATCCTTTTCACTTTGTCTTCCGCCATGGTTTCTATATTGCAGTGAGCCTGTTTATCGGCGCTTTGGTTCTGACTATGCCGATGTCACGCTGGGAATCGGTGAACGGTTGGTTATGCCTTGCCGCTATTGTTTTACTGGTGGTGGTATTGCTTTTCGGACATACCGTGAACGCCGCTACCCGCTGGATTCGCATTGGTTCTTTCACCTTGCAGGTGGCGGAATTTGCCAAATTATTTTTCTTTATCTTCCTGGCCAGTTACTTAAACCGACGCCATGACGAAGTACGCAAGAACCTGAAAGGTTTTGCAAAAGCTCTGTTCCTGCTCGGTGTGATTAGTGTCTTACTGTTATTACAGCCGGATCTGGGTACTGTTATCGTAGTAGCTGCCACCAGCATGGGCATGTTGTTTTTGGCCGGTGCGCGTCTGATGCAGTTTTTCGGAGTCGTGCTGACGCTACTGATTGCTTTAATCGGACTTATTATTATTGAACCTTACCGGATGCGCCGGGTAACCGCATTCTGGAACCCATGGGAAGACCCATTCGGTAGTGGTTATCAGTTAACTCAGTCATTGATGGCTTTTGGCCGTGGCGACTGGGGTGGTCAGGGCCTCGGTAATAGTGTGCAGAAACTGCAATATCTGCCCGAAGCCCATACCGATTTTATTATGTCAGTGATGGCCGAAGAACTTGGGCTGATCGGTCTTACGCTGACCATATTACTGGTTCTGGCTTTAGTGACTAAAGCGCTTTTCTTAGGTCAGCGCGCGCTACGTCAAAAACGCGCCTTTAGTGGTTACCTGGCACATGGCATTGGTATCTGGTTTGGTTTCCAGACCATAGTCAATGTAGGTGCGGCAGCGGGCATGATCCCGACCAAAGGTTTAACGATTCCATTTATAAGTTATGGCGGCAGTAGTCTGCTGGCGATGACGATAGCGCTGGCGATATTGCTGCGTATTGATTATGAACTGCGCGTGGGTTACCGCGACAAAAGCACGCCAGCAAAAGCGAGCAAACCTGGCCCGCGGCGGCGTTCGCCTAAATCTAAGGCGGTGCGCATATGAGTAAGCACGTACTTATTCTGGCAGGCGGCACTGGCGGCCATGTATTCCCGGCTCTTGCAGTTGCCGAACAACTGCGGGAACAGGGCTATCAGGTTAGCTGGGCAGGTACCGAGGAGCGTCTTGAAGCGCGCGTAGTGCCAGCGGCAGGTTTTGCTTTTTACAGCATGCCGCAGCAGGGGCTTCGTGGCCGCGGTATCGCTGGCTGGCTAGCGGCGCCATGGCGCATATCAGGTTCGGTAGCCCAGGCCCGTCAATTGATGAAGAAATTACAGCCGGACTTGGTAGTGGGTTTTGGTGGTTATACCGCGGGTCCAGGCGGAATCGCAGCCTGGTTGAGTAAAGTCCCTTTGCTGATTCACGAACAAAATGCAGCGCCGGGCATGACCAATAAGTTACTGAGCCGCTTTGCTCAGCGTACGTTGCTCGGATTCAAAGCGGCGGCGGACAAATTAAAGCAGGGCATATGGGTTGGTAACCCGGTGCGCCAGGATATTTGCGACTTAATAGAAGCACCGCAAAAACCTGTTAACGACACACTGCAGTTATTAATTATTGGCGGCAGTCTTGGCGCTGAGGTATTGAATCAGAATGTACCAGTGGCACTGCAAAAATGGACGGACCCTGAGTTACGGATAACGCACCAGGTCGGCAAAGGCCGGGAGCAGGAAACCGTGCAGCGTTACCAGCAGGCTGGCCCTGGCGTCAAAGTGGAAGTGGTGGAATTTATTGAAGATATGGCCGCCGCTTACCAGCAGGCTGATTTGGTACTGTGTCGCGCTGGCGCATTAACGGTAGCGGAGTTGGCCTGTGCCGGGGTAGCCAGCATTCTGGTGCCTTACCCGTATGCGGTAGACGACCATCAGACCCGCAATGCGGAAGTGTTAGTCAGCGCACAGGCAGCCATATTGCTGCCACAGTCGCAGTTGAATGCATCAAGCCTGTTTAGCGTATTGCAGGAATTAGCTATCGACCCTGAACGCTTACAACACATGGGTGAACAGGCAAAAACTGTCGCCAGCAGCGAGTCGACACAAAAAATAGTACAACATTGTCAGGAATTAATGAAAGAGCGAGCCGTATCATGAACGTGGTCAAAGAACAGCCATTTATTGTAGTCAACGTGCCAGAAATGCGGCGTGTGAAGCGTATTCACTTCGTCGGCATTGGCGGCGCGGGTATGGCCGGTATTGCTGAGGTTCTGTTGAACCAGGGTTACCAGGTATCTGGCTCGGATATTGCGGAAAGCTCGAATACGTTGCGCCTGCGTGAATTAGGAGCCTGTATTGCTCTTGGACATAGTGCTGACAACGTAACGAAAGCAAATGTGGTAGTGGTCTCGACCGCCATCAATCCGCAGAATCCAGAGCTGGTGGCTGCTCATGATCTGTTGATACCTGTGGTACGGCGGGCAGAAATGCTGGCCGAGTTAATGCGTTTCCGACATGGTATTGCGGTAGCCGGCACCCACGGTAAAACAACTACCACTAGTCTGATTGCCAGTATTTTTGCCGCCGCGGATCAGGACCCGACTTTTGTTATTGGTGGCCTCTTGAACAGCGCCGGCAGCAATGCCCGTCTGGGCAATAGCAAATACTTAATCGCCGAAGCCGACGAAAGCGATGCGTCTTTCCTGCACTTGCAACCTATGGTGTCGGTAGTTACCAATATTGAACCTGATCACATGGATACTTATGCCGGTGACTTCACTAAGGTTCAGGACACTTTCGTTGAGTTTCTGCATAACCTGCCGTTTTATGGACTCGCGGTTATGTGCCTGGACGACCCGGTAAATCGCGGGCTTCTACAGCGGGTGGGCCGTCAGATATCAACTTATGGTTTTAGTGAGGGTGCGGATGTCCGTGCTGTGGATTACACCCAGACAGGCAATCAAAGTCGCTTTACGGTGCTGCGTCGTGACCGTGAGCCGTTATTAGTAACGCTCAATTTACCGGGTCGGCACAATGTTTTAAATGCTTTGGCAGCTATTGCAGTAGCTACGGACGAAGGTATCGAAGATCAGGCTATCGAAAAAGCACTGGCGAGTTTTGAAGGTATTGGCCGTCGGTTTCAGCATTATGGCACCTACCCGATAACGCGCAAAAAGCAGGAAGGCGATGTCATGCTGGTTGATGATTACGGACATCATCCTTCGGAAGTCGCTGCGACTATAGCTGCTGTGCGTTCAGGCTGGCCGGAACGGCGTCTGGTGATGTGTTTTCAGCCGCATCGCTATAGCCGGACAAGAGATTTATATGAAGACTTTGTCGATGTACTCAGCGAAGTCGACGCTTTGTTATTACTGGAAGTCTATGGCGCGGGTGAAGAGGCAGTGCCCGGCGCGGATAGTCGTTCGTTGTGTCGTTCGTTACGTCAGCGTGGTGCGTTGGAACCGGTTTATATAAAACAACCGGACCAGGTTGCTGAAGTGCTGGCAGATATCATTGAACCCGGTGATTTAGTGCTCACTCAGGGTGCCGGTAACGTAGGGGCGTTGGCACGGCAGTTACATGCGTTGCAATTACAGTTGCAGAGTAAGTCCGATGAGGGCGTAAAGCATGACTGAGCTGGGTAAAGTCGCAGTGCTGGCTGGTGGTTTTTCCGCTGAACGTGAAGTATCGCTGCGTTCCGGAGATGCGGTACTTAAAGGATTGCTGGAAGAAGGCGTCGATGCCCATTTTTATGACACCGCCGAGCAGAGTTTATTACAGTTGCCGGAACTTGGCTTTCGCCGGGCTTTTATTGCATTACATGGTCGCGGCGGTGAAGACGGCCATACGCAGGCGGTACTGAGTGCGCTGCAAGTACCTTATACCGGCAGTGGTGTCATGGCTTGCGCTTTAGCAATGGATAAAGCGCGGACCAAGTATTTATGGACAGGTATGGGGTTACCCACGGCGGCCTCCCAGGTGGTTAACCGGGAGCAAAGCAAGACGCTGGATTATGCCGCGCTACTGAAAAAACTGGGTGGCAAGGTGATGGTGAAACCGAGTCAGGAAGGTTCCAGTGTCGGCATGGCTCAGGCCAGCGACGTGACAGTACTGGCTCAGGCGGTAACAGACGCAGCTCGTTACGACGATGATGTATTAATAGAGCAGTGGTTACCCGGCGAAGAATACACGGTAGCCATACTTGGCGAAGAGGCGTTACCGACGATTCGGGTACGCACACCGCATGAGTTTTATGACTATGCGGCTAAGTATGAAGACAATACGACAGAATATTTATGTCCGGCGGGTTTAAGTGAAGAAGCCGAGCAAGAGGTTCGCGAACTGGCACTAAAGGCTTTTGCAGCGGTTGGCGGAAGTGGCTGGGGACGCGTTGATTTAAAACAGGATGCGCAGGGTGCAATGCAACTGCTGGAAGTTAATACGGTACCCGGAATGACAGTAAAAAGTCTGGTACCTATGGCAGCTAAGCAGCAGGGAATGAGCTTTGCGCAACTAGTGGTTCGGATTCTGGCCGACACCCGGGAGTAGGGTGACATGAAGCAGTTCGACTGGCATAGCGTGCGTTGGAGTTTCTGGTTCGGAGTGCTGGCTTTTATCGTCATTATGCTGGGCTTGATATGGTCGGGGTTGAAAGTTTACCAGACCCTGATGGATGAGCAGCAGGTGCCGTTGGGTGCCATCGTGATACAGGGCGATATGCAGCACAGTACGTCGGATGATATCCGGCAGGCGCTGATTGCCGGCGAAGTAGGCAGTTTCTTCGCTGCTGATGTAGAGACACTGCGTGACCGGGTGGAAGCATTGCCCTGGATTTACTCGGCATCGGTACGCAAAGAATGGCCAGGTCGCTTACGGATTTTTGTGGTAGAGCAAATTCCGATGGCGATATGGAATGACCAGCAGGTGTTGAATAAGCAGGGTCAGATATTTAGTGCGCAAGTGAACGAGTTAGCGGTTGAACTGCCGCACCTAAAGGGTCCTGACGCGGATGTGCAGGAAGTTATCCGGCAGTTTGAGCGCATTGGCGGTATGTTGGCGCTGAGTCCGTTTAGTATTCAGCAGCTGGAAGTTACCGAACGTTTTTCAGTCAGTGTTAGACTGAACAATGGAATAAGTTTGAGACTGGGGCGTGAAGCCCGGTTAGAGCGCGTACAACGATTTATGGATTTGTATTCATTCTTAAGTACGCAGGATGAAAGAGCTATTGACTATGTTGACCTACGTTATGACACCGGTGTCGCTGTAGGTTGGCGCGAATAACAACAGGAAGTGAGTAAACCGTGATCGTGAAAACAGACGAAGACAAAATGATTGTCAGCCTGGATGTTGGTACCAGTAAAGTGGTGGCCCTGATAGGTGAGATGTTGCCCGATGGCGAGTTAAGCATCATGGGTGTTGGCGTAACTGCAGCTCGCGGTATGGACAAGGGCGGCGTGAATGATCTGAACCTGGTCGTGCAGTCTATTCAGCGTGCCGTTGATGAAGCTGAGCTGATGGCTGATTGCCAGGTGTCTTCGGTCTACCTGAATATTTCAGGTCGTCATATTAGCTGCCAGAACGAAAACGGCATGGTGCCGATTAACGAAGCGGAAGTGACGCAGGATGATGTGGAAAGCGTGATTCACGCCGCTAAATCAGTTCCTATTGCCCAGGAGCGGCGTATCCTGCACGTGCTACCTCAGGAGTATGTGATTGACTCCCAGGAAAGCATTAAAAGCCCGATTGGTATGTCAGGTGTTCGCATGGAGGCACGGGTGCATATCATCACGTGCGCGAACGATATGGCAAAAAATATTCAAAAAGCGGTCGAACGCTGTGATCTGAAAGTAGAGTCCTTGATTTTCTCAGCGCTGGCCTCAAGCCATGCGGTGTTAACCGATGATGAGAAAGAGCTCGGTTGTGCGCTGGTCGACATGGGTGGCGGTACGATTGATATCAACCTGTTCTCCGGTGGTGTGCTACGCCATACCGCGGTGATACCGGTAGCGGGCAACCAGGTGACCAATGATATAGCTAAGATCTTTCGCACACCGCTCAGTCATGCTGAAGATATTAAAGTGCAGTATGCCTGTGCTTTACGCCAGCTGGTCAGCAAAGAAGACAATATTGATGTGCCTTCAGTAGGCGGTCGTCCGTCACGTACCATGTCGCGTCATATTCTGGCCGAGGTGGTAGAACCGCGTTATCAGGAACTTTTCGAACTGGTACGGGATGAGATTCAAAAAAGCGGGCTGGACGAACAGATTGCGGCCGGCGTGGTATTAACCGGTGGCACCGCCAAGATGGAAGGTGCTATCGAGTTTGCAGAAGAAATATTTCAGATGCCAGTGCGCTTAGGTTCGCCACTGGGCATTAAAGGATTAACGGATTATGTAAGCGATGCGTCCTATGCGACCAGCGTCGGCTTATTACGATTTGGCCAGCTCAAACTGAGCGCTCAATTGCAGGAAAAAGAGCGCAATGACACAAGGCGTTGGTGGAAACGCATTCAGAGCTGGTTTAAAGGTGAGTTTTAACTGGGGTAACAACAAGCAGGCAAGTGGAGAAATACAATGAGTAACATGTTTGAGCTAATGGACAACTATGAGTCCGATGCCGTAATAAAAGTCATAGGTGTAGGTGGTGGCGGCGGTAACGCTGTTCAGCACATGGTCAGTGAATCTATTGAAGGGGTTCAGTTTCTGGCAGCAAATACCGATGCGCAGGCGTTGCGACGCCATGATGCTGACGTAACTATCCAGCTTGGTGTTGATGTCACTAAAGGCCTGGGCGCTGGTGCTAACCCGGAAATCGGTCGTTTGGCGGCGGAAGAAAACCGCGAAGAATTAATGCGACAGCTACAAGGTGCCGATATGATCTTTATCGCTGCCGGTATGGGCGGTGGTACAGGTACAGGCGCGGCTCCAGTAGTTGCTGAAGTGGCTAAAGAACTGGGCATCTTAACCGTTGCCGTGGTTACTAAGCCGTTTCCTTTTGAAGGCAAAAAACGCATGGCTGCAGCCGATGCGGGCATAGCGCAACTGGCTGAGCATGTGGACTCGTTGATTACGATTCCAAACGAAAAACTGCTGAAAGTACTGGGCAAAGGCACGACCTTGCTGGACGCTTTCAGCGCAGCTAACAATGTACTGCTTGGCGCGGTACAGGGTATTGCCGAACTGATCACGCGTCCGGGCCTGATCAACGTCGACTTTGCCGATGTGCAGGCGGTCATGCGTGAAATGGGTACAGCTATGATGGGCACCGGCGTTGCTTCTGGCGAAGATCGTGCACAGGAAGCCGCTGAAATGGCCATTAACAGCCCGTTACTGGAAGACATTGATTTGTCGGGTGCTCGCGGCGTACTGGTTAATGTAACCGCCGGTATGGATATGAGCATTGAAGAGTTTGAAACCGTAGGTAATACGGTTAAAGCCTTCGCTTCTGATAACGCCACAGTGATCGTGGGAACCGTTATTGACGTAGAGATGTCTGACGAGTTGCGTGTCACTGTAGTTGCAACAGGTATTGGTGCGGAACGTAAGCCCGATATCTCACTGGTTAATACGCAAAAAGCAGAAGGCAGCGGTGCGCGCACAGCGCAAACTTCAGGCGGTAGTTACGCCAGCAGTAAAGAAGCCACCGCGCGTGCTTACAAAGAACAGGTTGAGCCTGAACAGGAAGAAAAACCAGCGAGCAAAAGCAAGCCGTCCGCTGATACCGATTTCCTTGATATTCCAGCGTTTTTACGCCGGCAGGCCGACTAAAAGTCGAAGCTTATGGCTTGACGAAAACTTTAATGTTTGTTATAGTTTTCGGCCGCTTTTTATTGGGCGGGCCAGGATGGCAGATAATGCGAGGTTCGTATGATTAGACAACGTACAATTCAGCAGGCTATATCCACTACGGGTGTAGGCTTGCACAAGGGTAACAAAGTCAACTTGACGTTGCGTCCAGCAGCGGCAAACTCTGGCATATTGTTCCGTCGTGTCGATCTGAATCCAGTGGTGGAGATTAAAGCGTCTCCTGAGCTGGTTAAAGATACACGCATGTGTACCTGTCTGATTAACGAGCAGAATGTTCGCGTATCTACGGTTGAACACCTGTTGGCAGCCGTGGCTGGCATGGGTATTGATAATCTGATCGTAGAAGTGGATTCGCATGAGATACCGATCATGGATGGTAGCTCGCATCCTTTTGTGTATCTGCTGCAGACAGCTGGCGTTCAGGAGCAGATGTTACCGAAAAAGTTTGTTCGCGTGAAAAAACCAATACGCGTAGAAGATGGCGAAAAGTGGGCGGAGTTGTTACCCCATAATGGATTCCGCATCGATTTCGCTATCGACTTTGACCATCCGGCGATTGCTGATAGTAATCAGGTTGTATCCATGGACTTCAGCAGCCAGAACTTTATCAAAGACATTAGCCGCGCCCGTACTTTTGGTTTCATGAAAGATATTGAAACCTTGCGCGCTAATAACCTGGCCTTAGGCGGTAGCTTTGATAATGCGGTGGTATTGGATGAATTCCGCGTACTGAACGGTGATGGTCTGCGCTACAACGACGAGTTCGTGAAGCATAAAATTCTCGATGCGGTGGGCGACCTGTATATGGGCGGACATAGCATTCTGGGTCATTTAAGGGCCTATAAATCAGGTCATGCACTGAATAACCAGTTGTTGGTGGCATTAATGAATAACGCCGAAGCCTGGGAGTTTACGACCTTCGAAGAAGAGCTGGTGGAATCTCCAATTAATTACCTGCAGCCAGCTCTGGCATGATGATATTTTGAAGTTAAAAAAGCGGTGCCTGAATAAGGCGCCGCTTTTCGCATTTTAGCGGTTCAGCTTTTTGCTGGCGGCCTGATGTAGACTGGGTTCTACTTTAATTTCGCATCGCATGACAGGTTGTTCTAGAAATTGATTGAAATAATCAATAATATGGGTCTCCAGCATTCGTAAACGCGGCGTCCATATTGCACTGGAAACTGAGATCTTCAGGCTTCCGCTGTGCACCGCAGTACAACGGCAGTGACGTGCCAGTTCGGCAGGTACGCATTCCTGCCACAGACGTTGCCAGAGCTCAAACTGTTCTGTGCGTTGCTGCAAACCGCCAATATGGCTTTGTTGCAGTAGCTGACGAATATTTTTTGCCGAACGACGTACCATAATTAATTTGCAGTTTTAATACGAGTAGTCACATGAGTTTATCAATTATTTACCGTGGTCGGAAAATTAAGTTTGGTTTGCGTTTTACGCGGCGGCGGTTATTAACCCTGGCCGGCATCACTGCGTTCCTTGTGATTAGTTATCAACAGCCCTGGCAATACCGGGGAATAGATAGCCAGGTAGCTCAGAGTCGTATTACTGATGAACAACGCAACCTTGCCATGCAGAGTGAGGCGGTCAAAGAAGTGCGCAAGAATACGCAGCGTGAATTGACGGCCATGACCATGAAAGTAGGCGAAATGCAGGCGCAGTTATTACGTTTGGAAGCGCTGGGTCAGCGTCTAGCGGATGTCGCTCAAATTGACCAGGATGAATTCAATTTCAATCAGCCGATGCCATTAGGCGGACCTGAAGTAACTGCCAGCGAGTGGCCTACGGTAACTGACCATCAGGTACTAGGTGACCTGGATCGCATGTTAGGCGAGCTGGCAGATAAACAAAAACAGTTGCGCCTCCTTGAGTCTGTTATGATCAATCACCATATAGAAGATGAACGACATATTGCGGGTCGTCCGATAACCAGTGGCTGGTTATCATCGCAGTATGGCATTCGTAAGGACCCTTTCAATGGCAATCCGCGCATGCATCGGGGTGTGGATTTTGCAAGCGCAGAGGGCAACCCAATCATATCAACGGGTGCGGGAATAGTTACTTTTGCCGGTCGTCGTGCTGGCTATGGTAAGCTTGTTGAAATTGACCACGGTGCAGGTTTACGGACCCGCTATGCGCATATGCGTAGCATTGATGTTGATGTAGGGGACGTGGTTACCCGTGGCCAGAAAATTGCGGAAGTAGGTACCCTGGGGCGTTCTACAGGTCCTCACGTACATTACGAGGTCTTACGCAACGGGAAGCATGTAGACCCGAGAGAATACGTAAATCGTCGCGCAGAACGTTAGTAGGCGCTAACTATAGGCGTGCGGCGGCACCAGGTAGGTGCCGCTTTGTTTTGTTCTGATAATTATTTTTGAACGTTTAGGATTAATAAAAGCTCATGATTGGTAGTTTATTTAAGCGAATGTTTGGTAGCCGCAATGATCGTCTTATTCGCGGGTTAAGCAAGGTAGCGAATAAAGTAAGTGACCTGGAAAGTGAATATGAGTCGTTTAGTGATGACCAGCTAAAGCAAAAAACCGCTGAGTTTAAAAAGCGTCTGGCGGACGGCGAGAAACTTGAAGCACTGATTCCGGAAGCTTTTGCTACCGTTCGTGAAGCCAGTAAACGCGTCTTCAAAATGCGCCATTTTGACGTACAGTTAATTGGCGGCATGATTCTGAATGACAACAAGATTGCTGAAATGCGCACCGGTGAAGGTAAAACCTTAACCGCGACCCTGCCTGCTTATCTGAATGCTCTGACAGGCAAAGGCGTGCATATAATAACGGTCAACGATTACCTGGCGAGCCGTGATGCCGAGTGGAATCGTCCGTTATTTGAATTCCTTGATATGACGGTAGCCTGCAACGTTGCGGGCATGTCACCGACCGAAAAGAAAGATGCCTACGCAGCGGATCTGCTTTACGGTACCAATAATGAGTTTGGTTTTGACTACCTGCGCGACAACATGGCGTTCAGTCCGAATGATCGCGTACAGCGTGAGCTTTATTTCGCCATTGTCGATGAAGTGGATTCGATTCTTATCGATGAAGCACGTACCCCGTTAATTATATCCGGCGCTGCTGAAGACGGCTCGGCGATGTATAAGAAAATGAATGAGGTCGTGCCGTTGCTTAAACGCCAGCTAAATGAAGATGGCGAAGAAGGTGCGAGCGACGAAGACGTGGGCGATTACACCATTGACGAAAAAGCCCGCCAGCTGCACCTGACTGAACATGGCCAGGAACACGTAGAAGAATTATTGAAAGAACAGGGCATGCTGGAAGAAGATGAGTCTTTATATTCAGCAGGTAATATTACCCTGTTACACCACGTAAACGCAGCGTTGCGAGCGCATCATCTGTATCAGCGTGACGTTGACTACATTATCAAAGAAGGTCAGGTGGTCATCGTTGATGAACACACGGGCCGTACGATGGAAGGCCGCCGCTGGTCGGAAGGCTTGCATCAGGCGGTAGAAGCCAAAGAAGGCGTTAATATTCAGAATGAAAATCAGACGCTGGCTTCTATTACTTTCCAGAACTTTTTCCGTTTATACGAAAAACTGGCGGGCATGACAGGTACTGCAGATACCGAAGCTTTTGAGTTTCAGTCTATTTATGGCCTGGAAACCGTCATAGTACCGACCAATAAACCTATGGTGCGTGAAGATCGCCCGGATCTCATCTTCTTAACCGGCGAAGAGAAGTATGCCGCCATAGTGGAAGATATTCGTGAATGCCAGGAGCAGAAGCGCCCGGTATTGGTGGGAACCAGCTCGATAGAAACCTCGGAACTGGTTTCGCGCTTATTGAAAAAAGAAAAAATCGACCACAAAGTGCTGAATGCAAAATTCCATGCTCAGGAAGCTGAAATCATCGCCCAGGCTGGTAAAGCGGGTGCCGTGACCATAGCAACCAACATGGCAGGACGCGGTACCGATATCGTGCTCGGTGGTAATTGGCAGGCAGAGCTGGAAAAGCTGGAAGATGCCGATGAAGAAACTGTTAAGAAAGCTGAAGAAGCCTGGCAGAAGCGCCATGATGAAGTGATCGAAGCCGGTGGCCTGCACATTATAGGTACTGAACGTCACGAGTCACGGCGTATTGATAACCAGCTGCGCGGTCGTTCCGGTCGTCAGGGTGACCCGGGTTCTTCGCGCTTTTATCTGTCGCTGGAAGACAGCCTGATGCGCATTTTCGCCTCTGAACGTATGACCAGTATGATGAAACGTCTGGGCATGAAAGAAGGTGAAGCCATCGAACACCCTTGGGTAACCCGTGCTATCGAAAATGCCCAGCGTAAGGTTGAGGCGCGTAACTTCGATATCCGTAAGCAATTGCTGGAATTCGATGACGTTGCCAATGACCAGCGTAAAGTGGTGTATGAGCAGCGTAATGAACTACTGGATGAAGGCGATATTAACGAAACCATCGAGGTTATTCGTGAAGACGTGTTCAGCGCTATGATGAGCGAATACATACCGCCTGAATCGCTGGAAGAAATGTGGAACATTAAAGGATTAGAAGAACGTCTGCGGGCGGACTTTAACCTTGAGCTGCCGATTCAGCAATGGCTGGATGAAGACGACAAGCTGTATGAAGAAATACTGCGTGAGCGTATTCTGGAAGAGGCCAACAAGGCGTACAAAGAAAAAGAAGAGCGGGTGGGCGAAAAGGTATTACGCCAGTTCGAGAAAGCGATTATGCTGCAAAGCCTGGATCAGCACTGGAAAGAACATCTGGCGGCTATGGACCACCTGCGTCAGGGTATTCATTTGCGCGGTTATGCACAGAAGAACCCGAAACAGGAATACAAGCGCGAAGCCTATGCCCTGTTTATGGATATGCTCGAAGCGCTGAAAGTAGATGTCATTAAAGTGCTGAGCAAAGTTCAGGTTCGCGCCGAAGAAGATGTCGAAGCGGTTGAAGCACAACGCCGTAAGTCAGAATCGACGCCACGTGAGTACCAGCATGAAAGTGCACCGGCAAGTGGTGCCGAGAAACCGCTACCGGCTGGCGCCCCGACCGGCCAACCAGTAGTCCGTGACGGGCAGAAAGTTGGCCGTAATGACCCTTGCCCTTGTGGCTCGGGCAAAAAGTATAAGCATTGTCACGGCAAACTTAGTTAAGTTATGAGTAACCCCGATACCGTGCATGTCGCCGTGGGTGTGATTGAAAACACCCAGGGCGAGCTTCTTATCAGCCGCCGGGCTGCGCATCAGCATCAGGGCGGGCACTGGGAATTTCCTGGCGGCAAAGTTGAGGGTGGTGAAAACGCACAACAGGCTTTGGCCAGAGAGTTACTGGAAGAAGTTAATATCGAAGTGGTGCATGCCGCACCTATGACCGTGATAGAACATGCTTACCCGGACAAACGCGTCCGTTTAGATGTCTGGCATGTGACTGTCTTCAAAGGCCAGGCAGATGGCCGTGAAGGGCAGGAATGGCGCTGGGTACCCAGGCATCAACTGACAGCTTATAGTTTTCCGGCAGCCAATGAAGCTATCATCCAGCGTTTGCTGGATGAACCCGCTTAATACTCGTCTTCTTTATCCGCATCCGGATTTACCGCACCAGGTAATTCGGGTCCTGGAATAACTTTCTCTTCATTTGCCCACTCGCCGAGATCAATCAGTCGACAGCGCTCGCTGCAGAACGGACGAAAAGCTGAGCTTTGCTTCCAGGCCACAGGTTTCTGGCAGGTGGGGCAACGTACTGTAATATTCTTATCCATAACTACAACTTGGGTCTCTATCGTTTAGCCAGTTTCAGATACTGCTGATGCAGCGCGTCTACCTGATCATACACTTCAGGCAAAGGTAATTCATTATTAATGCAGTCATCCGCTGCCGCCAGCCGCTCTTCACGAGTTATCTGCGCATCAATAATGGCCGCTACCTGCTCACGGGAGTTATTGTCCCGGCGCGTGGTTCGTTCAATCTGAGTCTCTTCCGCAACATCAACCACCAGCACCCGGTCCACCAGCGCCTGAAGCTGATTCTCCAGCAACAAAGGAGCCACCAGAATGCAGTAGTCAGAGCGTGCGGCTTGCAGGGCGTCTTCGATTCTGTGGCGGATAAGGGGATGCAGTAGCTGATTGAGCCATTCTTTTTTGTCACTATCGGCAAATACCAGGCTGCGCAATTGAGCGCGGTTTAAAGCGCCGTCGGGCAGTATGACCTCGGGCCCAAAATACTCAGCAATTTGCTTTAAAGCATCGCTGCCCGGTGCGACGACCTCACGGGCGATCACATCGGCATCTATCACCTCGATACCATGGCTGGCAAAGCGGTCTGTGACCGTGGTTTTACCACTGCCAATACCGCCAGTTACGCCCACTATGTAAGTCATACTAACCCCGCCCATTGCCAGTACCAGAGGTAAATCTGCTCACCGAAAAGCAAGGCAATCACGGCACCGATGACCAGGAAAGGACCAAACGGAATGGGTATGCCTTGTTGATGTTTCTTCATGAGCAGTAGCGTGCCGCCAATAACAGCGCCGGCTGCTGAAGCCAATAGCAGGATCAGTGGCAATTGTTGCCAGCCCAGCCAGGCACCTAAAGCAGCAAGCAGTTTAAAGTCGCCGTACCCCATGCCTTCTTTGCCTGTCAGAAGTTTAAATAACCAGTACAGCGCCCATAAAAACAGATAACCCGCGACCGCACCAATAATAGCGTCCTGTGCAGACAGGGGCAGCACCGTGATGGACCCCAGTAAGCCCAGCCAGAGCAAAGGCAGGGTTAATTGGTCGGGTAATAACATCTGCTTGAGATCAATGACGCTGAGTACCAGTAAAAACCAGAGCAGCAGGCTGTAGGCCAGGGCCAGCGAATTGATACCAAAAAATGCCAGGCAGAACACAGGGATCAGCGCAGAGACTATTTCGACTAACGGATACAAAGCACTGATCGGGGTTTTGCAGTGCCGGCAACGGCCGCGTAACAGCAACCAGCTGAGTACCGGAATATTGTCATAACCTGCAACTGTAGCTTTACAAGACGGACAGTGGGAGCGTGGCACCGCCAGGTTAAAGGGTTCCGTTGCGGGCACAGGATGACCGGCAGCTTCGGCGCTTTCCCGTTGCCACTGCAATTCCATCATGCGTGGCAGACGCGCAATCACGACGTTAAAAAAACTACCCAGAATAAGGCCTAGCAATGCAGCCAGCACAAAACTCCAGATAGGGGACTGTATTAACAGGTCTGCCACGTTATTCTCCTTAGTATGAGGCGGCTAGTTTAACTTACTAACTGGCCGAGCTGGAAGAGCGGAAGGTAAAGAGCCATTAATAAAGCGGCGGTCATGGCGCCAGTGAACAGTAGAAAGGCAGGTTCCAGCATGGCCATCAACCTCGCATGAGCATCGTCCAGTTGTTGTTGCAGATGCTGAATCACAAAATCCAGCTGCTGTTGCAGACGGCCACTTTGTTCGCCCAGTGCCAGGTTTTGTATATAAGCCGCATCCACCAGCTGGTCTTGCTGCAGCGCTTCATGCAAGCTGCTGCCCTGGCCGAGCAGACGGGCACAGGCGCGCCATAACTGAGCAAAACAGGCATCGTTGCTACTTTGCGCAGTTAACATGCAGGCCTCGGTAAGGGGAATGCTACTGCGGTAAGCCAGGCATAAGGTGCTGATATCCTGCAATAAACGCGACTGACGTAAATGTTTACCAAGCAGTGGTATCTGGTACAGCAGGCGAATAACCCTCGTATGCTGCTGGCTGAGCCGGCGTAAAATCAGCCATACTGGCCAACCGAATAACAGCGGAATAAAAAACAAAGCGCTGTGCGGTTGGCGTAACCAGCTCGCTATATCCAATAGACGCTGAGTGCTGTTCGGCACTGCAACCTGCAGTTGCTGATAAAGACTGGCGAACTGGGGAACGACCAGATACAGCATGGCGATAAAGACCAGAAGCGAAACCGCCAGTACCAGTAAAGGATAACTAATGGCTTTACGCAGTTTTTTGCGTTGTGCTTCAGTTGCTATAAATTGCGCTTCCAGACGCTGTAAAACCTGCGGCAACTGACCACTTTGCTCGCCCACCGCCACTAACCGGCAATACTGCTGGCTAAATTCAGCGCTGCAATTTTGCAAACTGGTTGCCAGATCATGGCCTGCCTGAAGCGAGCTGATCAACTGGCTCAGATACTGATGTTGCTGCGCATGCGCGGCCTGGCGTTGCAGTATGTGTAAGGCGTCCAGTTGGGGTATGCCCGCTTTTAGCAAGGCCAGCCAGTCATGGGTAAACTGTTGCTGCCAGCGGCGGCGCTGGGTCTTGCTTAATGAACCTTGGCTCTGATGGCGAACCCGGATCAGTTGTATTTCCTGTTGCCAAAGCTGCATGCGCAGTGCCGGTGGTGGCAAAAAAGCAATGCCGGAAACCCGCAGCCCCTGTTTATTGAGCCCCTGCCAGCGCCAGCTAGCTAACCGGCGTCGCATTACTGGGCTCCTTTAAATGATGCTCAGTTGCGGCAGACAAACTAATATCGGCCTTTGCGGCTTCGGCGACATGTTCCCAGTAATGCGCCTGGTTGGGGTTTGCCAGTAAAGCCATCTGCAGTGTGTGTTGCATACTGACCAGTTCGTAAACACCCATACGGTGGGTGGCAGAGACGGTAACTAAACGCTGGTTCATGAGCAGCACCAGGCAGGCAGCGAGCTGATAACCATCAATGCCCAATTGCTGAAGGCGGATAATAGCGTTCAGCGGACTGGCAGCATGCAAAGTAGCCAGTACTAAATGCCCGGTTTGAGCCGCCTGACAGGCAATGCTGGCGGTTTCCTGATCGCGGATTTCGCCGACCATAATAATATCCGGATCCTGGCGCATTAATGCCCGTAACGCATGGGCAAAGGTAAAACCCAGTACCGGCTGTACCGATACCTGATTAATACCGGCCAGATCCACTTCCACCGGATCTTCCACAGTACTGATATTGCGTTGCTCGTCGTTGAGTTGTTGCAACAGGGTATACAGGGTTTGTGTTTTGCCGCTGCCAGTCGGGCCGGTGGTTAAGATCAGACCTTCTTTGCGTTGCAAAGCAGATTGCACCTGCAACTGCTGCGCCGGCAACATGCCAGTACCTGCAAGCTGCGTGTTATCTGCCTGCTGACTTAATATACGTAACACCAGCTTTTCACCACCAAGCGCTGGCAAAGTACTCACGCGGCAATCCAGCGTCTGACGGGTTAAGTTAAAACGGCAGCGGCCGTCCTGGGGTAACCGGCGCTCGGTAATGTCCAGTTTGGCCTGCACCTTAATATGAGCGATCACCCGTGGCGCCAGCATGGTGGTCAGGTTTTGTATACAGTGCAGGCGACCGAGCGTGCGTGCCCGGCAGCGATAACCGCCGGGTTCAGGTTCAATATGCAAGTCAGAAGAGCCCTTGCTCAGGCAGCTTTCCAGTAGATTCTGCACCAGCTTTTCTATCTGTGAATCCTGTTGAGTCATAGCGTTCACGCTCAGGCTCCCAGTTCGCCGATGCATTGGCCCACACGCGAGTTGGGGCTGGCAGACGCGCTGTAATCTGAGCAGGTTAATTGCCAGGCGAGATGCGTAGAGCGGGGTTCAGGGGTTAACACTACAGTGATGGGATTGCCATCCCGATCCTGGGCTTCCAGCTCAACGCGCAGGGAACCGGATGAAACTCCCGACTGTATGCTGGTGACGCCCACCGGCAATTCATCAGCGCTGATTGGTGCGGCCGGAACGCCGTTCTGGCCCAGATTACCGCAGACCACCAGCGAGCCTTCCATCTGCCAGCATAAATTAATCGCAGTCTGCCAGCTTTGTATACTGCTCAGACTGGCGCTGACCCGGGCTCGCTGAGTGTAATCAGTATAAGCTGGCACAGCGATGCTGCTTAAAATGCCGATGATAGCGACCACTATCATCAGTTCAATGAGGTTAAATCCCTGTTGTTTACAAGGGCATCGTTTAAAAGTGTATTGAGAGTACATGGCGCTATCCTTAGCTGTTGTTGTGAGTAACAAGTAACAGTTAAAGAAATAGCGCCTGAGTAGCCTGAGGTACAGGCGGTCTTTGTCAGTTATGGATTAAGCGGTCTGAAAACGCATAGACAGGTCGATAGCCTGCACGTTTTTGGTTAAAGCGCCGGAGGAAATAAAGTCGACTCCCGTAGACGCATAATCGCTGAGTTGCTCTGCGGTCACGTTGCCAGAAACTTCCAGCTTGGCGCGTCCAGACACCATATCGACGGCGTCACGTATGGCCTGCATGCTGAAATTGTCCAGCATAATGATATCGGCACCGGCTTCCAGCGCCTGTTCCAGCTCCTGATTGTTTTCGACTTCCACTTCCACCCAACGATCCGGATGCCGCTGACGTGCGGTTTTTACCGCCGCACTCACGCCACCACAGGCGCTGATGTGGTTCTCTTTAATAAGATAAGCGTCAAATAAACCCATGCGGTGGTTCTTGCCGCCGCCGCAGATAACCGCATATTTTTGTGCCAGACGCAGGCCGGGCAGGGTTTTACGGGTATCCAGCAGGCGTGTGCCTGAATTGGCTAAACGCTTCACCGCCAGTGAGGTCTGAGTGGCCGTGGCTGATAACGTCTGCAGGAAGTTAAGTGCCGTGCGCTCGCCAGTCAGCAGGTGCTGTGCCGGGCCTGACATGCGGCATAAAGTCGCGCCGGCTTCGACTTCGTCGCCGTCCTTTGCCAGCCATTCGATATGCACTTCGCCGCCCAGTTGGCTAAAGACTTCTTCAACCCACTCCTGGCCACAGAGCACACAGTCTTCGCGACTGATAATAGTAGCGCTGGCCTGGGTATCCGGGGCAATCAGCTGCGCGGTGATGTCGGCGCTGATATCAATTTCGCCACCTAAGTCTTCAGCCAGGGCTGCACTGATCTGAGTTTCAATGTGCAGACGCAGGGCTTTTTTATCGGCTGGATTGAGCGGGGTATTCATAACTATGCAATTCCTTTAGGGCAGCTGCAGCTCTTGTTACGTTACTGAGTAATTGTCAGCTCGTGATTTCGTTGGGTGAATTCTAACGTTTTCAGTGCGCTCATGCCCAATAAAATTTGCGAGCCTTCGTAACCGGGCACTAAGGTTGCTGACACATTCTGCAATTCAATCTCCCCCAAGCGTAGTTGATCAATGCTGGTGGTGTAAGCGCGGGCGCGACCATTCGCTGTCATCACCATTACGGGGGCGCCTCGCTGCAGGTTAAGTTCCTGGCCGAGGCTTGCTGGAATCGCCACTTGAGTGGCCCCGGTGTCGAGCATAAAAGTAACGCCCCGACCGTTAATTTCGCCATTAGCGACATAATGTCCGGAACGGTTTTGCTGCAAAGTGACCACCGCACGTTCGCCGTCGCGGTAGCTTTCTACCTGCTGGTTCGGGTTCTGCTGGCCGTCTAAAATGCCACCGAACCACCAGTACAGGATAAAGAGCAAAGCGATCCAGGCAAACCAACTGAACCATTTGCCAATACGTTGTGTGGGGTCTGACCTGCTCATTACTGCTTCGCTCCCGCTTTACCTTTGCCTGCATACCCGTGATACTGGGACTCGACTTTAACTTAGCTTCCCATTATGCACACTGAACTGGATATTTCACAGCACCGGGTGCGCCCGGCACAGTATATAGAATCACCTCATGCGGACGAGCGGCCCGCCGACGCCGAGATCAGTCTTTTTGTGGTGCACGGTATTAGCCTGCCAGCTGGCCAGTTCGGGCTGCCTTATATTACCGACTTATTCTGTGGCACCCTGGATTGTGATGCCGACCCTTCCTTTGAGCCCCTGCGTGACCTTAAAGTTTCAGCGCATTGCCTGATTCGCCGTGATGGTGAATTGATTCAGTATGTGCCTTTTGACCGCAGGGCCTGGCATGCAGGCGCTTCGAGCTGGCAGGGGCAGGCGTGTTGCAACGATTTTTCAATTGGCGTCGAACTTGAGGGAACAGATAGCACCCCCTACACTGACAAACAGTATAAAAAACTCGCGCAACTCATTGTTGTGCTACAACAAGCGTATCCGGCAATTACTAATGATAGGGTAGTGGGACACGAACACATTGCGCCAGGGCGCAAGACAGACCCGGGCCCGGCATTTGACTGGCAACGACTGCGCAGTGAGCGCGAACAATGCCTGCCGTCTACGCAGACATAATGTAGACAATAGTGCAGACATAATAAAAACAGGTACTTATTCATGGTGTTATTTTCATTGTTACTGGCGCTACTCGCTGAGCGCAGCAAGAAAGGCCCTGGCAATTGGCGGCTGACTTCTTTTGCCAACGGCTGGGAAAATATGCTGGCCGGAATAACTGGCCTGCAGCGCTGGCGCATACACGAGCTGGCCGGGCCTTTATTGTGGATTGCGCCTTCTTTGTTGCTGGCGTTGTTGCTTTGGTGGCAGCCTAATACCTTGCTTGTCTTTGTAATTAACTTACTGGTGCTCATGGTCGTGCTGGGTTGTCCGGTAAAGCGTGAACAGTTACGCCAGTATCTTAAATCAGCCAATCGTGGCGACACTTTAAGTTGCATGGAGTTGCAGGAGCAGTTGGACGACCGGGTTATGGAAGAAGGCCCCGCTACAGTCGGGCAAAGTCTGGTATGGCTGAATTTCCGTTATTATTTCGCTGTGGCTTTCTGGTTTATTATTTTCGGTGCCCCGGGTGCGTTAGGTTACGGCTTATTGCGGGAACGGGAAGAGCTTTACCCGCGCCTGCTACATTGGGTTGATCTGATCCCGGTGCGGGTCGCAGGTTTTGGTTATCTGCTCGTTGGCCATTTCAGCCGCGCTATGCCCGCCTGGCTTGGTGGGCTTTTTAATGTCAGCGAATCGGCGCCTGACTACCTGACTCGGGTAGCCATGAAAGCAGAAGACGTGCAGGCGGAAGCGGGCGACTTAACTGAAGAACCTTGCTGCCTGCTGAACCTGGCTAAACGCACCATGATGCTCTTGCTGGCAGCCCTGGCGATAGCGACTTTGCTCGGTTGGGTGGCCTGATTTAATCAGGTCAGACCAATATAGGGCCAGATTTACTTGGGTTACCCCGGCTTTTTATTTACAATAGGTAAGTTGGTAAGACCAATTACCTTATTTGCAACCAGGCGCTACTAATGTCCAGGGTCACCCGAGTACAGCATACAAAACTGTCCGATATCATCATGAGCCAGATGGAAGGTTTGATCGTAGATGGTACCTGGGCGGCGGGAGAACGATTGCCGTCAGAGCGTGAACTGGCTAAACAGTTTGACGTCTCGCGACCCTCATTGCGGGAAGCGATACAGAAGCTGGAAGCTAAAGGTTTGGTGTCGCGGCGGCAGGGCGGCGGTACCTTTGTATCCGGGGCCTTGCACCAACAGGTGACCGACCCTTTATACGAGTTATTAGCTACGCACCCGGAATCACAATTTGATTTGTTAGAGTTCCGTCATGCACTAGAGGGCGTTTCAGCATTTTATGCCGCCTTACGGGGCAATGACGCTGACCATGCACGTATTCAGCAGGCGTTTAACGAAGCCAGCGAAGCGGCAGAGACAGATAAAGATACTAAGAACCAGGCCGCTGCCCTGATGAATTTCTATGTGGCAGTGACCGAAGCCTCGCACAACGTGGTGTTATTGCACCTGGTGCGCGGTATGCAGGAATTATTAATGGAAAATATGCGGCAGAACCTGGAAGTTCTGAACAGCCGCAGTGAAATACGGGCCCAGCTGCAGAAGCATCGTGCTTCTATCGTTGAGGCTATTCTGGCGGGGCAACCTGTGCAGGCGCGGGATGCATGTCATCAGCATCTGGCCTACATTGAAGGCACTCTGCTTAAATTAAATCGCGATCATACACGTCTACAGCGCTCGCTGAGACGTAGTGAACAGTAATTATCGACCGTGAGATGTGTAAGGAATCATTATGGCGGAACATGACAAGAAAGATATCGACGCACAGGAAACACAGGAATGGCTGGATTCGTTAGAAGGCGTCCTCGAAGCCGAGGGACCCAAACGTGCCCACTTCCTGCTGGAAGAGTTGATTGATAAAGCACGCCGCAGCGGTGCCTATTTGCCGTACAAACCAACCACCGCATACCTGAACACCATTCCGGTCAGTCAGGAACCTGTGATGCCGGGCGATCATACCCTGGAGTCGCGCATCCGTGCCGCGATTCGCTGGAACGCTCTGGCTATGGTACTGCGTGCCTCCAAGAAAGATCTTGATCTGGGCGGCCATATCTCCAGTTTCGCCTCGTCTGCAATGATTTACGATGTAGGTTTCAACCACTTCTTCCGTGCACCAACAGAGGAAGACGGCGGTGACCTGCTGTATATGCAGGGCCATATCTCGCCGGGTATTTATGCCCGTGCCTTCCTGGAAGGCCGCTTAAGCGAAGAGCAACTGGATAAATTCCGTCAGGAAGTCGATGGCGGCGGCTTGTCCAGTTACCCGCACCCGAAATTAATGCCTGACTTCTGGCAGTTCCCGACCGTGTCTATGGGCTTAGGCCCAATTCAGGCTATCTATCAGGCACGTTTCTTAAAATACCTCACTGACCGTGGCATCAAAGACTGCTCTAAACAGCGCGTTTATTGCTTCTTAGGCGACGGTGAAGTGGATGAGCCAGAAAGCTTAGGCGCCATTGGTCTGGCGACCCGTGAAGGCCTGGATAACCTGACCTTTATCGTTAACTGTAACCTGCAGCGCTTAGACGGGCCGGTTCGTGGTAACGGTAAGATCATTCAGGAACTGGAAGGCACCTTCCGCGGCGCTGGCTGGGAAGTAATTAAAGTCATCTGGGGTCGTTATTGGGATCCGCTGCTGTATCGTGACACTGAAGGCAAACTGGCCCAGGTCATGGAAGAGAGCGTGGACGGTGAGTACCAGAACTACAAAGCTAAAGGCGGCGCGTACACCCGTGAGAACTTCTTCGGCAAGTACCCGGAAACCAAAGAAATGGTCGCCAATCTGTCTGACGAAGACATCTGGCGCTTAAACCGTGGTGGTCACGATCCGGTAAAAGTGTATGCGGCGTATCACAAAGCGGTGAACACCAAAGGTCGCCCACAGGTGATCTTAGCCAAAACCGTAAAAGGCTATGGCATGGGTGCTGCGGGTGAAGGTAAAAACGTAGCCCACCAGGTCAAGAAAATGGACATGGATGCCATCAAGCACTTCCGTGACCGTTTCAATATCCCGATTAAAGACGAAGATTTAGAAGGTATGCCGTACTACAGCTTCCCTGAGGACAGCGAAGAGTACAAGTACATGAAAGAGCGCCGCGAGAAACTGGGCGGTTTCATGCCGGTACGCCGTATCGACAGCGACAAAGAGATGGAAGTGCCGTCACTGAAAGCCTTTGATGCGGTACTGAAAGGTTCAGGGGATCGTGAAATCTCCACCACCATGGCCTTTGTTCGTGTCTTAACCGCGATGCTGAAAGACAAAAAAGTCGGCTCTCGTGTGGTGCCTATTATTCCGGACGAAGCCCGTACCTTTGGTATGGAAGGTCTGTTCCGCCAGGTCGGTATTTACGCTCACCAGGGCCAGAAATACACCCCGCAGGACGCCGACCAGGTCGCTTACTACCGTGAAGACAAAAAAGGTCAGGTATTGCAGGAAGGCATCAACGAGCTGGGCGCTCTGGCATCCTGGGTTGCGGCGGGTACCAGCTACTCGACCAACAACGAACCTATGATCCCGGTCTACATCTATTACTCGATGTTCGGACCACAGCGTGTTGGCGACTTGATTTATGCCGCAGGCGACAGCCAGACCCGTGGTTTCCTGATTGGCGGTACTGCCGGTCGTACCACGCTGAACGGCGAAGGTTTGCAGCATCAGGACGGTCACAGCCATATCCTGATCAACACAGTGCCTAACTGCATCAGTTACGACCCGACTTACGGTTATGAAGTAGCGGTGATCACGCAGGACGGCTTGCGCCGCATGTACGATGAAAACGAAAACGTTTTCTTCTACCTGACCGTGATGAACGAAAACTACAAGCAACCGGAAATGCCGGAAGGTTGTGAAGAAGGCATTCTGCGCGGTATCTACAAGCTGGATGACGTCAAAGCCAAGAAAGCCGAAGGCCATGTGCAGCTGTTAGGTTCAGGCACCATTCTTGAGCAGGTACGCCAGGCTGCAGCCGTGTTAGCCAAAGACTATGGCATCACCAGCAGCGTCTACAGTGCTACCTCGTTCAACGAGCTGGCGCGTGATGGTCAGGACGTTGACCGTTACAACATGCTGAACCCGACCAAGAAAGAGCGCACCGCGTACATCACCGACGTGCTGGAAAAAGGCGGCAAAGGCCCGGTTATCGCAGCTACCGATTACATGAAAATGTATGCCGACCAGGTCCGAGCCTGGGTACCAGGACCGTATCGTGTGCTGGGTACTGACGGTTTCGGTCGCTCTGACAGTCGCGCCAACCTGCGTCGTCACTTTGAAGTCAATTCCGACTACATCGTAGTGGCTGCCTTGTCTGAACTGGCTAAAGCCGGTGACATCGACAAGAAAGTGGTGACCAAGGCGATTAAAGATTTCGGTATCGACGTTGATAAAATCAACCCACTGCACGCGTAACGGAGGCTGACATGGCAGATGCAAAAGAAGTAAAAGTCCCCGACGTAGGTGGGGAAGAAGTCGAAGTAATTGAAGTGCTGGTCAGCAAAGGCGACAGCATTGAAGCTGAAGACGCGCTGATTACCGTAGAAACCGACAAGGCGTCTATGGACATCCCGGCACCTTTTGGCGGCACTATCGAAGACATCAAAATCAAAGTCGGCGACACCGTGAAAGAAGGTGATTTGCTGGCAATGGTTGCGGCCTCGGATGAAGACTCAGGTGACAGCGACGACTCCAAAGAAGACGAGTCTGAGAAAGAAGAAGCCAAAGAAGAAACAGAAGAAGAGCCGAAAAAAGAAGAGTCCCAAAAAGAAGAGAAGAAAGCTAAGAAGTCTTCTGGTGGCTCTAAAGTGATAGACGTTGAAGTACCTGATATCGGTGAAGATGGCGAAGTTGAAGTCATTGAAGTACTGGTTAAAGAAGGCGATGAAATCAGTGCAGAAGATGGCCTGATTACGCTGGAAACCGACAAGGCCACGATGGACGTGCCTTGCCCGGAATCAGGTACAGTCAAAGAAGTGCTGGTCAAAGAAGGCGATAAAATAAAGCAGGGCTCGCTAGTTATTAAACTGGAAGTAGCCGGCGACGCTGAAGAAGACGAAGCGGACAGCGACGAAGACGAGAGTCAGGATTCCAGCGCCGACAAGTCAGCCGACAGCAGTGCTGAAACCAGCAGTAAAAAAGGCGATAGCAGCGAAGAAAAGCAAGAAGCTACTCACAGCTCGCGTTCACGCAAGCCACCAGTACCAGATCACCCGTTAGGGCGTAAAGGTCAGGGCGAAGGCGTACCTCATGCGTCGCCTGCCGTGCGCCGTGTAGCCCGTGAGTTTGGTGTTGATCTGACTCAGGTCAAAGGCAGCGGACCTAAAGATCGTATCCTGAAAGACGACGTGCAGCAGTACGTGAAGTACGAGCTATCGCGTCCTAAGGCGTCTGCCGCACCAGGCCGTGGCGAAGGTGGCCTGCAGGTCATTGCACAGCCTAAAGTGGATTTCAGCAAGTTTGGTGAAGTTGAAACCGTAGCCATGAGCCGCATTCAGAAGATCTCTGGCCCCAACCTGCATCGTAACTGGGTAACCATTCCTCATGTGACGCAGTTTGACGAAGCCGATATCACTGAGCTGGAGCGCTTCCGTAAAGCGGAGAACGAGCATCAGGCGAAAATCAAAAGTGGCCTGAAAATCACCCCGCTGGTGTTTATCATGAAAGCCGTTGCCAAAGCTTTGCGTGAATATCCGGTGTTTAACTCGTCGCTGCACGAAGACGGCGAACACCTGATCATGAAAAAGTATGTGCATCTGGGCATCGCCGTAGACACCCCGGGCGGACTGGTAGTACCGGTTATCCGTGATGTCGACAAAAAAGGCATTAAAGAGCTGTCTGACGAGCTGATGGAAATGAGCGCTAAGGCAAGAGACGGCAAACTTAAGTCGACCGATATGCAGGGCGGTTGTTTCTCAATCTCCAGCTTAGGTGGCATTGGCGGTACCGCCTTTACGCCGATAGTGAATGCGCCGGACGTGGCTATTTTAGGGGTTTCAAAAAGCGAAATGAAACCGCACTGGAATGGCAGCGAGTTTGAACCTCGTCTGAAATTACCGTTAAGTCTGTCCTACGACCATAGGGTAATTGACGGCGCTGTCGCCGCTCGCTTTACTGTGTACCTCAGTCAGGCACTGTCTGATATACGTAAATTACTGCTCTAAGCAGATAAAACTCGGCGTCTTGCAGCCTTTTTCCGCTCAAAGGGGCAAGACGCTGAGCGAATTTCTCGGTACAATTCGCTCTAATGTTCGCGCGGGTTGTACCAAACTGGTACAAAAATCAGACTAACACGCTTCCGAAAACGAAAGAAGCGGTTAATTATAGGGGTCATCATGAGTAACGAGATTAAAACTCAGGTTGTAGTGCTAGGTGCAGGACCTGGTGGATATTCAGCAGCGTTCCGTGCAGCCGATTTAGGGCTGGACGTGGTTATGATCGAACGCTACAGCACTTTAGGCGGTGTTTGCCTGAACGTAGGTTGCATTCCTTCAAAAGCACTGTTGCATCTTGCCAAGCACATCGAAGATTCAAAACACATGGGCGACCATGGTGTGACTTTCGGTGAACCAAAAATTGACCTGGACAAAATCCGCGCGCACAAAGAAAAAGTAGTAGGTCAGCTGACTGGCGGCCTCGACCAGATGGCGAAAATGCGTAAAGTCAAAGTAGTCACTGGTAAAGGTGAATTCACTGGCGCTAACGAAATTAAAGTTAGCGGCGACGAAGAAACCACCATCAAGTTTGAACACGCCATTATCGCTGCCGGCTCACAGCCAGTAGAACTGCCGTTCATCCCACATGATGACGAGCGCGTATGGGACTCCACCAGCGCCCTGGAACTGCCATTCATTCCGAAGAAAATGCTGCTGTTAGGCGGTGGTATCATCGGTCTGGAAATGGGCATGGTATACAGCGCCTTAGGTGCTAAGCTGGACGTGGTTGAATTCATGGACCAGTTAATTCCTGCCGCTGATAAAGACCTGGCTAAAGTCTTCACCAAAGAGATCAAGCCGAAGTTTGACAACATCATGCTGGAAACCAAGGTTACTAAAGTAGAAGCCAAAAAAGACGGCATTCACGTGACCTTCGAAGGCAAGAACGCGCCAGACAAGCCAGTTAAATACGACGCCGTATTAGTCGCTGTTGGCCGTACACCAAACGGTAACAAAATCGGTGCTGACAAAGCCGGCGTGGAAGTGGATGACAAAGGTTTCATCAAAACTGACAACCAGCTACGTACCAGCGCTGACAACATTTTTGCTATCGGTGACATCATTGGTCAGCCAATGCTGGCGCACAAAGCGACTCACGAAGGCCATGTGGCTGCCGAGAACATCGCAGGCAAGAAACACTTCTTTGAGCCTAAGGTCATTCCTTCAATCGCCTACACCGACCCAGAAGTTTGCTGGGCTGGCGTAACCGAGAAAGAAGCCAAAGAGCAGGGCATCAAATATGAAGCTGTGACTTTCCCATGGTCTGCCTCAGGTCGTGCTATCGCGTCTGACTCAACCAGTGGTTTCACCAAGCTGATTTTCGACAAAGAAAACGACCGCTTGATCGGTGGCGCTGTAGTCGGCTCACACGGTGGCGAACTGATGGGCGAAATCTGCCTGGCCATTGAAATGGGCAGCGACGCAGAAGACATAGCCTTGACCGTACACGCTCACCCAACGCTACATGAATCAGTAGGCCTGGCCGCTGAAATGTACGAAGGATCCATCACCGACCTGCCCAACAAAAAGGCAGTCAAAAAGAAGAAATAACGTAGGGCAGGTTCCACCTGCCACCACGAATCTTCGATAAACAAAAACCCAACCAAAAGGTTGGGTTTTTTTGTGGGTTCAGGAACGCAAAATCACCGGCATTTCACCGTAGGGCAGGCTCAGCCTGCCGTGGAAGCTATCCACCTCCACCGCGCCTCGTAGGGCAGGTTGAGCCTGCCGCGAACCCTGAAACCACCGCCAGCTCCCGGTGGCAGGAGATTTGGCCTTGCCAGGACGCCGTGAATACATCCTTGTAGGCTCGGCTCGCCCATCCCTGGGCTCGACGCCTGGCAACACCAAAACCTCCCACCACCTCACGCCTTCAGGCTGAATTTCTCGTAGGGCAGGCTCAGCCTGCCGCGAAACAATCCCCAAAACTTGCAATAAAAAAACGAACCTTATAATGTCTTCAAATAAAAACAACAACGATCAATAAAAGGGATATTTATGGAATATAAAATCGTCGCCGTTTCTGATGGCTGGACCACATCAAGCTTCTCAAAAGAAGCCACCAAAGTAGCAAACGAACTCGCCGCCGACGGATGGAAGCTCACCAAAATGACCCACGGCTGGCTTGGATTACTCTCCCCAAAGCTGTTCCTGGTGTTTGAACGGTAATAACCCTTTCACACCACACATGCATCATATTGGCGGTAGGGCAGGCTCAGCCTGCCGTGGAAGCTATCCGCCTCCAACACGCCCCGTAGGGCAGGCTCCGCCTGCCGTGGAAGCTCTCCGCCTCCACCACGCCCCGTAGGGCAGGCTCAGCCTGCCATGGTAGCCTTCCGATTCCTCGATATACAAAGCAAATATCAAACCTACCGCAAACCTACTCCCCACCCCGAATCAACCCAAGCCCCTCATCAAGTGTTTCCTGGTCAACCTCACCATAAAACCGCTTCTGCAGCCTGGCATCCGCATCAAAAAACAACGTCGTAGGCATCGCATGAGCACCAACAGCTGAGGCAAACCCACCACTGGCATCCAGCAATACCGTATCCAGTTTCAGACTATGCTGCGTAAGAAACTCCGTCACCAAATCAGGATGCTCGCGCTGATTAATAAACACAAAGCGCACGTCCGGATGGTCGTTCTCAGCCTCTTCCAGCATCGGCATCTCACGCACGCAGGGCGGACACCAGCTCGCCCATAAATTAACCACCATAGGGCGGCCGTCGAAGTACTCTGCTAGCTCCCCGGTATTCTGTTGCATGTCCACCAGCTCAGCACGAGGCAATTGAGTCCCCTGCTGCATCACAAAGGTAAATACACCCCCAGACAAAGCAAGCCCTACCATTGCCGTATAAACCGCAGGCAGCGCAGCAGATTTACCCTGCTGGCGACGCACAATATAAACCAGAGCTGCAATAAAAAGGCAGGTCAGGGCGATAATCAAAACAAACAACATAGATAGATCTCTTCGGTATCAGGCCAACCACCATTCTATCCCATTTGTCCCCTCAGGCTAACCGTCATTCGTCGAGGCTGGTTGCAATAGCCGACCGAACCTTATAGTCTCTTTACGAGTTTTTAACAAATAAAATACATAAGCTTTAACGGATTAGAGCGCACAGCCTCATCAACTCTCTTCCATTTCAGCACCCGAATGAATCAGGCCCGTGTAAATGGGTGCGGTAGCGTGGGCGGCTAGCCGCTTACAATTGAGTAGTAAAGTCATAACTAGTCCGCTCAAATGTTGCTGAAGATAACTTGTATGCGTGATGTAGATAAAGAGACAGATTGTAGAGAGTATTAGGTACCCAGTCAGTTAGTGTTTATGCATAGTGTTGCCTCTACCTTAAGGTACGTATTACACGATAAGGTATTAAGCAATTGTGTGATAAAGGAACTCGTTCGCAAAAGGACATGTATAGCAAATAGGTGGAAGACTTTATGAGTTTAAGCTGCTTGAAAGAGAAGAAAAACATAAAGCTATCACTAAAAATGACATGCCAGAAAATTTTATATCATAGGCGGAATAAATGCTTAAACAAGTTTTTGATAGAGAACAACTCTCTAAAGCACTCACACCAAATGATATTTGGCAATGGAATTTATTGCCTGATTACGGTGATGTTGAAACAGCAATAGCTCATACTGTTCAGTACTGGAAGTCACATGATTTCGTCTTATCATTATTAGAGGAAAAGAAAATAAAAGGTAAGGCAGTCTTCATACCATCAACTATGGAAGATTTTTTTTCAATCAAGCTACTAGATAGATTTATTAGAAGGATTTATAAGGTCCGTCAGTCAGATCGTAATAGAATAATCAGACAAATAAACACGTTGTTAAAGGACTCTGGCGATTACCATGTTCTTCGACTAGATATAAAAAACTGCTATGAAACCATTCCATTTCAGAGTCTCATCAATAAATTTGAAAGCGAGCTTATTCTTGCTCCTGAATGTATCAAGATGCTAAATGCTATTTCTGCGGATCTATTAGGCAATCACAACATGCTAGGCTTACCTAGAGGGCTGTCGATAAGCCCTACACTTGCGGAGTTGTACTTAGAGGAGTTAGATAAAAATATAATGTCTAACCCTAACGTAATATATAGCGCCAGGTATGTTGATGACATCATTGTTTTGACTCCAGCAGGGAAGCAAGAGAAAGTACAAAGTGATATTGTAAGCGCTATGACTGAATTAGGATTGAGCCTTAACGACAATACTGAAAAGTACTATAGTGGCCCCTCAAAGTCTGCAATGTTTAATTACTTGGGTTATTTGATTAAGGTGGAAAGTAAGAAAGACAAACCAAATAAAGTAGACTTACATATATCTCGATCTAAATTAGACAAATTGAAGTCACGGATAATGATGGTATTTCTTGATCATAAGAAACAAAGAAACATTCTTCTCTTGAAAAGAAGAATTGAATATCTTTGTATGCTAAAAAGTGTAAGGAAAAGTAAGAACGGGGATTTATTGGCAGGTCTAGCAAATAACTATAGATATGTTACGGATGAGTTTGATTGCCTGAAAACCGTTGATGGCTTTCTATGTCAGCAATTATCTGATCCAAGATTTTCGCTTACTCAAAACGAGCAGGCGCAAGTTAAGAGAATATCGATATATGGTAATACAAGAAAAAGAAATGTGGGTAAGTTTAGTAAGAATCAGACGCTTCAAATAATGAGGGTTTGGAAAAATGCCTGATCTAATTAAGGTGGACACAAATGATAAACTAAGAACATTGCTAACCGATGTGTTGCCCTATGAACTGCCCTTATGGTTCAGTAATTTCTCAATGTATAAGAGGTTTAATACTCGCGCGCATTTGAATGTTTATAAATCAATTTCTGGATTGGACTTTAAAAATGATGCTGGAGTGTACATTCCGTTAGACTACTTAATATCTCGAGGTGGTAATAAATCTCGGCGCGCTATATCAATTATGCACCCGGTCGCTCAGTTGAAAGTTTGTGACTTTTACTTTGAATATGATGATTTAATCGAATACTATTGCACAAAATCCAAGTATTCATTGAGGCACCCCTATAGAAAGTCGACCAAGTTTTACGGTAAGGTTCGAAAAGGGTCAAAAATAGTTGAAGGCGTTGAAGGTGTGGATGAGGAGCGAATAGTTTCAAGTTCTTACTTCAAATATAGAAAGTATCCTTTTTTGTATCGGTTCTTTGAATCCTATGAGTATCATAAGCTTGAAAAGAAATTTCATAGTATGCTTCAAGTCGATGTTTCTAAATGCTTCCCTAGCATATATACACATTCAATTGGTTGGGCTGTAAAAAGTAAAAGGTTAGCTAAGAGCAAACCAAGAGCGCGTGGTAATTTTGATGGAGAGTTCGACAATTTAATGCAGCTTACCAATTACCGTGAGACTAATGGGATTATTATAGGACCCGAAGTAAGCAGAATTTTTGCAGAGATAATTCTTCAGAAAATTGATTTAAATTTAGTAGATAGAATGAAGCCAAGTTATCAGGTTTCGAAAGACTATGATTTCAGACGCTATGTCGATGATTATTTCGTTTTTTTTCGATCTGAAAACGTAAAAAGAGCTTTCACAAAAGCTCTGGAATCCTCTCTTCTAGAATATAAGATGTATCTAAATGAGGCTAAAACAACGATAGTTTCAAGGCCTTTTGCCACTGAAATATCTTTGGCTAAACATTCCTTAAGTCATTATGTTGGTGAATATTTTGACTTGCGCTACCAAGAAAAAGGAACAGACGCTGAGTCGATTTTAAAATTAAAGGGCTCTAGCTACAAGGCAAATAAAACTATAGCTGAAATCAAAATGGCTTTGGCGGGCCATAAGGTAGAGTATAGTTCAATTTCTAACTATTTATTTAGCGCAATTACAAAGCGAATGATTGTGTATTTGTCAAAGGTAGAAAAGCTAGAGGTAAAAGAAGAGTTTCACTTGAACTGGCTATTGGTTGATCTGGACGTATTGTTTTTTGTTCATGCAATGGATATTCGAATAAGGCCAACCGACCGGCTGGCTCGTTCAATTCATAAGTTGCTCGGAATAACGTCGAGTTGGCCTTTAGGTCAACAGAAAATAATACACAAGAAGATTTTCGATCATGTTAAACAAGCAATTAATATATTTATTGAACATGTGGATGATATGGCTGGGCTAGAAACCTTAAACTTGCTAATTATATTAACTATGTTACCATCAAATTACCAGCTACCGGAAGTTAAGCTGAAGAGTTACTTTGGTAAATTAAAAGATCATTCAGAAACGAATGACTTCTATTTTCGTTGGGTTACGTTTATGCTTTATATTGAAGGTAAGCCTGGTTATCATCAATTAAGAAATGATCTTATTGATTCCGCGAGTAGTTACTTGCGGAATAGTAATGACATGTTTATAGATGCTGAATATTTTATGTTCTATTTTGACTATATGTCTTGTCCCTATATAGATAAATCTATTAGAAAAAACATGATAGAGGAAGTTAAAGCTATCACTTCCGATAACAAAAAAAATCCGGTACAGTTCAATGTGAATACGCAAAGTAAGGTTGTACTTAACAAGGATTTTATAGTTAGCTGGAGGGATCCAGAGTACTTAAAAAGTAGTCTAGAGAAGAAAGAATATATTTTTGCTTATAACTAGTTTATGTCGTCTGTCTCCGTAGGTTTCTGCATTCACTTCGGTGTTTGTACGGGCTTTGGGAAACCTTAGCCACACACACGATGGGGGACAGGCGGCTCCCATTTATTATAAGTTAACGCAGGCATTGATATCTACTGAGATAAGTTTGATCGTCTGCGTAAGCTTTGCAGCACATTCTATTGTCCAAATCCTTAAAAGAAGTAGGCAAAATGGTTGCTAATAAGTAAAGCGGCTCGGGGGCTCGGCTCAGACCTGATTTTACTTGTGGAGTCAATCTCCTAAGGATAAGCATGCAAAAGGATAATCATTTAGAAGAACTGTACGATCGAGTTCAGAAAACGGCCTCTAGTCGGTTTTTTGCACATGATCGATTAAAGAAACATCACGCTGCGTCGCTTTGGACTATAGCTTTTTTCTCTATCGGTCTGATCGTTATTCCTCTAGTACAGACTTTCGGCCTGGATGTTCGATTTTCTGATAACTATATAAGTTTTATTCAAGTTCTTCTGGCGATTGTTATTCTCGTTATCTCAATAATGCTTAATATGAGTAACTTTGCCGTGCGCGCAGACCGAATACATAAGTGTGGAATGGTTCTCAATGCGCTGGCTAGGAAAATTCATGGAAGAATAGAGACGGTTTGTAGTGGAGAAGAATTTGAAGCGCTTGTTCATGAATACAACAATATTCTACAAGCCTATGAGAATCACTCAAGGGTCGATTATCTTTTCACGAAACGTCACATGACGAATTACTATAGCGTACGTTGGTATCAGTCCATTTATTACGATTTTATTTATTGGATCCAATTTTCTACGTATGCGATTTTAATTACATTGGTAGTTGCGTGGATCTATATGTTGATAAAGATAAATTAATGATTACTTTAACTAGAACGCTTACTTCACAGCACTACAATAATTTCAGATATTAAATGAAACATAGGGTTTTAGATGACGGTGTTGAAAAGGCTATTTTTGAGGTTTTCATTTGAATTGTATCATTTTCAAGCTTTCTTTTTTTTACTCGTAAACCACGCGAACTAGTCAAATGGCTATAATATGACTGACGAACAAACTCGCTTTCTCCATCTCCTTGATGAGCTGAAAAACGCAAATCAATTAATAACGGATGGATTTGGGGCTCTTCAGGAAATTAATACCAGTAACGATTTCTATCACTTGCCGCATCAGCTAATGGCGAGCGGCCTGGAGCGGCTATTAAAGTGCTATATTTCTGTGGTTTATCAGGGACGCACAGGATCATTTCCAGACATGAAGTTCATGAAAAGTCTAGGGCATAACCTGGAAGACTTAACCGCTGAGATTTGGCAAAATTACTATAGTGGCCGCAATCGACCATTCGTTGAAAGAGAGTTCAATGCTCTCACCTCAGATCAACATCTGAATGACGCTATCAGAGTACTTTCGCTCTTCGGAAGGTTTGGGCGATACTACAATCTAGATGTTGTGGCCGGAAGTCCGCACAATCCTGTTGATCCAAAGACCGAGTGGGAGGCGCTAGAATCACGGATCGAATCAAGTGACCTCTATTTCTTTGATATGGAACGGCTTCATCATGAATACTACCCTCGTGTTCATTCTTTGCTCGTAGGGCGATTGGAAAGATTTGTACGTGCGATCGCTTCACAATTTACCTTAGGTCGTCACCCTGACCCCAATAAATTCATCAGTCAAGCATCGGTAACGTTTTCAAATTTTCGAAATCTTAAAGATAAAAGACTCGGCCAAAATGATTATAGGCGTTCTGTAAAAATTCTCCAAAGCAAAAAAGACAATTGGATTAAGCGTACCGAAGAGCAAATCTTGAATAGCGGTAATCCTATTCGTATCGTGGAGCGCAAGAATTTCACTGGCGATTGGCCATTTCGGGCTGACAGAGTAATTCTCGAATGCGTAGATTTAACCTTTTTGATCGTCAATATAAATGGGTACGCATATTCTCTGAACGGTTCGGCAGTCAGTCGCTTCAAGTTCCCTTCGGCCCACGACGCTGGGATGGCTATTCTTGGCAAATCTATTGGACCGTTCTCGGAGATGGCTCGCGAATTGCGGTCTTAAAAAATCAGGATAGGAAATTCATCAAATTAGCTCCCTGTAATCGCTGGATAGTTACGGGTTCGCATCGATTATAAAGCTTTATGTTTAAAGGTAGCTGAATAGGATGACGAAGCTTTACATTATAGGAAACGGATTTGACCTATGGCATAAACTTCCAACTGGTTACGATCGATTCTATGTCTTTGCTAAAGACATGCTTGATGAGCTTGAATGGTTCTTCTCGTTTGATATTGTTAATAAAGGGCCGTGGTGTAATTTTGAAAACTCCCTCGGTCGCTTTGAGTGGTCCCAGTTTTATCAAGCACATAACCATATAGACATAGCATCAGATAGTTTTAAGCCGAGTTTAGTGTATGGCTTGGAAGATGATCTTACTGAGCAATCTGATCATCTTGTGGAGGGGGTTAGAGAGGCTTTTCTAAATTGGATTTCAGAAATTGATGTCTCAGTTGCAAGCCCGGAAGTGGTTTTCCCTAAGGACTCTATTTTCATTACTTTTAATTATACGTCTACTCTTCAAACTATCTATGGAATAAGTGATGAAAGGATATTTCATATCCACGGGAGAGCGGAAATATCCGAAGAACTGATTTTTGGACACGGCGAAACCATGGAAGAGGAACCTGAACTAGATGAGTGGGGCGAAAGTAACCGAACGATGTTTTCTGATGCTGAAGGAGCAGCAAAATATCCATTTTACGCGCTTAAAAAGCCAGGTAATGAGCTGCTAGAGAAAAATCAAGAGCGATTTGAGTCTCTAGCAAACATTAGTGAAATTGTTGTGCTTGGCCACTCGTTAAATGATATTGATTTGCCTTATTTCAGTAAGGTAGCTGAGTTTGCATCAAACGCTAGGTGGTTAGTATGCTATTACAAAGAGGAGGAAGAAGGTTTCCTCGTTGAACAGCTACTAAGGTGCGGGATTCAACGAGAGAGTATTCGAACGTCCCCTTGTGCAAATCTATAAAGCGAAAATTTGAATTGAAATAGATAAACAGAGACGTGAACCGAATCGAAATTATTAACTTGTATGTATTAAATCCGTTATTGTGCACAGTGTAATTAAATTCAGGAATTAACATGGCATAGAGCTTAGAATCTCAATTTAGGATTCACTAAAAATTGTCGATATTCAAGCTTAGTCCAAGCTATGCAATCAATTAGGGTCAAGAAATAATGAATAGCATTTTTCACTTGATCTAATGTCTTATTTTATACTTAAAAACAATATAAAAGGGTACGTCATTATGGAGCAGTGGGTAGAGCGGCAAGATTCACGTAAAATAAACTCGGATACAGATCATGATTATTTTTATAGAATAGATCAGAGCAGAGTTATTAACTCTCTTGCGTTTCGTAGGCTCCAATCTAAGACGCAAGTTCATGGAGTAAATGAAAGCGACTTTTTTAGAACAAGACTGACTCATTCTATGGAAGTAGCTCAAATTGGCAACTCCATTACCCATCGCCTAAAGTTTCTTGCTAGTAGGAGAGTCGATGATTGTTTGCAATGGATTCCCTCAACCTCTCTAATTGAAACAGTATGTTTAGCTCATGATCTAGGCCATCCTGCATTTGGTCACAATGGGGAGCGAACATTAAATTACTTTTTGCATAAGGATGGAGGGTTTGAAGGAAATGGACAGACTTTCAGGATACTTAGTAAGTTAGGTGAATATTCAAATAGCTATGGATATAATCTAACTAGAAGAACTCTATTGGGAGTTATTAAATATCCTGCAATTCATAGCCAACTCGAACGTCAGTATCCAAGTTCAGAGGCTCACTTGATTGATGATATTAGTAACTGGTCTCCTCCTAAGTGTATCCATGATACAGAGAAAGACACTCTGGATTGGGTACTGGATCCATTTAGTAGTAAAGATAAGGATTTATTCACTACTCCTATTGAGGTCAAGGGTAAATTAAAAACAAAATATAAATCTTTTGATACTAGTATCATGGAGTGTGCGGATGATATTGCCTATGGAATTCATGACCTTGAAGACGCGTTGGTCATGGGGTTATTACATAGAGAAGATGTATGCCAAAAACTCTGTAAGGAACTTGAAGCGCTGTCTTTATTTGTTAGTAGAAATTGGAATAAACCAGATAGAGACTATCTGTCTAAAAAACTTAAATCAGGCAGGCTGGAGGATACTAAAGCGGCAATTAGTTCAATAATCCATGTTCTTATTCTTGGTACCCGGATAGATAAAATCGAGGAATTCGAGGACCCGTTGCTGCATTTTCAATGTACGATGGATTCAGAGCGTTCCGAGATTCTTGATACATTTAAAGCATTTGTTTTCAAGGAAGTGATATCTCAGCCCTATGTTCAGACGCTTGAGTTTAAGGGCCAGAAAATTATAATTGATTTATTTTCAGCCTTAAAGTCAAAACCTTACTCTTTGCTGCCTCCAATCGTGCAGGAAAAAATAACAGATGAATTAAGTGTTGATCGTGTGATTGCTGATTACATATCATCAATGACAGATACAGAGGCATGTAAATTGTATCAGAGATTGTTCACGCCGGAACAGGGATCGATTTTTGCTCCTCTGGCTTAGATAACATATCTCATACCAATCAGTAAATGTTGGAAGGAGAAGCATCTTTCCAACATTTAGAATACCTCACCCAAACACCACCCGAAACCGCGCTCCAATTTCTTCCGATTGACTCCCTCCCTGACTGCACAGTACTAAGTCTCCGCCTTGTGAGAGCATGAGAGAGCGGGCGAGAGGCAGGCCTATGCCGCTGCCTTGTGTCTTGGTGGTGAAGAAGGGCACGAAGATGCTGGCGGCGGTGTGGTCGTGGATGCCGGGGCCGTTGTCGGTGATGTCCAGGTAGCTGTGTTCTCCGCTTTGTGTCGCCGTAATTGTTATGTGTCCTTTGCTTTGTTCTGAAGTGGCTTCAACGGCGTTGGTGAGCAGGTTAATCAGTACCTGTTCGAATAGGGCCGGGTCTATGGTGACGTCCAGTGTTTCGGGGATATCTATACTTAGTTTTACGCCTTCTGTTTTATCTGCCATCAGTCGCAGCACTTCGTTTACGGACTCTGCAAGTTTTGTTGTTGTGAGCCGCGCGTTGACGGTTTGGCTGAGTGCTTTAAATGAATTCATAAACTCGGTCAGATGCTGGCCGCGACGTGCCACGGTAGTAAGCGCTTCCTGCAGATCTTGTAATTGCTCTGCATTTTCAGGGCTGGCGGGCTCTAGCCGGTCAGCAAAACCCTGTGCGCTTTGAGTGAGCGAGACCATGGGGGTGATGGAGTTGGCCACTTCGTGGGTCAGTACTTTGACCAGTTGCTGATAGGCTTTCACTTCCTGGGCCACCATTTGTTTTTCGATGCTTTGCAGGGTGAGCAGGGTGCGTGGTTGTCCGCCGATAAAACCCTGTATCTTGGAATACAAAAAAGTTTCTTTGCGGTTGGGGTAGTGCCATATAAGTTCGCCCCGGGCGTTGCTTTTGCCGTTATGTAATAACTCATGCAGGCGGTTCAGGTTATCGCGGTAGCTGAGCCCGGCGTGATGACTGCGCCCGGATGTGAAAGCCCGCCAGGCGTGAATAAAATCAAGGCTCACCAGGCGCTCGGCCGCCGGGTTGGAATTGACGATATGCCCTTCATGATCAAACTCAACAACCCCTATATCCAGTTGCGCGACCAAAGCTTTTAAATAGTTCGCCTGCACTTCCGCGGCCGTGCGGTTCTGGCTGATAGCCTGTTGCACTTCCTCTAATAGCGCTTGCATGTCCGGGGCATTCGCGAGTTTCACATCGGAGTCCTGGTTAATCAGTGATTTGAGTGCTGCACTGATCTGGTTTTGCTGCAGTTGGAATTGCCGCCACACCATATGCAATGCTGTCAGTACAATAAGTGCCAGTAGCAGCATAACGGCAGGACCTGGCATTTTGTGTGCATTGATGACACTGACCACCAGGATGACGATCGCCAGGGTAAATACGCCCAGCCACACAGCGAATGCTGAGTTTTTCATAAGCCGTATTTCTCCATGCGCCGGTACATAGCGCCGCGGGTGAGCCCCAGCGCTTTGGCGGCATGGCTGACGTTGCCCCGATAAAACTGCAATGCCTGCTGAATGGTTTTGCGCTCCACGTACTCCAGCAAAAACTCATCCTCGCCTGCGCCGTTATTGTGCATGGAAGCATCTTGTATTGCTGTCCCTTGTGTTGTTGTCCCAGGCATTGCCGCCTCCTGCATTGCAGCTGAAGAGCCACGGGCGAGCTGCGAGAAGTCGAGGGTGTCGCTGTCGGCAAGCACGACTGCACGCTCTACGCTATGCGCCAGTTCACGCACATTGCCGGGCCAATTGTAGGTACGCAGCCATTTGCGATCAGAGGCTGTGATGCTGAGCTCACCCCGTCCGTAGTGCGCGGCATACTGCTGACAATAATAATCGAGCAGTAAGTCAATGTCCTCGCCGCGCTCGCGAAGCGGGGGCAGGTGGATTTCTACGGTATTGATGCGATAAAAAAGATCCTGTCGGAATTTGCCATCCAGCACCTGTTGCTGCAGGTTTTCATTGGTGGCGCAGATAAGACGGATATCCACAGCTTTGGCTTCCAGAGCCCCCACCGCAGTGACCTCTCGGTTTTGCAAAACGGTGAGCAACTTGCCTTGCTGAACCAGCGGTAAATTCCCCAGCTCGTCAAGAAATAAAGTGCCCTGATGCGCATGCACAATGCGCCCGTCGCTGTCACGCATGGCGCCGGTGAAAGCCCCTTTGCGATAGCCAAAAAGTTCGCTCTCAAAGAGGTTGTCGGGCAGAGTGCCCATGTCGACGGCAACAAAGGCCTGTTGGCTGCGTTGCGACATCCGATGGATGGATTTTGCAACCACCTCTTTACCCGTACCGCTCTCTCCCAGAATCAAGACATTGGCGTCGCTGCTGGCGACTTTCTCCATCAAACGCTGCACCGCCTGCATGGGTTCGCTCTGGCCAATCAGAGTGGGCGCTTCAGGGCTTTTTATTGCCGGGTTTGCTTTGTTTGCGGTGTGCTTGTTGTCACTGACATAAGCCACGGCGTCAATCAGTTGCTGGTTGTCCCAGGGTTTGGCGATGAAGTCTCTGGCACCCAGGTGCATGGCGCGCACGGCCAGGTTCACATCGGCGTAGGCGGTCATCATGACAACGGGGAGCTGCGGATACGCGGCAATGATTTGCTTTAAGTAAAAAATACCTTCCTCACCGCTACTGGCATCGCGGGTAAAATTCATATCCAGCAGTACCAAATCAACCTTATTGACCTTAAGCACGCCCATTAACTCCGTTGGGTTGGCAAGGGTCAACACATCAGCAACGTGGGGCTTCAGACACAGCCGACACGCGGTAAGAATATCCTGATTATCATCAACTACTAGAACACGAGGCATGCAGGCCCTTCGTTATGAGGCAATTTATAAAGGGTTATCTAAGCGGAAATTTGGCAGCGGGTCAAAGAAAGCTTTGCGAGTGTCCATGAATGGACACCTGGGTGTGTTATCAGCGGACACTTAAGAATGAGCGTGTTAGATAACCTATTGATTTAAAAGAAATACATAATTGGCACGAAACTCGGATAACTCATTGCATAAGGTAAACCTGAGATAACCGAGAGACACACCATGGACCGACAGTTAGAGAAAAAACGATTCCCCGTTAAAAAGCTTGGTATGGCAGCCGTGTTGATTGCCATAAGTGTCGTTGCTGTGTGGCAGCTGAACCCTTCACAGAGCCGCTTACAAAGCACGCTTACCCTACAGGACATCAGCGTTGCCACTGTTGAGCCGCGGGTACTGCGTGAAAGTATCAGCCTGCGTGCCAGCGCCGTTCCGCAGCAGACGGTCTTTCTTGATCTCACCGACGGTGGTCGTGTGGAGGAACGTCTGGTTGAGCAGGGCAGCTACGTGGAGAAAGGCGACCCACTGGTGCAACTGAGCAATACCAGTTTGCAGCTGGATCTTATTAGCCGCGAAGCCCAGGTCACCGAGCAGATGAATTTTTTGCGCAACACCCAGATGACCATAGAAACCAATCACCTCAACCTGCAGCGCGACATCCTGGATTTAAAATACCAGATCCAGACGTTGAAACGCCATATCGAGCAAAGCGAAAAATTGCATGCCCGTTCTATGCTCTCCGAAGAGGAGCTGACCAGCCTGCGTCAAAGTCTGAGCTACCAGCAAAGCCTGCTGGAACTGGCGCGTCAGCGTCAAACCACCGAAGAAGCCATTCGTGAACTGCAACTGAGTCAGCTTGAAGACAGCGTCGATATGCTGACCCGTAACCTCGAATTCGCCCGCCAGAATGTAAGTAACTTACTGGTGCGTGCGCCTATCAGTGGGTATTTGAGCGAGTTTAACGTCGAGACCGGCGAGTCCCGCGGCGCTGGTAGTCGCCTGGGTCAGATTGACTTACCCGAGCGCTACAAGCTGGTGGCCAGCATTGATGAGTTTTATCTCAACCGGGTGCAACTGGGCATGTCGGCCAGCGCAACTATTGCTGGTCAAACACTGGATTTAAAAGTGGATCGTATCGACAGCCGGGTTACCAGCAGCCAGTTCCAGATTGAGTTTTATCTTACCGACGACATACGCATGACCCGTGGACAGTCGTTCAACCTGACCCTGCACCTGGAAGATGGCGAAAAGAAGAGTCTGGCAATCCCACGCGGCCCCTTCCTGCAGGAAAGCGGTGGCCACTTTGTCTATGTGTTTGACGAGGATTCACGCCGTGCCGTGCGCACCCCAGTGCGCTTAGGGCGGCAGACTCCACAGTGGGTCGAAGTGTTAGAAGGCGTGTCTGCGGGCACCAGAATCATCACATCAAGCTATCGCGATTTTCAACAAGCCGATAGTATTCAGATACAACAATAAGGAAAATCCCCGATGACTCACATAGTAAATAAGTCACTCATAAGCCTGGATAACCTGTCTCGTGTATTTAAAACCGAGCAGCTGGAAACCACTGCTTTGAATGCCATTAACCTGAATATCCAGGCCGGTGACTTTGTCGCCATCATGGGGCCTTCAGGGTGTGGAAAGTCGACCCTGCTGAGCATTTTAGGCATGCTCGATTCGCCCAGCTCCGGTGCCTATCAGTTCAAAGGCCATGACATTGCCGGCTACAACGAGCGTAAACTGGCAGATTTGCGTAAATCCGAGCTGGGCTTTGTGTTTCAAAGCTTCAACCTGATTGACGAGTTAAGCGTGCGTGAGAACGTTGAGCTGCCCCTGCAATACATAGGCATGCCTAAGCAACAGCGGCGTGAGCGTGCTGAAGAAATCCTCAAGCGCATGCATATCGATCACCGTGCTGAGCACCGCCCTATTCAGCTCTCCGGTGGTCAGCAGCAGCGGGTTGCAGTGGCGCGAGCACTGGTGATTAACCCGGCGGTGATCCTGGCCGATGAGCCCACAGGTAACCTGGATTCAAAAAACAGTGACGATGTGATGCAGCTACTGCGTCAGCTCAATAAAGAGGGCACCACCATTGTCATGGTCACCCACGCTGAGCACGAAGCACGTTATGCCAGTCGCATTGTGCGCATGCTTGATGGCCGTATTGTTTCTGAGAACGTCAGCGAGCAGAGCAGCGAAGCTGCCGGCGAGGTGAGCCATGCGTGAACAAGCCGCTATGTTTGCCAGTTATCTGAAAACCGGCCTGCGCGCGTTACTGCGCCAAAAGGTCCACCTGGCGCTGAATCTAATTGGCCTCTCGGTAGGTTTGGCCGCCGCCGTGCTGATATTGCTCTACGTGCAGTTTGAACGTGGTTATGACCAGATGCACCCGCAGGCGGAACAGACTTATCGGGTGGAACAGTTATTTGTGCCGCTGGATCAGCGATTTCCTATCAGTAGCCCGGCGATCCTGGGTGAGTTTCAGACCTTTGATGCACGTATTGAAGGCACCCGCATGTTTGCCGGCTCAGACAATGTGCGTCCGCCCAATGCCCAGTTACCGCTGCAGCTTGAGACGATGAGCATCGAAGCAAACTTCACTGACTATTTTACCTTCGACACCATCGCCGGTGACTTTGCGCGGGTAGTCAGTGACCCAGGTTTTATTGCGCTCACCCGCGAGCAGTCGCAGCGTTTGTTTGGGCGCAGCGACAGTGTGGGCGAGACGCTGACCGGTGAGAACCAGGTATTCACAGTGGCGGCGGTTATCGAGCTGCCGGAGCAAAGCCATTTTCATGCCGATTCATTGCGTCTGGCCGCCGAAGCGGATCTTAGCCAGCCGTTGATGATGAACAATGCCTTTGTGTATGTGCATATTCCGGATGATGTGGATCATGAGCAACTGCTGGCGAGCGTGTCGCAGGCACTTAACGACAAGGCGTATAGCGGTCAGACCATGGCAACTATTCATCTGCGTGCCCTTACCGACATTCACCTGCGCTCGCAGTTGTCCTATGAGCATAAAACCAACGGCTCGCGGGCTACGCTACTGACTGCTTCAGTGCTGGCAGGGCTGTTGCTGTTGGTGGCGAGCATCAACTTTATTAATATGAGCATTGCCCGCTCGGGCAGTCGCGCCAAAGAAGTCGGCGTGCGTAAAACTTTAGGCGCGAGCCGCTGGCAGCTATTTACCCAATTCATGCTCGAGTCACTGATGGTGGCCTTTATTGCGGGATTTCTTGCTGCCGTCATGGTCGAACTGGGTGTGGGGGCCTTCAGTAGCCTGGTCAACCGTCCTATTAGCCTTGAATATTTCGGAAGCTTCGGTGCTCTGTTGTTGCTGTGTAGCGCGGTGATTGGTGTGCTTGCAGGGATTTATCCGGCGCTCTTTATTTCAGCGTTTAATGCCAAACGGGTGCTGAGCGGCGATTTACAGCGCGGAAGCACGGCAGTGTGGGTGCGCAAAGGCCTGTTGGTAGCACAAGGCGCTATTACTGTAGCGCTGCTGATTGGCAGTGCAATACTCCAGCAACAGCTTAATATTCTGCTGAATCAGGACACCGGTTATCAAACCGAAGCACGTCTGATTGTGCATGGCATTGATAACGAGCAACTGATGTGGTCAGACAATCAAAGCCTGTTAACGGACATCACCACGATGCCAGGTGTACGTGCGGCGAGCGCGATGGACATTGACCTCACCAATACCTACTCACAGATAGCCACGCTGCGTATTCCAGGGCAAACGGAAGCGGATCGCTTACCACCGGTGGCAAGTTTTGGTGCCGCCTATCACTTTGTTGAAGCGACAGGTTTGAACTTACGGGCAGGGCGCGACTTTGATCCTAACCGTCAGGCGGACTGGTTTGCATTGGGTGAAGAGCAGGCCAGTGCATCTGCCATTGTCACCGCATCGCTGGCACGCCAGGCGGGCTACAGCAATGTGGAAGAGGTCATTGGTCAGCGCTGGATGGTGGATGACGCCATGCCAACCGAGCTGCATATTGTTGGTGTAGTCGATGACTTCCAGGTTGGCCCGGCACTGCGACGCATGGAGCCGGCAGTGATCATCGCAGGGCGCTCGCCAATGAACTACGCCAATATGATCATCCATTTAGAGCCTGCCACCGCGCTACGTACCCGCGCTGAGATTGAAGGCATGCTGCAGCAACGCCTGAACCGTATGGATATTCGTACTTCATGGCTGGGTGCTGACTTCACTGCCATGTACCAGAATCAGCAGCGGCAGCGGACCATCATTATGTTGTTCGCAGGCCTGGCGATTTTACTGACCTGTATCGGGCTATTCGGCCTCGCCGCCTTCAGTGCCGAGCAACGCAGCAAAGAAGTCGCCATGCGCAAAGTACTCGGCGCCTCGCGTATGCGAATCGTCAACACCCTGGCTAAAGAATACATGGTGCTGATGGCTATCAGCGTTCTGGTCGCAGTCCCCGGCACCTACTTTTTAGTAGAATGGTGGCTCTCCGGCTTTAACGTACGAGCCAGCCAGAACGCAGCCCTCTACCTGGCAGCCGCCACGCTGACCTTCGCCATCTGCTGGCTCACGGTAGCAGGCATCAGCATGCGGGTAGCCAGTCGCAAACCTGGGTTGGTCCTACGGCAGTTTTGATGGAAATTTTATAGCCGCAGGGATGCGGCTTTTAGGTGTTCCTTTGCAATGCCGGTGCTGTCTGTAATTGCGTATTTATTTGTTGATGGTAGCGGGGCGTAGCATGTTGGCTCACAATGTGAGGAATCAAAACAGTTGAAAACATACCCTAGCGGAGTACACTTTGATTTATAAGACTAGAGAGTTTCTCGGTTTCAGCCAGGGCGAGCTAGATGAACTTGTCAAATGTGGGGAACTAATAGTAGTAGGTGATGACAATGAGTGACATTTTAAAATCAGTCCATAGAACCGCTAAGGGGCTTAAGAAAACAGGTGTTATCGACAAAGCTACCATGCGTAACTTTGACGCAATGTGCTTAACAACGGTTCACGAGTTTACGCCTGCCCAGGTCCGCAATCTAAGATTAAAATACAACCTTTCTCAGCCTGTGTTTGCACAGTACTTTAACGTGAGCGATAAACTGGTGAAAAAGTGGGAACAAGGCGATAGTTCACCACGAGGGGCTGCTTTGAAAATGTTATCCATAGCTGAAAAAAAAGGACTTGAGGTAATCGCGTAGTAAAGCTCATAGTGGGGTAATGACGTATTAACCTCGCCCTGCGCATGGTCGCCTTTTCAGCCTAAGTCGGCTAAGGTAGGCCACATATAACTAATAACCACCAGCCCACACTATGACCAATAGTATTTTTTCCCAGTTAGTATTGCCGCTAAGCCTGTTTATTATCATGTTCGGTATGGGCCTGAGCTTGCAACGCCAGGATTTCGCCCGTGTGGTGAAATTCCCCAAAGCGGTGACCATAGGGCTGTTAGGTCAAATGGTGTTGTTGCCTGCGATGGGCTTTCTTATCGCTGCATTGTTTGTAGGCACACCCGCGTTGGCCGTTGGCTTGGTCTTGCTGGCGGCCTGTCCAGGCGGCACCACGTCCAATTTAATTTCATATCATGCCCGCGGCGATCTTGCGCTGTCGGTGACGCTGACTGCCATTACCAGTGTACTGACTATCATCACGATTCCGATCGTGGTGGGTTTGGCACTTGCCGTATTTAAGAATACCAATGTACCCATCGAATTACCCATCACCCGCATGGTACTGACGCTATTTGTTATCACCTTACTGCCCATTTCCCTTGGCATGTTGGTGCGCGGTTTACGCACACAGCTAGCGCAGCGTTTAGAGCCTAAAATAAGTGCCTTTGGTGCGATTTTCTTAGGCCTACTGATTATCATTATCCTGTATGAGCAAGGCGACAGTTTGCTCGGCCAGTTAGTGAGTGCAGGGCCCAGTACACTGCTGTTGAATGTTGTGATGATGGCCATCGGCTTTCTGTTGGCAGTATGGTTCAACCTCAATGACCGTCAGCGCGCCTCTATTACTGTTGAAGTTGGCGTACAAAACTCAACCTTAGCTATTCTCATTGCCTCGACAGTGCTTAATGACGGCACTATTGCACTGCCAGCTGCCATGTATTCATTAGCGATGTACCTGACCGGTGGCAGCTTTATCATCTGGCGTCGGTGGCAGGGTAAGCGCGCTGTTGCGCTGTAACTGCTTAAGGTCAGCTTCCAATGCAGTTGTGGGTAGAACGGCTGGGAAAAGGGGGAGGTATATGGATATCAGAGCCGTGAATAAAATTGTCTTAACTATTTGGTGTGCTGGCTTAGTTGTCGGAGGTGCGACGCATGTATTCGACAATATCTATTTTGGATTCCTGCCGTACAGGTTTGCGCCCGATTGGTTGAACATTTATTGGTCTTCTCTAGGTCTGTTGGACTTTTTAGCGGTTTTCTTATTGTGGAAGAATCGTAAGTGGGGGATTCTACTGACGATTGCAATAATGATAAGCAATGTGGCAGTTAACTCGTTAGCGCTGCATCCCCTGGGTGTAATTTCAGAAAGCCTGCCATTACAACTTCAAAGTCTCTTTTTAGGTTTTTGTTTAGGTTCAGCATATTTATTGTGGCAACCGCAGAGGTTGCCAGTTAAACCTAGCGCTGAGTCGGCTTAGATTCCTGCAGCCGTTTGGTCTCTGTGGTAAACCCCCAGCACTGCCATGTGTTGATGAGCACGGCCTCTTTACAGAAATCCGGATTTGAGGTGCCGGTAGCATCTTCAATGAGCAGCACATTGTAGTCACGAAAACTGGCGTCCTCCATGGTTGTCGCTACACACTGGTCAGTATTGACTCCCGTAAAGAGAAGCGTGTTGAGACCTTGCGTGCGTAAAATCTGATCCAGCTGTGTCCCATAAAAAGCATTGTCACGATTCTTTTCCACGACCAGGTCATTCTCGTCCTGCAGACGTTTAAGCGGTTCCACCACCTGGGTTCCCCAGGTACCAGAGGATAATGCCTTATAATCACCTAACGACTCACCGATGCCTGTCATCTCAATGGTTTTTTTGTACTGATAAAGTGTCGGGGCGCTCAAAGCCTGCAAATCATGTCGGCTTGCCCAGACTACCCAAATAACCGGCAGGCTGTGCTGCCGCGCCCAGGCGATGGTACGCTCGATACCGGGTATCACCTGGCGGCCCTTAGCTGTATCAAACCCAGCTTGATCAGCCCAGCCCCCTTTACTGCAAAAATCATTCTGCATATCCACAATGATAAGGGCCATACGGGCTGTGTCTTCGACAATAGGCATTTCATCGCTATCAATACGAAGCAGCGTGCCCCTGGGGCGATGGTTGGGGGACAGGTCAATGTAATCGGCTTCGACATGCCAGCATTCGCTGTCGGCACCAAGCTGAAAGCCACCCTGCTTGGTTCTGCGGTACATCTCAGGTTTTGACATAAAATACTCCTACGCTGAAATGAGTATACTTTTATCGTAGGAGACTCTTTAGCGCCTGTCAGGGCCCAGGCAGTTATTCGATCGCAAGCGGTGCATTTGTTTGTCAGTTAATGAGCATTCTCTGTTAGAATCCATCCCAACGAAAGCCACTATTTATAGGTATGGCAACCGCAACAATTGAGAGTGATTTAATGAGTGCACAACAGAATAACCCGCTTCATGGCCTGACTTTAGAATATGTTTTGACCCGACTGTACGAACATTATGGTTGGGAGCGTCTATATGAACAAATCAACATCAACTGTTTCTCCAATGAGCCGTCGATCAAGTCGTCTTTAAAGTTCCTGCGCAGAACCAAATGGGCCCGGAGCAAAGTCGAAGCCTTGTATGTCAGTACCTTTGCCTGAATTCAGGTAAAAATTTGCTAAGCTTGTCTTCAGGTAACATTTAAAAGCCAGCAACCTGAGGAAGGCTCTATGCCAGCAGAAACATCTTCCGACGATAGACGTGGGCGAAAAGCTAGCAAGCCAACGAAAATACCCTGGCGAGGATGGTATGACATCGGTCGCCGGGTCATGGCTAATGTGGGGCGCCACAATATATCGCTTATCGCCGCAGGGGTGGCGCTATTTTTAATGCTGTCTATCTTTCCGGCCCTGAATGTCGCCGTTTCTCTTTATGCGCTTGTTTCCTCCCCTGAGAACATCATTTCCCACATAGAACCACTTCGGCAGCTGTTGCCTGAACAGGCATTCGATATATTAAGAGAGCAGCTTACTGAGCTATCGGATGCCGACGGCGCTGCTCTTAACTTAACGCTGCTGGTTTCGCTGATTGTGGGGTTTTGGGTGGCGCGCAAGGGCGCTCGGGCACTGATTATAGCCTGCAATATTGTGTACGATGAAGATGAAAAGCGGCCTTTCTGGGGACTCTTGGCGGTATCGTTTTTATTTACGGTGGTAGGTGTTTTCGGCTTTGTTGCTTTAGCCTTGCTGGCCATTTTATTACCTATCGTCCTTAACATGGTGCCCTTGGGCGGGTTTGTGGAAACTTTACTGAGAGTTTTACGTTGGCCTATTCTCGCTATGATATTCATCTTTGTACTGGAATGCGTTTACCGCTTCGCCCCCAATAGAAAAAACGCCAAATGGCGCTGGGTTAGCGTAGGTGCGGTCATTGCGACAGTGTTGTGGATTGCGGCTTCTATCGGCTTCAGTATCTATGTGCAAAATTTCACCAATTTCAATGAAACCTACGGCGCTATTGGCGGTGTGATCGTGCTCATCCTGTGGTTTTATATCAGCGCCCTTGTGGTGCTGCTGGGAGCCGAGATAAACGCGGAGATGGAACATCAAACAAAAGTCGACTCAACGGTCGGGGAAGATAAACCCATGGGCGAGCGCGGCGCCTACGTAGCCGACACTGTCGGCTCAGAGCCAGAAGATAAAGACAGTAAATAGCTTGTTTTCTTTGTCTATTCTACGGTTCTCCAACCGACTATCAGCTATTACTATCAATTAGCTGGAAGGAGAATCGCCATGAGAAAAATCATCGCCCTTACATTTATGAGTATTGACGGGGTTATGCAAGCGCCAGGGCACCCGCAGGAGGACACCGACAACGACTTTAAGTACGGTGGGTGGCTTGTTCCACATTTTGACGAGCAGCTGGGTGCCATTATGGATAAGCAGATGACTATGCCACTTGATCTGCTGCTTGGCAGAAAGACTTACGAAACCTTTGCCTCACATTGGCCGGAGCACGAAAGCGAATGGCCTGGCATTAACTCGGCGACTAAATATGTTGTCTCAAAGACTCAGACCGACCCCTTGTGGGAAAACACAGTCTATATCAACGACGATGTGGTTGAAGAAATACGCCGGCTGAAGCAACAAGACGGCCCTGATCTTCAGGTGCACGGCAGCAGTCAGCTTCTGCAGACGCTATTCAAGCACGACTTAGTGGACAAGCTATGGCTCAAGATATTCCCCCTGACCCTGGGCACAGGTAAGCGCCTTTTCAGCCATGGCAACATTCCGGCGAGATTTGAGCTTCAACACTCGGAGTCAACTTCAAAAGGTGTCATTGTTGCAGAATACGAGCGGACAGGGGATGTTAAAACAGGGACGGTTGGGGCTTAAAATTCAGTGTTTGTACGGCAGGCGTTAAACACGAATAGCCCGGCGATTACACCGGGCTCTCTCAAACTTACAGACCAAAAATCTGGATTACTCCGATAGCAATCAGATAGATAGCCACAACGTAGTTTAAGATCTTAGGCTTGATCAGTATCAGAATACCGGCAATGATAGAAATCACGGGAATAAGAGAAATATGCAGGTTCATAATCTTGTCCTTTTTTTATGATTGATCGTCAGTGATGTACCAAATCATTGTGCGGCCAGGTGAGAATTATAGCAATGCATTCCGGACAAGCTGCTTTTTTACGGTAACTTCCAGAATGCAAAGCTAAGCCAGCTCGCGCGACCTTAAATTTATGCTTACCCATCCTACAATATTTTCTACGCTAGAAGTGAACCTTGCCAAGAAATCAATCCGGCATCTGCTAAAGGACGGCCGTGATATGGAGCTGTTGAGTGCCTAGGCTTTCGCAACTCGGGTTGCAATACTCAATTCAACCTTATAACCTACTAACATAATCTTTACAAAAAAGCGCCACGCGCAATTGCTTTAAAGGATTAGAGCACACTACCCCATCGACTCTTTTTCAATTCAGCATCCGTATGAAACAAGACTGCGTGATAATACACGGTAGCGCAAAAGTACGAGCGTGCCACCAAATAAAAAACAAGGATCGATATGCCTACTTCTATCAATACGATTTTGAGCGACACAATAATTAGAGCTGGAAAAACCATCTTATGGCTTTTAACTCCTGTCATCGCGCTGTTAGCAACTGGTTATTGGGTGAATCGAATTCGCTTGTTTGAGTTGGACTCTTTGATGTTATCCAAGCTGGTTGAGTGGAGCATAGTTTTAATAGTTGTCGCTCTTGTGAGGCGTTACAGCATTAGCTGCAAGGGTAGTGGGTTGAGCAGGCTATCCAGAGTTCACCGGTTGGCCGCATTCTTGTCCGGATATTTTATCTTGGTTATGGCGGTTTTTGGAGGGTTCGCGTTATTCTTTGGCACAGCTTCTGAGCCGCAAGTTGAGCTTGCTGTTCTAACAAGTTTCTTTAGTAAGCCGTTTTTCTTTGCGCTGGAAATTATCTTGTTGTTGTTAGTTTTGTTCGTCGCGCCTTTAAAAAAAGTGAGCAAGGAAAAAACAACAGAAAAAGATACTAAAAGCTCAGCTCAACCTAATACAAGTGAAGTGTAGCTCAATACAGGGCGCGCTTGAAAATCTGGCGAGCATTGGGCCGAGAGACTGAAACAGGGAATGTCGAATATGAAAGCTTTTGCGCCTTTTTTTATCTTGGTTATGCTCGCTGGTTGCGCCTCTCAGAAAGTCTTTTTGAATGACCATATGCTCAATGAAGCAAGTGTTAAGCAGGTACAGGAGTTGCTTGAGAGCGAAGGCTTTGAGGTACAGGTAATATCGCTACAACCACCTGCCTCTATCGACTCTTCGACACTTTTAAGTGGATCAAGGGCCACTTTCGGACCGTCGGTTGATAGGCTTGTAAAGGCTCTGGATGAATTAGGGTACCAAAACATCAATACCGTAATTGTTCAGAAGGGCAACCATTGGTATCGGGGCAATAATATAGGCCTTTACCTGTTTGATGCTGAGCTTACTGGAAAGCCCGGACGCAATGTACAGGGGGAGTATAGAGCCGAAGATTGTGAGTCGATGGAAACACTTACCTTAACGAGAGACCAGGAGTTTATCATCACCTTCTCAGATAGTGAGCTGCTAGAAGGCAATTGGGCGGTTGAAAGCATGCCATACATACACCTGTTCAGTAGCACTCCGCGTCTTAATTTTTATTATCAGGTCGAATTTGATAGGAAAAAAGACTTTTCTTGGGAGGTAGATATTGTTCGCCTGCATCCGCTTGGGAATAACGTGTACATTCAAGATTGTGTTTTCGTTAAAGGAGTAAGAGTTAATTAAGCGGCTTTATCGCTTGGAACGTACCGGAGGGAGCAGGCGCATCAACCACAGAATGATCCAGGCGTGGGCCAGGCCGCATAGAGGCGCTAAGACATAACCCTGAATGGGTGCTTGCTCAGCGAGAAGCACGAACAGTCCCAGGTTAAACATGACCACCAGCGCCGGAAACGTAATGTGAAAGGGCGCATTCAAATGGCGCAGTAAATAATAAGCGGGCGCAATGAATACCAGATAGAGCGCAAAGCCGATAAAGGCAAACAGCCCTGCGATGATTACCAGATCCGCTACTAAAAGGGGCGAACCTTCCGCGAGCAGCTCGTAGGCCCCAGCCAGGAATAGCACCGCGAAAGGCACCGAAATGCAAGCAACCGCAATCGCCACTATCAGTTGCCAGCTATAGACCCAGATCAGTACCGCAAGCAGCAGTAAAACAATCAGTGGAGCGAAGAAATTCATAGTCATCCCTTTTTTGATATTTCGTTTGTCAGCCCCTGGGCGCCTTTCAAACACTACCATTCAAGCCCAACCTTTGGCGATTAAGACACAAGATCCTACCGTTCAGACATTCCTTAGTTGTAACTTTTTACCCTTCAGGCTAGCTTAGCGAACAAATCACTCTACGTATCTTTTATGAAATTTAATAACAAAGAAAAGCTATTTATCTCGGCTTTGCTTGTGCTTTTGTACCTGATTCCGGCGGGCCTGGAGTGGATGCAGTTTGAGCGGGCGAACCTGTCACTGATTGTTATTAGCCTGCCCATCTGGCTTTTATTTTTCTTCCTTGGTCCATTCTGGCTTTTTTACTTGCTGCAAAAAACTAAGTTGATAGGCAATTTGAATGTCTTCATACAGGGTTTTATCTATGTACTGATGATGTTTGTAGGGGCGCACATAGTCAGCGAATTACATGTGCTGGCATTTGCAGATTATCAGTTTCCGCTGGGAGAGCAGTTGGTGTCAGCGCTGCTGTGGGGCGTATTTATATTCGCCATGACTCAGATGTATCTGCTGTATTTGCGTCTGGTGTCAGAGCGCAAGCTTAAGCAGGAAGCTCAATGGATGAACCTGACCAACCGGCTGAACCCTCACTTTCTGTTTAACTCCCTCAATACTATATCGGCGCTGATGCATTCATCGCCGCAAAAAGCAGATGAAGTCCTGCACAAGTTGGCGGATATTCTGCGTTACTCGGTGGATCAGCAAAAAGAATGGGTGTCGCTTGAGCGCGAGCTGAGCATTTGTGAGACCTACTTAGCCATCGAGAAGGCGCGCTATACAGACAACCTGATTATCAACTGGCAACTGGATGAAGCACTCAAGCCAGCCTTGTATAAGGTGCCCCCTTTATTGCTGCAGCCACTGATTGAAAATGTCGTCAAACATGTGAAAAGCCGGCCTATAGAACTAATGATTGGCGTGCATCTGGAAAATGATAGTCTGATTTTTCTGGTACGCGACAACGGTAATGGTTTTGCTGAGTCAGTATTAAGCGCCAAAACGCCTGCGGGCCAGGGGCTGGATATTGTCAGAAAACGGGTCGCCATTGCCGGTGGTTTTATGCAGTTATCTAACCAGGGAGGGGCGGTGTGCAAAATCAGTCTGCCACTACAATCATGCGCGTAATCATTGTTGAAGACGAAGCGCCTGCACGCTTGAAACTTAAAATGCAGCTACAGCAGCTTGAGGATGTGTCCTTGATTGCTGAATGCGATGACCCTGTGCAAGCTATTGAAAAGATTAATAACCTCAAACCCGATATTGTATTTTTGGATATCGAGCTTGGCGAGTTGTCTGGCTTCGATGTGCTGGAAGCTATTAGCCACCCTTGTCACGTAATTTTTACCACCGCCTACAGTCAGTATGCGGTGCAAGCCTTTGAGCGCCGGGCAGTGGATTACCTGCTCAAGCCATTTGACCTCAATCGCTTACACCAGGCCTTGTCGCGCGTGGTGCTGAAGCATACCCCTGATGTTGAACAGAGTGACAGCCAGCTTATCGCCAAAGTGGGCGACAAGATGCATGTTCTGCAGACCTCGGATATCTACTTTTTGAGTGCGGCTCAGGGCATGACGCTGGCCCAGTGCGGTGACCGGGATTATCACCTGGACTTGAGTCTGGAGGTGTTGTTTCAGCAACTGCCGTCGTCATTTTTACGAGTACACCGTAACTGCATCGTAAACAGCAAACTGATCAGCCAGATAGAGAAGTGGCACAACGGTACTTTTTTACTGCGCTTCAAGGAGTTAGCCGCTACGGTCACAACCAGCCGAAGCGGAACAACCGCCATTAAGAAATATTTCGGGATAGGGAAAATGGGATGAAAAAGCTTCTACTACTAATAATACTGCTACTTGCCATTCTATTCGCGAGTTGTCCGAGTTTTGCGACCAGCTTTGTATTGAATAACGTATTACTGCCAGACTTTGAAACACGCCAGTTAAACCCGGTGAATGTGGAAATTGCTGACGGCAAAATTAAGCAGATTGTCGATATTGAAACCGAGCTGTCGCACGCCGATACCCGTGATGGACAGGGGCAGGTGATGATGCCTGCTTTGATCGATATGCATTCCCATAGCATGGGCAACACCTCGTTAGACTATAGCGATCATCAGTACATAGGCATTCGGGGCACGGCCAACGCTATGTTGTATGCCGGTGTGCATGCCTGGCTGGATCTCTTTAGTGATGAAGATGATATTTTCGGGTATCGGAATGAAGGCTTTCCGGACGAGCGCAATGAGGCCTATGTCTTTGCCGCCGGGCCTTGTTTTACCGTTCCAACAGGTCACTGTGATTTTGGTGGCACGCGGTTGATCAGTACCCCTGAAGAAGCGGTGAATGAACTCAGAGATCTGCGCCATGCAAAACCCGATGTAGTTAAAATTGTATTTGATAACGCGGGAAGAGCGCCAACGGTGGATGAAGCAACCTTTGAAGCTTTCTTGAACGAAGCCAGACGTTTGAATATAAATTCCGTGGTGCATATTGGGACATGGGGCGATGTCAGAACCGCAGCCAGGCTGGGTGCCGATGCAGTCACCCATCTGCCACGGGAACCTATGCCAGAGGATATCCCTCAGGTGATGCTGGAAAATGGCACTGTGATCATACCTACTGCCGGCGGTGTACCCGAAGTCATTCGTTTGCATGAACCCAGTGAAGCTGACTTAGCGGCGTCGGTATTGGCCATCCCTATGACAGATGAGCTGGTGAAGGCAAAATTACTTAGAGACTACCCGGTCACAGAGCGACATCAGAATGTCTATGACTGGCTTGCCGGATTAAAAGAAAACGATGCGTTAGCGAACATGCGCGAGTCAATGATTGCCTTGGATCAAGCCGGGGTTGAGATACTGGTAGGTTCCGACTCGGGCAACTTAGCCATGTTCCAGGGGATAGGCTTTCACCGCGAAATGTATTTTTTGCAGGAACTGGGCATGTCGCCCTGGGATATCTTCTTTGGGGCCACCCACAAAGCCTATAACTTCCTGGACTTAGACTGGGGCCTTGAAGCAGGAAAACCGGCCCACTTCACACTGCATTCAGAGCATATTTTTGAGGACCTAAGCCTGTCCACCCAGGTGGAGACTATTTATCTGCATGGCAGAAAAGTCGAGAGAGAACCCTTACTGCGCTACGCTAAACCTGGTTTCTTCCAGTACCTCAGATTGTTTTTTGGTTTGGAAGTGTAGTAGCGGAACGGATTCTGAAAGAGTGAAAATGACAAAGTAAGTGATAGCTGATTAGCATTCCCAGAAACTTTTTGTATTCTCTATATCATTCAGATTTTATCTGCCATAGTTGTCAATTGACAACCTCGGGTGGTGTATCCATACTGGAGACAAGGAATGAGTCGTCCGCCACATCCTAAAAAGGAAGTTGAAGCTGCGCTCCAACATGCTGAGAGTAAGGGCTGGCGAGTTGAGGTTGGTGGTGCTCATGCCTGGGGGAAAATTTACTGCCCCTATAATGACGATGAGTGTCGTTGCGGTGAATTTTGTATTACGAGCGTGTGGAGTACACCGAGGAACGCCGTTAGTCATGCACGGGCTCTGAACAGAGTGGTAAATAAATGCTCTACCCACAGCCGTAGGAATGAGCCTGAGGATTGAGTTATGGAATATATTTTCACACTGAAATATCAGCTGGATGAACAGTATAGTGATCTGGACGCTTTGGTGGAGCGTCTGGGCGCGGGTGGCTGCGACGATGCCCTCATTGGGATAGGGCAGCCAGGTCGCCTGGCACTAGAATTTTCCCGTGAAGCGAACAGCGCTGAAATGGCGGTACGCTCTGCTTTGATAGATATTAAAAATATGATGCCTGGCGCTCGTTTAATCGAAGCTTCGCCAGACCTGGTTGGTTTAACGGATGTGGCGGACCTCATAGGTATTTCTCGTCAGGCGATGCGAAAGCTTATGCTCACCCACCGTGCAACCTTTCCTGCACCTGTTCACGAAGGTCATGCTTCAATCTGGCATTTAGCAGAAGTGCTTGATTGGTTTAATACACGGGGCACTTATAAGTTTGATAACTCAGTACTGGAAGTTGCGCGGGTCGCGCTAAAAGTAAATCTTGCCAAGGAATCAATCCGCCATCCGCTAACGGATGATCGTGAGGTGGAGTTATTGAGCGCTTGAGACCAGATATGCTTTGCGTGGCCTTGCTTATTGCTGGGGCAGCATCAGTTTGACTTCCAATCCAGTGGGTTGATTGCGTAAGTTGATGCTACCACCATGTGCTTCTATGATATCGCGACAGAGGGTTAAGCCAATGCCTGAACCTGTCTTTTTCGTGCTGTAGAAAGGTATGAGTGCGTGCTGAAGTTGTTGCTCACTCATACCTTCGCCACCATCTTGCAAAGTGATCTCGAGTTGCTGATTGTGTTCGGCGATCTGAAGGCAGATTTGCTCTGGCTTTGAACCACTTTCATGGGCATTTTTTAGCAGGTTCAACAGCACCTGGTACAGTTGGGCGGGGTCTGCTTGCCAGGGGCGCTGTGGTAAATCGCCAAGCAATTCAAAGTCGTATAAATTCTGCAGTTGATTGATCAACCTGGGCCAGTTCACTTCTTTCATTTGCGGCGGTGGTAGTTTGGCAAAGTGAATATAGGCCTGTACAAATTGATTGATATCCGCGGTGCGTGCACTGATGGTTTCAAACAGACTGGCCAGTTCTGCCTGCTGCAATTGCTGAGCCCGTTGTTGGCCTGAGTAGGCTAACGAGGACAAAGGTGCCAACGAATTATTCAGTTCGTGGCCGATCACCCGCAGTAGCTTCTTCCAGGCGGTTAGTTCTTCCCGTTGGATCTCGCGGGTTAGTGGCTTCAGTAAATACAGCCAATGCTCATTATCATTCAGCTTGAATTGATTGACCGATAAGTGCCAGACACTCTGATCGGGTAAACGCAGCAAGCCTTGTTGCTTGCTGTTTATAGCATCAGCAAGAACCGGAACCTGTTTCGCGGTGGCTGTCAGCTTGCCGCCATCAATGGGCCCTTCCGCAGCTAATAGCTGGCGTGCCGCGGGGTTACTCATGATCAGGGTGTCGTTGCTGTCGGTCAGCAGCAAAGCCAGCGGACTGCTTTGCAATACAGTATCCAATAGCAGTTCGCGTTGATAGAGACTGGCACGCTCAGTCCGAAGCTGCGCTGACATTCTTTGCAGGCTTTCGGCGAGACTGCTGAGTTCTCGTATTCTGAGTTGATTGGCACTGGTATTAAAGCTGCCGTCCTGCAGGTTTTGCGCATGCAGGTTGAGGGCCTGTATTTCTGTCATCAAAGGCCGCAGCATCCAGTGCAGTAACAGCGCCAACAGTAAACCAGCGGTGACAATGATTGCGCTGGCTGCAGGTGCGCTACCCATATAAGCAAACTGTAATATCAATGCGAGCAGAGTCAGCAACAGACACAGCAGGTTGAGTCGGTGATTCGTGCCCAATTTGAATTGAGCTGGGGATAGTTTAAGGCGTTTCAATACCGTAAAACTCCATGCGTCGGTAGAGCGCCTGACGGCTGATACCAAGTTGCTTAGCAGCGCGTGAAATAACGCCTCCAGCCTGTAGCAAGGCCTGGTCGATGCGCTCGCGGTCAATATCATCCAGTACACGCTTGCCGGCAGTTGCACTCATGGGAAGTCCTAAATCGGCTTCGTGAATGTCGTTGCTTTTGCTGAGCAGAAGCGCCCTTTGACACGCATTCTGCAACTCGCGCACATTGCCAGGCCAGTGGTAGTTGAGCAGTAGTTGCTCAGCATCCTTAGTGAGGCTTTTTTGGCCGCCAAGAAAATAACGGGCAAGCGGCATAATATCATCTGGCCGCTCGGCTAAAGCGGGCAGGGCCAGTTGCACCACATTCACACGGTAGTATAAATCCTGGCGGAATGCGCCCTGTGCAATGGCGGTCGTTAAATCGGTATTGGTGGCGCTAATCAGGCGGACATCGACGCGGCGAGTGGTGCTGGAACCTAAGCGTTCATATTCACCGGTTTGTAAAACCCGCAGCAGCTTGGCCTGGCCCGATAACGACAAATTACCGATTTCATCCAAAAATAAGCTGCCACCGTCGGCGGCTTCAAAACGTCCGATGCGGGTTTTGTTGGCGCCACTGTAGGCGCCGGCTTCTGCGCCAAATAGTTCAGCTTCCATTAAGTCGGCTGGCAGGGCGCCCATGTTGACCTTGATAAAGGGTTTAGTTTGGCGTGGGGAATTGGCGTGTAGTACATTGGCGATGCCTTCTTTACCAGCGCCATTGGGCCCGGTGATCAATACCGCAGCATTCGCTGGCGCCAGTTGCAGCGTCATTTGCAGTAATTGCTGCATCTGGCTGCTGGCAAACACCAGGCCACAGAGATCTTTACCGGCAAAAGCGGCTTGTTGCTCATGTTCCCGGCGCTGTTGTTGTTCAGTCAGTTGCTTTAATTTCAGGGCATTGGCGACCGTGAGCAATAAACGCTGATCGTCCCATGGCTTGGCGATATAATCCGTGGCGCCAGCTTTGACCAGTTCGACCACCATATCGAGTTGGGTCCAGGCGGTCATCAGTACAATGGGAAGAGCCGGGTACTGCTCCCGTAGCTGGTAAAACAAAGTTTTGCCCTGGGTGCCCTGCATTTCACCAGCCGAAAAATTCATATCCTGCAGAATTAAATCAATAGGTTGCTCCGCCAGTAGCTGCCAGGCCTGTGCGGGTTCTGTGGCACAAGACACCTGATAACCCTGCAGTGCAAAGAGTGTTTGCAGCGCCTGGCAAATAGCTGGGTTGTCATCAATAACCAAAATGTTCAGCATAGGTTATAAGGCTTTGGTAGCGGTGGCCGGAGATACCCGGGTGGCAATAGCTGCAGGATACCATGTGGCGATAGTGACACAAAGTAGTAACACCGAGGCTGTAGCTAATGGTACCCACAGGGGCAAAGCGGGCAACGAAATTACGGTAGCAAGTTGCTGATGTAACAGGTAGCTGGCTATGATTCCGAGTACCGCTCCGAGACCGGTGGTTAACCAGCTTTCGCTGAACACATCAAACAAGATGCGCTGTTTGTTGGCACCCAAAGCTCGCTTGATACCAATTTCATTTTGTTGCTGTAAGCCATGGAACAGCGCGTGACTATAGGCGGAAATCAACGAGACCAATAACATCAAACCACTCAGCACCGACAGCAAAATGGCCATGCCACGCTCTTCGTGGTAAAGCTCATTGCGCATTTCAGCCAGGCTGTTGAGGCGCAATATGTATGTTTCAGGCTCGATACTACGCAGCAGATCGGGCAGTTGCTGGCGAACCTGTTCGAGTTGTCCTGGCTGGGTCTTGATCATGAGCGCATAGCCCCAATCGACCGAGTCGAGACTCCGATGCATAAACATGCCGTGGTATGGGTTGCTTGAGGAGCGATGTAGCAGTACATCCCCAACCACGCCGATGACGGTGCCGTGATTAATTAACTGACCAACAGCCACCTCCTCACCAAATAGCTCTTGCGCTATAGATTGAGTGAGTACCACGGCACGCGTATCCAGATCGGTGTCTTCAAACCAAAGGCCTCTGAGCAGTTGCAGTGACAGGGCGTCCATCCCTGATACCGATGACAGCTGTAAAGGTATAAAGTCTCTGTTGGAGGTTTCCTGCTGGTCGGGGATAGATACGCTCACTCTATTGCCGCCCCACACCAGAGGAGGCTGGTTGCTCCAGCCAACGCTGATAACGCCTGGTAGATCCGCTATCGCACGTTGCTGTCGTCCCAAGAGTTCACCTAGCGCGGGTTGTTGGCGCAGCGTTGCGGTGGTTGGTTTCAGTTGCAACGCCAGCGTATTGTGCAGGTCCAGCCCTGTTGGTTGCGTAATTAATTGTTGCGCCTGCTGCGCTAACACGAAACTGTTCGCCACCAGGGCGAGGGTAAAGGCTATTTGGATCAGTAATAGCAGGGTAATGATCTTGCGTCGCAGCAATGATTTGATTAACAGCGAGATGCTCATGGTAGCGTCCTTATTTGAGTTGCTGGTTTAACGGACTGAATGAAGCGCGTATTGCAGGATAGAGTGTCACCAGATAGCAGCAGAGAAAAGCAATGCCCAGCATGGTAAGTAGCAGTCGAGGCTGCCAGCTGCTCAACACCGACATGGTGGGTAGCAGATGGGTAATGAGACCCAGAAATAGCGAGGCAATGGCTAAGGACAACCCAAAAGCTAAAGCGGTGTTGACCAGCACATCGACCAGCAATTGTTGCTTGAGCTGCATACGGCTAGCGCCAAGCGCACGGCGCAGGCTGAACTCATATTGACCGGACAGATAGCGGTTCACTGACAGGTGACTGGCGTTGAGCAAACAGACCAGCAAGAACAAAAGAGATACCAGAGCAAAGGCATCCGACTGGCGATTGCGGGCATCGAATGCATCCACGATATCCAGCATGTTGTCCAGGCGATTGGCCTTGGGCCGTGGGTGGCGGCCCGCTTCTTGTTCACTGGTCACCAGGTTGTCCATAAAGTGCCGGTACGCCTGTTGTTGCTCAGCACCCTCAAGCTGCACCCAAAATTGCGCCATATAGTATTGCCCTTCACGAGCATGCAGCGCAAAGTCGCCATGGTAATCACGATCATCAAACCACATGGTCTGGGTGTTTGAGGTGAAGCCTAAATCATAAGCAGTCTCGAAGGGCAGGTAGATATCCTCGACACTTACCATGGCACCCGAGGTGTTAACGTCATATAAGCGCGGTAGCATCTGCCAGTCATCCAGCACGCCGGCTACGGTGAACAGGGATTCTTCGAGTTGCAGCTGCTCACCGAGCACGTCGGTACGGCCAAAAAACTTCAGCGCGGTGTCTCGGGAGACGATGATTTCATTCCGCGCCTCGTTATCTGGCCAGGGTTCACCGTGCAAAAAAGGCACCTCAAATAACTGAAAGAAGTCTTTTTGGGTAACACGCAAGCTGACACTGGTGGGTGAGGTTCCTTGCTGATCGGGCAATCGCGCGTAGGCCGAACTACTGAACATTGCCGCCTGAGCGATAGCAATGTCGTTGTTGCTGAGTAACTGTATGTCCTGATAACTGACCATCTTTAAGGGCTCCAGACAGGTATCACATGACTGCACCGAGTTGATGCGTGGAAAAAACAACTGGGCACTTTTTGCTGGTAAGGGGTCGTTATTGAGCCAGTAATAAACCGTAGCGTTACTAAAGAACACACCAAGCCCGGTGCTGAGTACCAGCAACGTCAGCGCATAAGGCAACGGTGCTCGCTTGATACTAAGCAGACTCACTTTGAGGTAGTAGATAAACTGTTCCATGGTGTGTCCTTTATGCGTTGTGCATTGCCAGCGGTTCATACATGGTGCTGTCATGAAGCTGACCGTCGACGATTTGAATATTGCGGCCCGCACGGCGAGCCTGGTCCGGGTCATGAGTGACCATTAAAATGGTGCAGCCTTGCTGGTTGATTTGCTCAAGTAATTCCATTACCTGGCGTGCCATTAAGGAATCAAGGTTACCGGTGGGCTCATCTGCTAACAGAATACGGGGCTGGCCTGCAATCGCGCGGGCAATGGCTACGCGCTGCTGTTGCCCACCGGAGAGTTGGCCTGGCAGGTAATCGCGTCGAGCATGCAGTCCTACCAGCTCTAGTGCCTGCTCAATGCGTTGCTTGCGCTCGGCGGCTTTTAAACCGCGGTAACGCAACGGCAGCTCAATGTTGTCGTAAATACTGAAGTCTTTAATTAAGTTAAAGCTCTGAAAGATAAAGCCGATTTTTTCATTGCGCAGTTTGGACAGCGCCGCATCTGACAAGCCTTTAACTGACTTGCCATCTAACAAATAATCACCGCTGTCAAAGCTCTCCAGAGTGCCAAGGATATTCAGTAGGGTAGATTTCCCCGAGCCTGATGGTCCGGTGAGAGCTACAAACTCACCTTCATTGACGTGCAAACTGACTTCCCGCAAAGCATGGGTTTCAATCAATTCAGTGCGGAAAATTTTGCTTAAGTTGGTTAGCGTGATCATTGGTTGTTCCCTGTGTTCATTGGTATAAATTTATGTGTTGTTAGTTCAGATTTACCCGGTCTTGATTTTTAAAATCGCTGAGGTTTGAAATGACCCATTGTTCGCCTTCTGTAGCGCCATCGAGTATCTCTACCCATTGCACGGACAGGGCGCCAAGTTCGACCTGTTTGCGCACGGCCTGGTTATCGATAACCTGATACGCTTGGCGACCACCCCCTGAGCTGACAAAGTCGCCGCGAGTTACCATCAGCACGTCGGCCTTATGCTCTAAGATCACGCGCGCGGTCAGGCGTTGACTTTGGCGTAACTGGCTGCTGTCAGCCTCAGTGAAACGCACTCTCGCGCTCACCTGGTTATCGCGCACTTCTGGAGCAATGTAACTGATGGCACCGCGTAGCCGCTGATTGCCAAGCTGCACCTCAACGTGTTGACCAGCCATCAAATCGCGGGCGTAACTTTCTGGCACCGCAAGTTCAGCCTCATACTGGCTTAAATCGATAACGGTCAGCAGGGCTTGCCCAGGTAACACATGGCTTTGTTGTTCGACGAGCCAGTTACCTAGCTGTCCAGTCACGGGCGCGGTAATATTGAGTGCAATCACCTTTCGCTTTAGCTCATCTACTATTAATTGCTGGCGATGAATCGACTGAATGCGTGAGCTTTGCTCGAAGCTGAGCATATCGCGGGCCAGCTCTACCTTGCGCCTGGCATGGTCAAACGCCAGCTCGGAAGTTGCCAGGTTGTCTTCGGCGACATCAAAATCCAGTTGCCGAATCACACCAAACTCAATTGATTGGCTGGCGCGTTCCATTTCACGTCGGGCGGCCAGTAAATTGACCTGAGCCGCATTCATCACCTGCTCCATATCCAGTTGTTGATCACGCGCTGCTAGCTCGGCACGTTCAGCTTCGCTTTGCATACTGGCCAGCACGGCTTCCTGCTGCTGCAAATCATTTTGTAGTGACGGGCTGGTGATGGTCGCCAGCAGATCGCCTTGAATAACGGCTTCACCGGGCTGTTTAAACAGTTGCACGTGACCGATTTCCTGGCTGTAGAGGGTAGGGGCATTTGCAGCGACAATTCGGCCCTGTACTGAAATATCCCGCACTAAATCACCTCGTTGCACCGTGGCGAATTGCATTTGATTACGCGGCAACACCAGACTGGCACCTTCGCCGAGTGATTGAAAAACGATGACTGCCAACACAAGCAAAGTGCTGGCGATGGTAACGACAGGGAGCAAGCGACGCAGCACGCTTTTAGCTGGGCGCTGAATCAGATGGTCTTGCTGGTTGGTTCCCTGGATCATGTGCTCTTATCCTGACGATGCAATGTGGATGGTTACATAGCTTACACTGCACCTTTAGTGCCAGTTTTTATATTATTGATTTAAAAGGGTTTTATTGATTTTCAGAAGGGGTTTAGGGTGTCCGCGGACACCTTTAGTGTCCGTTGAGAACGTACGGACACTAATTGTCTGGCACGAAGCGTAAGGTTGCTTCCAGCACCTCAGATTATTTTCGGTTTGGAAGTTGCGCGGGTCGCGCTAAAAGTGAACCTTGCCAAGGAATCACTCCGACATCCACTAAAGGACAACCGTGATATGGAATTGTTGAGTGCTTAGGCTATTATTGGTGTAACTAAGTTACTGCAATTCCGGGTCTGCTTCCGCTGGACCAAAAGTGGTGCGGAAGATGTCGAAATTATTGATTATCATTAGGAGGTAACTCATGCGCAATATTGATCCGGTAACGCCAGGTGAGTTACTAAAGGAAGAGTTTCTTGAGCCGATGCGTATTTCTCAATATCGCCTGGCTAAGGAAATTGACGTGCCAGCCCAAAGAATAGGTCAGATTATTGCTGGGAAGCGCACGATAACAGCAGATACGGACCTGCGACTTTGTCGCTTCTTTGGCTTGTCTAATGGTTATTGGCTGCGGGCTCAGGCTGCCTTTGACACTGAGGTTACGGAAGACGTTCTGAAAGAGGAGCTGGAGAACATTCGCCCGTGGAGCTCTGTGTCAGAAGTCGGGCGCAAGGCAACAGGCTGATTTGAATCAATCACGACGCTCGCCGTTTCTCAATACACATCACCACCTGCTGCACCGCCCAGGCCTAGTTCGGGATGCTCATCGGCGATATAAACTCGCTCAATTACCACTTCGCACCTTTAATGCCAATATTTATTCCATTGATTTAAAATGATTTATTGATTTTTAGGAGGTGTTTAGGATGCCCGCGGACACTAATTGGCTAGAACAAAGTGGTTTTTCGGTTTGGAAGTGTAGCGAGACATTATGGATTTATTGATCTGTGTCACGTGACGGATTACACTTGTTGTATGATTAAATCCTTCGCTGATAAACGGGCTCAAGGGCTTTACTCCAAAGGCAAATCAAAGAAATTTCCCGCGGATGTTGCTCCGAGAGCTGCCAGAAAGCTGGAATATGTGAATCTGGCTGAGCAGTTGGAGGATTTGAAAGTGCCGCCCGGCAATCGCCTGCATCCACTGTATGGAGACAGGCAAGGGCAGCATGCGATTTCAATTAATGATCAGTGGCGCATATGCTTTCGCTTTGAAGGTGGTGATGCGTACGAGGTCGAAGTGTGTGACTACCACTGAGGAGGAAATAAGTATGGCGATTCTTAACACGGCAGGCATGCAGCGTAAGCCGACTCATCCTGGCGAGATGCTAAGAGAGGACTTTATGCCGGATTATGAACTGACGGTGGCAGGACTGGCTAAGTCTCTGGGTGTTTCGCGCCAGTCTATTAATGAACTGTTGCGTGAGCGCCGTGCTGTGAGCCCTGAAATGGCGCTCCGGCTTGCCCGTTTGTTCGGTAACTCTCCGGAATTCTGGCTGAATGCTCAGCGGGCTGTCGATCTTTGGGCAGCGTCTCAAGTGGTTAAGGACGACGTTGAACGTATTAAACCGTTAAACGCGGCATAACTATGCGCGCAGAAAACAATCTATTTTTCTTTGATATAATCAAAGCTCGTTTTATTGTTTTGAATGGATAGCCAAAGATGCCAGAAAACAAAAACTCCAATAAGATTCATGGCAAAGCTTCGCTGATGCAACGCATTGCTTTACGGGTGTTGCGCATGGTGGGCTGGCGCATAGAACCTTTTCCCGATATTCCAAAAGCCATGGTAGTCGCCGGGCCGCATACATCGAACTGGGACGGTATCCTGGGGCTGGTCTGCGGCATTGCGCTGGGACTTGATGCCCGCTTTATGATTAAGCATAACCTGTTCAAAGGGCCCCTTGGCTGGTTGTTGCGTAAACTCGGAGCTATCCCGGTAGACCGCTCGCAACCCGGTGGTACCGTGGGGCAAATGGTTGAGCAATTCAATAACAACGATCATATGGCTATTGTGGCCACCCCCGAGGGAACACGCAAAAACGCCAAAAAGTGGAAAACCGGTTTTCACCGCATTGCACGTCAAGCTGATGTGCCCATAGTACTGGCTGTGGCTGATTACGGTAAAAAACAGCTGACCTTTCCCATTATTCTGCAGCCTTCCGATGACCTTGAAGCTGACATGAAAAAGCTACAGGAAGCTTTTGCCGAAGCCACACCGCGCCGCCCTGAAAGACTTTCTGCTCCGGTAAAGGTATTGTGGGAGGCGAAGAATTTGAAGAATAAAACTTAACCTAGTGAGAATAACTAAATGACAGATACAGAAAACCTTCCACCGAACACCTTATTCCTTGAAGTCTCCGGCTCTGGTTTACCTGAGTGCGATGGTCTTTATGTGCCTTCTGAGGCTCCGCCGACTAAATCAGATGCCAATGTGATGTCGAGTCCTGGTTACTGGAACGGCAAGATGGCCTGGGATCGTGCCGACGGTAAAGCCGCCAGAAGTCCGGCGATATCCTATTCAATCGGATTCAAATCCTGGCGAATTTGTCGCCTGGACGGGCACTTAGCCTATGAAATTACCTGTGAGGACGAACTTCCACCGACGGACCGTCAGTGGAATGTGTATAAAATGGGTGTTGCGCCCGCCCCAAAAGTTATTATTCATCCCGCTGATCCTCGCTAGCGGTCAGTTCAGGGTACAGCGAGCGGCCACGGGCATGAATCGGTGCTGGGATTTGCAGATAGTCAGAGATGGTTGGCGCTATATCAATTAGCTGTGATGCTGGAATACGCCGAGCCGGAAAGTGTTGGCCAAACGCGCAGGTTGCGGTGTACATATCGGGGCTGGTAGATGCATGCGAGTGTCCTGCAAATATGCGGGCGTCGGTGTTCACTGGCGAATCGGCTCTCATTTGGCGGCTCGGACTGTAACCGCGAACCGTTTCCCAGTATACATCTCCCCCAGCAGCACCGCCCAATCCTAGCTCGGGATGCTCATCAGCAATATAAACACGTTTAATGACCGGCTCGCCGTTGTCGTCTGTCAGATTCTCAAGCGCCTCAACGATGCGTGCGATAACGTCATCTTTGTCTTCTTCTGCAACAATGCCGTGACGCCACTCAGTGGTGTTCACCGTTATCCAGTAGGCATTGGGTGACACCGCAAGAGATTGTGAGAGATCGACCATGCCATTGCTATCCAGTACTTGCAGTCCTGCTTTCTGTAACAATACATTAGGCAAAAATTCACGCCAACTGGGGCGCATGCCATGGTCACCGGCTACAAAAAGAGCGCTTTCAGGGCCTTGCGTCAAGGCCATTAAATGGCCTAAGCGCATATCGACAAGCTGCCAGGTGCGATTGCGTAACTCATGGGCGCGGGTAGCGTGCTCTTCGTTGTACGCTGGTGATTCTTTGGCAAAGTAGCCGCTGAGGGTATGATCGATAGCATCGCCCAGAGGAAAATAATCCACAAGCAGATCAACGCCTAACTCGTTCCAGAAGAAAGAAGAGCCTTTATTGAAGATACGAGTCGACAGTTCAGCGGTTTCCAGATAACGCGCTTCGGCCGTGCCATCGCCGTCCTCAAATAAGGGGGTGCCTAAACCACCGCGACTGTAAAGACGGGATGAAGCGTTGCCGAACCAGCCCCGGACTTGTTCATCATAACGATCACGCTTCTCGGCGTGGTTGATATCCGTCACATGCATGGCGGGGTGATAGAGTAGAAAATCAGAGCCATCTTCTGCGGCGTCAAAGAGTCGCAAGCGAAGAAAGGTATTGCCTTTTTCGGTTGCAACGGTGAGCGGTTCAGAGAAAAAACGCGCCAGGGTGCGACCTTCAGGTGAACTATCTTCTACAGGGTGAGCCACGGCGATGATAGCGCCTTCGCCATCCGGCCGTGTGTTTACCGCCACGCGGTCGTACTGGTTTTTACCGTAGAATACGCCATAAAAAGCACCGGCCCGGTTTTCCCACTGAAAGTAACGGGGCGACACTTCGGCGTTATTAAAGTCGATATCCAGCGCACTCAGGTTTTGCCATTCCGCGTCATCCAACCACTCGACATCATCGGCGCTTAACGCGCTGTCGAAATTAACCTGAATATTATAACCGTTCATTACGGTCAGGTTGTCCTGCTCATAGGCGGATGCAATGCGTGCTTGATCGGCCAAAGCCTGCTCGTCCGGCTCACCGACCCGTGCCGGGAAACCCGGTACGTTTGGCGCTTGAGTCACATGGTGGCCACCTGCTGAGCGGTTGTTTAAAGCCGCGGTTACCCAAATCGGTTCAGCCGCGGCGTTGTCGCTGTCAAAGCCCGAAGTCAGGTTCATGACGGTGCCTTGGTCGCGCGGTAAACGGTGCGAGGTATTGCCGGTAACCTGAGTGACATTACCATAGGCACCTGTCCAGATGGCCGAATGACCTGCCGCGGTGACCGATGGAAATGCGGCCTGGGCATACTCGGTACAGGCACCTTGTGCAAACAACTGATAAAAGTTGGGGGCCTCGTTGCGGGTCAGATTCTGTTTTAAAATAGCTTCGTTCAGTGAATCAATACTGACCAATAAGGCGCGACGCTGCTCCGGTGCAACGGGGGCGGATTCACTCGCGGTTGTCTCAGTTTCACCGGACGGGCTACAGGCACTGATACCGGTAAACGCCAGAGTACTGAGCACAAGAGTGCTGATAAGCTTGCGGGAATAGGGCATCTGGAGCGGACCGAAAAAAAACAATTGACTCATAACGACAACAGCACTCAGTAAAAAACAAAATAACAGGAGTTCGAGATTACCAGAAGCGTATGAATTTTTCATTACAGGCGATATGAAAGCTTATGCTTCGATCTGGCGTTTAGCGGAAGTGCTTGATTGGCTCAATACACGAGGGCATTATCGGGTTGATAACTCGGTACTGGAAACCGGAGGCAGTGTGAAGCCTGAAATACAGACTAAATTTGCTACCCACCCTATAGAGGCACAAAGGCAGCTCGAGGCTGTTCGTCGCCTTATTTTTACTATCGCTGAAGAAAACACTTTGGGCGCTGTTGAAGAAAGTCTCAAGTGGGGGGAAGCGAGCTATCTTGTCAAAGGTGGCACGACGATTCGAATCGACTGGAAAACAAAAGATCCGCATGTCATAAAGGTATTTTTCCATTGCCAGACTACATTGATTGAAACCTTCAAAGAGATATACCCGGATGAATTCGAATATGAGGGAAAACGAGCCATCCTTATTCCTTTAGGGGCTAATATCGAAGCAGGACCGCTTAGTCATTGCCTGCAAATGGCGTTAAAGTACCATAGCCTGAAACACCGCCCATTGCTTGGCGCTTAAGTTTTAGCAGAATTCTTTCGCTAACTCGCTGCAGGAACTGATGGCAGTAACTCTCCATACTCAAGGAAGAAACCATCAAGAAACATAACGACATTACCAGCCCGGCGATTGATATCAATTCTTTGTCTGAGCAGATGGTCGAGTTGCTACTGGGGGTTGGTGTTATAACCAGTGATCTTGATTTTATTCACGAACTGCGTGTTAATGAGCCAATACAGTCGGTTGCTGAGACGTCGACTGATTGACGTATTATAAGTTTGTCAGGTGGTCGTAAACTTACGCTACCCCTTGATGAGGAGTGATATACATGCACAAGATAAAACTATTTTTTAAGGGGTATAAGTCACTTCTCGTCTTAATTCTCCTGATGATGTTTTTTCGCACGGCCTACGCTGACTGGTCGCACGTTCCTACAAGCTCAATGGAGCCTACGATCCTTCCGGGAGATGTGCTCTGGATTAATAAAACCAGCTTTGGACCCTCGCTGCCTTTTTTCAATAAACGGCTTTTCACATGGAAGCATCCTGAGCGGGGCGATATTATTACCTTCATTCCGCCTCATGAAGACATTCTCCATGTGAAGCGGGTCATCGGCGTTCCTGGTGATACCTTGCACATAGAAGGTAATGCCATTTATATAAATGGCCTTCGGATGGAACAGTCGGTTACTGAATCAAGTGAAGACATTCTGCTTGGTATCGAAGATCTGTTAGGGAGTCCTCACGCCTTTAAAGTAAACAGGAATAGAAGCATTCCTTACTTCGGAAGAACCCTTGTTGTTCCCGAAGGCAAGCTTTTTGTAATGGGCGACTTTCGCAACAATAGTGTGGATTCCCGTGCCTGGGGATTCGTTGATGAGAACCGTGTGACGGGCAAGGTGTCGACAGTTGCTGTTTCGTTCTCACGACAAAGAAATGGGTTTCTCGCGCGAGTCGCCATTCCGATTCAATAATACTGAATGATTAGGCCTGACTTTCCGCTTCAGCGTTCGGGGTTGTAATGCTGAATTCAACCTTATAATCTTTTAAAAAGGCCTAAAAATTACAATCTGCATGCCCCTGCTTTAAAGGACTAGAGCGTATAACTTCATTGACTCTTTCCTGATTCAGCATCTGCATGCCCCAAAATCAGGAGTCAGAATGTATTTTTGGAATATTAAAAATGTCAGAGAAGAATTAGCAACGGGCAAGATATCAGAGCGTAATGCATTTAAGTACTTTATTGCGCATGCCCTTTGGTTAAGTGTGCTTCTGATTCCATCTAGTGAAGAATACAAGCCAGATAGCTGGATACTTATAGTTTGGGTTGTTATCACCATTGGCGGACTGTTTTACGTGCGTCACGGCAATGGTGGCTACGAAGGTGAAAACTTCTTTACCCGTTTTTTTGCGATTGCCTGGGTTATGGAAGTTAAGTTTTTCGCATTAATGTTGTTGCTTGCGCTTGCCGGTGTCTTTTATGAAGGAGCTACTGATTCGGATGTACGCGCTGATTTTCCCGTAACCTACGGATTGTTGGGGCTCGGTATTTATGGGGTTCTCTTTTACTGGCGCATCGGCGTACACATGCGTAGAACCAAAGAACTTGCTAAATGAAGAAAGAAAATTACTTGTTAACCCTGTTTGATATCCATACCGGTTCACTTCCGGTGCGGATTGATTCAGATAAGTTAGTGTCCCGAAAGTTTGTCGCTGAGTTGATTGCAGAAGGCTATGTGAGCGCTAGTATGCAAACCCCTGATAACTTAAAACTAAGATAAAAGGATGTTCATTATGCTTAAACTTTCTCACCTTGCAGTGCCTTTTATGTCGCTTGCATTCGTTGCAGCATCAGTTTCTTCTGTGCAGGCTGAAGATTCACCGCAATTCTTTAGCAGTTACGAGGGCATTAGCAGCCAGCAGGATTGCTTTGCGCCTCCTTTTGATGATGCGGAGGTCTTGCGCACGGTAGCTGCGGAAACCAGCTTCACACCATGGAACCAGAATTTCGATAGACTTTTCAGTGACCGCTTTTTTGCCGCGCGGCAAAGTCAGACAGAATGTCTGCGCTTTACCTACGACGTCGACGGTGTCGAAGTACCAGGGTTCATGGTGCGGCCAGCTAATAGCTATGAGGACACCCCGGTACTGGTTTTTCACCGCGGCGGCAATGGTAGCTTCGGCGCTATTAACTTTGTGAACCTCTACGCCCGTTACATGGGAATGGTGGGGGAGGGCTACACCATTATAGGAAGTAACCTGCGCGCTGAAGATGAATTCGGTGGTGCTGATGTAGACGATGCGCGGGCAATTTTGTCTATCGTACAGGGCATGGATAATGTTGACCATGATCGTATTGCGCTGTGGGGCTCCAGTCGCGGTGCCACGCAAATGATGCAGGTGGCCAGGGGGCGGGATGATATTCATGCGCTGGTTTTTGAGATGGGTGCAGCTGATCACGAGCAGTCTTTAGTTACCCGTCCGGAGATGATTGAGGTCTATGAGAACCGGGTACCAGACTTTGACGAAAACCGGGAACAAGCGATGAAAGACCGCTCAGTCGTATACTGGGCTGATGAACTGCCTCAGGTGCCAGTATTGATATTACACGGCGAGCAGGACGAACGTGTAGACGTTGAACAGGCCCACCTTCTGGCCGCGGCATTGGATGAAAGCGGTCATGAGTATGAGTTGAAGATCTACCCTGAAGCAGGCCACTCGTTAATGCGAATCGCTGATGAGGATATGTTTAGCTGGCTGGGTGAAGTCCTTAACCGTTGAGTTCCTCGGCATTTGCTCTTACATTTGGTCGACTTGATGATAGGGAGGTATAACAATGCTGGGTAAAACATGGGATTTCACTATTTCAATCGTTGGTTTAGGCTTTTTCATGGGAGGCCTGGGCGCTAGTGGTGTACTGGACCTTCCTGGTTTACTTATTTGTGGTGTTGGTTTGGGCTTAATGCTCGGCGGTATTTTCCGCGCCATTGAACGGAAAAACTTTGTTGAATAAGACATCTATTTACAATGTTTTTTGTGACGAGAGTTCCTCCGGAAATCCCTGTGCCATGTTTCAGTTGTGGGCGATTGCCCTTTGGAGAATACATGAAAACTAGTCTGTTCTTATTATTGATAGGGGGTGTGGCCTTTGCGACAACGGCGGTGAGTGAGGAACGCTCTGATTGGGAAAGCGTATTTGATAGCTTTGATGCTCAGGGCACTATAGTGGTTGTTGATGAGCGCGATAGCGATGGCACTGTGCAGGTGTTTGATCAGGATCGAGCGTCGCAGCGACTTTCCCCGGCTTCCACATACAAGATTCCCCATACTTTATTCGCTCTGGATGCAGGTGTGGTGCAGGATGAATTTGAGGTATTTGAATGGGATGGCGTAGAACGAAGCTTCTCAGGATATAACAGCGATCAGGACTTACGTTCGGCTATGCGCATGTCAGCGGTCTGGGTGTATCAGAAGTTTGCGGCAGATATTGGCACTGAAGCTGCGCAAAAGTATTTAGAGCGCATTGATTATGGCAACGCAAATCCCTCAGTAGAAGAAGGGAGTTACTGGATTGATGGCGAGCTGGCAATCTCCGCCTATGAACAGATTTCTTTTTTAAAACAACTGTACCGCAATGAGCTGCCTTTCTCTGTTGAACATCAAAGACTGGTTAAAGATCTGATGATTGTTGAGGCTGGATCTGACTGGATTGTGCGCGCGAAAACGGGCTGGGACGGCAGCATTGGCTGGTGGGTAGGCTGGGTAGAATGGCCAGCCGGCCCGGTTTTCTTCGCGCTTAATATAGACACCCCCAACCGAATGGATGACCTTGCCAAGCGAGAACTGATCACACGTGAAATCCTGCTTTCGCTGGATGCATTGCCTGCACGTTAATGTTCAGACTGACAAGTTCATATATTACTTACCCCTCCGTGGTTGCTCAACTTTTGAAGTGATACTATAGTGATACAGTTGATTTGAATCAGGGTGAATTCATGAAAGTTGAATTGGTTACCAACCTTAAACGCCAGGCTACGAAAATCCTGGACGACCTTCATCGTTCAAAGGAGCCGGTGCTGATTACCGAGCATGGCCAGCCGTCAGCTTATCTTGTTGATGTTCAGGATTATGAGTTTATGCAGCGTCGGCTTGAATTGCTGGAAGGGCTTTCACGGGGAGAGCGGGCTGTGTTAAAGGGAAATACACACAGTCAAAGTGAGGCCAGAGAGAAAATGAGCAAATGGCTAAAGTAATCTGGACAGAGCCAGCATTGCAGGATCTGGATGCAGTTGCTGAGTACATTGCCCTGGACAACTTTGCTGCGGCACGCAGCTTGATTCAAACGGTTTTTGAAAAAATCGAGTGCTTAGAAGATTATCCTCAATCTGGACGTATTCCCCCCGAGCTACCTGATTCAATCTACAGAGAGTTAATAGTGTCCCCGTTGCGCATTTTTTATCGTGAAGACGAGATGCAGGTTTTTATCCTGCACGTTATGCGAGAAGAGTGGCAGTTTCGCGCTTATATGCTGGAACTACCAGAATGATTTTTTCTTCACTCATACTCGAGGTCGTCCCGAATCCTTAGAAAGCTGGCAAAACGTGGCAGGCCGTTATTGGTGTAGCCATGATATTTGTACGTAATCACACTACCGATAGGTGGGGGATTGGCGCGTTCGGCATCGGTGAAGCCGGTACCCACCGAGAACTCAATTCCTTGCTTATTTCTCACCCGTAAAGCACCCAGCATATCTGTGTATTTGCCTCTGCCGGGTAAATGCGCAATCACCTCGGCTTCGGCATCGAAATAAGGTTTTAACTTCAACAATGCATCGTTTCTGCCGGGGCGATGGTGGGCGCTGGCTAAATGCAGCATCAGGCCTTCGGCACCTTCTTCAACCAGGGCTTGCAGGTGCTCGCTTAAGGCATGATGGGAATTAAAACGCTGCTGCTTTATTGCCTTGATATGCGCAGCATCTATCTGCTTAATCAGGGCTGAGTAGTTTTTGTAGCGTTGTTCAAAGGGAAGCTGCGTATCAGGCATATCAAATACCATATAACTGATCTGGCGCCAGTCATTATCATCAGGAATCTGGGTTCGCACAATGGAACTCAAAGCCTCGAAATCCTGCCGTTGTGTCCAGAGCTCACCATCCAGCCAGACGTCAGGTAAGGGCGCAATGAACCACTCGGGGGCGGGAACCTGGTTACCATTGCGGGTCAGCAGTTGTTCGCCGGTCCAGATAGCGCGTACACCGTCATATTTTTCACTGACTAAATAGTCACTGACGGGGCTGGCGTTTGTCTGCTCATAGACCTGTGCTAACTGGGCCTGCATGGAAGCTTGCACGGGAAACACAGTGCAGGTGCAATGAATAAGGCAATAGAGAAAAAGGCGTTTAGATAATTTTAACATCACTGCGTCCTTGCAATTATGATTTCAGCTGAATACATTTTAGTCGGCCTTCTTGGTAAATGAATGTGAGACTTCGACCAAATAAACACCTAAATGCCATTTCCAGGCATTGCAACTTCCTGTTAAAGCAGGGGTCCCATAAATCGCAGGTTGTGGCTTTGACCTTCCTTATAATTGGGATTAATGATGACAAATAATAAAATAGTTCTATTAATCGGTGTACTGGTTCTACTTACCGCATGCACGAGCATTCCAATAGGCACGATGATTAAAATGGTCCGGCTGAACCCATTGGAGATGGACCCCCAGCAGTTGCTGGTTGCGGTAAAAACCCCTGAGGGACTCAATGTGCGTGACGGTGATGTCGTTATAGATTTTAGCTTCCGAACTGACGACCCTGACACCAGCTTTAAGCATCAGTTTCCCGTAATCATTAATGATGACTACAGGCTCCCTGATAGTTTAACAAAAGGCCTCAAGGAAAATGAAAGCATCACAGTTATGCAGCTGTCAGAAGAAGACGCACTTACCATGTATAACGCTCAGCAAGCGATAAAAGAGTACCGTCGAAATCACGACGGTGGTGCTGGCAATATAGATTTGAATCTGGTTTCTGCCTGTCGTGATGATGATTTTTCCTGGGGCGATTCAAGGCTGAACCTGTATTTAAAAACCAGTGATGAGGAAGACTTTTTCTTATTTCTGAGAAACCTGGATGTCACCAAATTGGATGATGATATGCAAAGTGATTTTGAAACGCTTCCCAGTTGTGCCGCCTAAGACAGGGTAAAAGCGTCCGTCTTGACGTACGTACAGGAAGGCGTACAGTTTGATTGAAAGTTAAACCTATCGCTTGATTGCTGAAACCGCTGAGTCCCATCAGCCAATTGTTATCATGGGCAAGCGGAATAAAGCTGTTCTGGTGAAAGTGCTGCAGCTCTGGAGCCATTATGAATAAACAAAGGATTCAATAATGAATGTGGATAAAGCAAAAAAGCGTATTTCGAAGCGAGTGAAACGGGGTTTTAAAGGTTATCCGCAGGTGTCTTTGGACTATTTCGGTGACACTACTGAGGTTGCCACAGAAGTGGTTATTACTTTCTTATCGGAAGAAGGTGCTGAACCGCAAACACAAAGCTTTAGCAGTGAAAAAGATGCCCGCGAAGATGAAGCGATTCAATCTGTATTGCTCAAAATAATCGAGCGCGCCGAAGCCAATACGGTAATAGAAAACCCGGTTGTTCATAAGTTTCCTCAGGAATAGTTGCCTAAGGATTAAATCCCCGGAGGACTCAATGTCAGATATAGCCCCCACCCCTGAACCGCCTTATTACGCTGTAATCTTTAGCAGTCATCGTACTGCAGGTGACAAGGGTTATGACGATATGGCTACCCGTATGGTAGAGCTGGCGGCGCAGCAGCCAGGGTTTCTGGGCATTGAATCGGTCAAGGAAGACTTAGGCATTACGGTCTCATACTGGGACAACCTGGAATCCATAAAGAATTGGAAGAAAAATACGGAACATCTGGAAGCTCAGCGGCTGGGTCATCAGCAGTGGTACTCTCATTTTCGCGTCAGAATCGCCAGGGTCGAGCGTGATTATGGGATTTGACCCTTACGTCGACGGCCGTGCCACCAGTGTTTCAGTTTGTTGATCAATTGCAGGGGTGGCATGGCCGGCATGTAGAGATCTGGCTCGACTGAAAAAGCCGGTTCTGCGTCGGCAATGTCAGAGATGGCACAGGAGTTGGGGGGCGCGCTTGCCTTGTTGATGGCAGCACTCAGTCTGCATCTTGCTGCCGCGATAACCTGGGTGATGACAGCAACAACGGGTTGTGTCATTGTCAGGTTCATAGGTGACTTAAAAGGTGAGCTATCCATGGTTAAGAAGCTACCGTACAGGCTATTACTAGAAGCTGCACGCCGCTATGCGAGACGGCAAAATGAGGCCGAAGATATTGTACAAGAAGTGTTGGTTGCTGCTATTTCGGCTGGACGGCTGGATTTTTCTGCACCTGAAAATCGCCGCTGGATGATGGGTGCCATAAAGCGACGTGCTGCCTTTGATGCTCGTTCGGCGCTTAGGCGTCGGCTTCGTGAGACACACTGGCAAAGTGATTGTTCAGCAGCAGAATATTTTCCGACTTCTTCACCTTCTGTCGATATTGCTTTTTTTCTGCGTAGCTTGCCGAAGGCGTTGCGGGTGACGGCGGCTCTGGCTGTTTCCGGTCACTCCCGTACTGAGATTAGTTATCTTCTTTCTATCTCAGATGCAGCTTTGCGCCAGCGTATTCGAGGCATTAGAAAGGCTTTCGCCCGCAGTGACATTGCCATTCCAGAGAATATGACAAGCCTGAACCTCAACCTTTCTTACGGAGCTATCCGCGAAGCCTTGAGGCCTCTTCTGCGTAATCTCGGGGGCGTTTTTGCCAGTCACGATCCAGATGGGCATCTTTTTATTGTCAGATGCTCACAAAATCCGCGGGCGCGGCAACAAGAGAGTAATAAGCTTTCTACCATATAAAAAGAGGTCACAATGCTTCCTAAACCGCACCGCGTATCCCTGGTTTTTTACGTTTCCGACATTGTCCGCACTGAGTCTTTCTATCAGGACGTTCTGGGTATTCATTTGAGCCGTGAGGGAGGAGCCGATCCCTTCTGGCTCTCAGGTAGCCTGGAGGGCCTTGATATTATATTTTTTCAGATGGAAGGCAAACGCGGCAATACACCCGCGCTTGTTTTTGAACTGGCGGACGGTGGTATTGACGACATAGTGGCTGAACTTTCGGAAAAAGGAGTCACAATAGTTACGCCGGTTGAAGAAGCCCCCGGTGGGTGGAGTGCTGATTTTGTAGATCCTGACGGATTCGGGATGGGGCTGTGGCAACCTGAAGATAAGCCTCGAAGTATGAAGTAATAAGCTGATCCGCGTTTTATTTTTTTATAATCTCAGGCGGTGAAGTAGCGGTCAGGGCGAGGCCGCTTAAACTGAGGATTCGTTTCATCATATTGCCAGGCCCTTTTGGGTCAGCGTGGACCTGCTCGGCAAAATCGGTGTTTTCGAGCAGCAAGGTAGCAAAACCATGTACAAGTGACCAGGCAAGGGCTGTTTTATCGGCCAGGAGCTTTTCGTCTCCTCCTGCATCCTCGTTGACTTGTCGCATTGTTGTGTCCAGATGGGCGTAAACCCGTTCGCCTGCCTCTTGTAACCTCTCGTTTTCTTTGTCTAAACGGTCGGTGCGAAACATTAATTGGAAGCGAGCCCGATGAGCACTCGCGTACTCTACATAAGCCAGCCCTGCAGCCTGTAACTGAGAAAAAGGGTCGCTGGGTGCTTCCTTTCTGTGGTGCTGCATTAAGTTATCCAGTTGCATGAAGCTCTCAGTCGCTAATGCAGACATTAACCCGCGCACCTCACCGAAATGATGAGCTGGCGCGCCGTGCGAAACATTGGCGCGGCGAGCACATTCGCGAAGCGTAAAGCCCTCCATGCCCCGATCCTGTAAAACGGATTCTGCGGCTTTCAATAAACTCGTTCGCAAATCACCGTGGTGGTAACCCGGTTTGTTAGCTGCGGCCATTATTTAGTTGACTCCCTATATTCTTGACACTGTCTAGTTTAGCAATTATTCTTGCTTTTGTCGCAACTAGACAGTGTCTAGATGAGGAATGGTATGTCACTTGAATTATTCTTTTCTGCTGCGGGTTTATTAACGATCCCCGCCTGGCTCGTGCTGATGCTCTCACCACGAAGGATCAGTTGGGAACGTTATGTTATCGGGCTGGTCGCTATCGCTTTAAGCATACTTTATGCGGGGCTGCTAGCAGCCTTCTGGTACTTGCATCATGAGGAACTGGTGTGGAGTCTTATGTTACTGGTCTGGTTGCTGTAGTTATTGTAATACAAGGCACCATGCTCAGTCGCAATCGGTACATGAATTGGAGATACTAATCTATGATAACGCCCATCATTATGCTGGCTCTCATGATGACCCCCTACCTGCTGGCCTGGGGGATGTCAGCTGCTAGCCATCGTGAATTTAATACCCGAAGCGCAGCCGCGATAGGGTTGAGTGCGTTGTTTATCTTTACCGGCATCGGTCACTTTGTGCAAACCGAGGCTATGGTTCAGATGCTACCGTCCTGGGTGCCTATGCGTTTGGGTCTTGTGTACGGTTCGGGGTTGCTAGAGTTCACCATTGCTCTGGGCTTTCTCATTTCAAATTACAGGCGGCTCGCGGGATGGTTAGCGGCGGCGGTGCTGATTCTGTTTTTCCCGGCGAATATTTACGCGGCTCTGAACTATATTCCTATGGGCGGCCATGAATGGGGACCGGTTTATCTACTTATCCGGGCTCCGCTGCAAGTGGCTATTCTTGTCTGGGTGTATTGGTTCACGATAAGACAACCAACTAACATTAGTGATCTATACCAAGGCAATGTATGAGTGGGGAAGGGCGGTAAATATGGAAGGCCCCGGGGGGTGAGGTATTCAAATGACATTTCATGCATTCGGCTTGAGTGAGCTACAGCAAACCCAACTGGGCTGGCGTAGTCGGCGACCGGCGCCGGCGCTTCGCCCCTGGATTGAGCACTACTACCTATTACGACCACAAGGTGAGTCAGAGTCATATCGGCTGTATCCTGACGGCGGTTCGACTCTGACTATACCGTTACAGGATGCCAGGGCAGAGGCATGTCATTTCAGTCTTAGCAGAGTGAATAGTCAGCAATTATGGCGTCCTGATGAGCAGAGTCTGGGAATTCGTTTCACCCCTGGTGGTTTTTATGCCTTATTCGGGCTGTCGATGGCTGAAGTGAAGGAAGCAACGGCGGGTGGGTTAACTGGTTTACCATGGTTATCTTTATTGTGTGAGTTGGTTTCAGACAAAGGGCCTTTCAATACCCAGCAATTGGACAGCTTTTTCCTGCAGCATATGCAAAGGCGTGCACCTGTCGCTGGGGCTGTTCAGTTCTGGCAGGAGGCGGGGCTTAGGGCACCGCAGGAAATCCGTAGTTTTTTGAAAAGCAAAGGCGTGGGGCGGCGCACACTGGAACGTCAGTTTCAGCTGCATGTCGGCGTGTCCCCCGGCCAGCTCTATACATGGCAGCGTCTTAAGCGAGCGCGTTATCTGATTCGAACCCGGCCAGAGCAGAGATTAACGGATCTCGCTTTTTCTCTTGGTTATTACGACCAGGCTCATTTTGTACGCCAGTTTCGCCAGTTCTGTGGCCAGAGTCCGGGCCAGTATCGGCAGCGAAAGTTGTCGCAATTATACAAGGCAGGCTGAGCCTCGCAGCTTAAAGTAGAGTTCTGTGAGAACTTAGGAGAACCTATTATGTCTGCATCTGGCAGCCGTTTATCAACGGCACAACTGTATAAACTGCAACCGCAACTGCTGAAAAGCCTGCTGGATTTAGGTGAGGCCGCAGCGCAAGTTATAGAACCTAAACTGGTCCATTTAATAAAGCTGCGAGTTTCGCAGTTAAATGGCTGCGCTTTTTGTATGAAAATGCATGCAGCAGAGGCCAGAGAGGACGGCGAAGCCCAAACCCGGCTGGATGTTTTAGCGGGCTGGCGGGAAACCGAGCTGTTCTCAGTCCGCGAGCAAGCCGCTTTAAGCTGGGCGGAAAGTCTGACCTTACTTGCCGGCTCTAAAGAAGTAGCTGAGGCAACTTATCAGCATGTTAGCGAGCAATTGACTGACGAAGAGCTGGCAAATTTAACAGCGCTGGTCATTGAAATTAACGGCTGGAATCGAATTGCAGTTGGCTTTCATGCGCAAGTCACTGATAGCTGACAGAGGAATGTCGAAAGGCAGGCTTCTGATTCGTCTATAGAGTACTGACAAGCAAAATATACAGGATTAACATGCTGAATCATGACATCAGAGCAGCCACTTCAGAGGAAGAGACTGCTGTTATTCATACGATAGCCCTGGCCTTTGCCAGCGATCCCATGGCGCGATGGAGCTGGCCCGATGCGGCTCAGTATCTTGCTATCATGCCCAGCTTTATACGCGCCTTTGGAAGCGAAGCCTTTGCACAGGGCAGTGCCTATATTACTGGCGACAAACAAGGGGCTGCGTTATGGCTACCACCGGGCATAGACCCGGATGAAGAGCGACTAGCGTCTATTATTGCAGAAACAGTTCCGGATTCGCAGCAAGAAGACGTATTCAAAGTTATAGAGAAAAGCGCTTCTTTTCGTCCGGCAAAGCCCCATTGGTATCTCCCCCTGATAGGCGTTGATCCCATCAGTCAGGGAAACGGGCATGGTTCTGCATTACTCAAATACGCACTGCAACAATGCGATAAAGAGGGGAGCGAGGCATATCTTGAATCTTCAAACCCCAGAAATATTGCACTGTATCAACGCTACGGTTTTGAAATTTGCGGAAACATTCAATATGGCACCTCGCCAACTATGGTTCCTATGCTGCGTTTGCCCGCAGAGGTGTGATGTAACTTAGCGGCTTAAGATCATCCATCGGTGGCCGTCTGGATCCTGCAGCTCAACAGGATAGAGCGCACTGGCATTTTGTTGAGCAGGGTAGTGACTTACATATTCCGGTTTCCGGACGTTTAAAAGTTAATAGCTCTCAGGCACTTGTGAATGCATTGAGGCAAGGTGTCGGCATCGGTATGGTGCCTCGATATCAGGTGGCCCGGGATCTACAGGCGGGCACTATGACAGAGCTGCTGACTGATTTCATGCCGCCACCCAGTCCGGTGTATCTGGTTTATCCACACCGTCGTCACATGAATGCTGCCGTTAAAAGCACGCTGGATTTTTTCCATCAGAATATAGAAAACCCATGAATTTTTGCTTACAGAAATTAAGAAGGAGTTTTGCTGATGATCGCTTACACAATGGTTGGTACCAAAGATATTGAGAGAGCCCTGAAATTTTATGATCCGCTCTTCGCTGAAATGCAGCTGGATGTATGCTGGAAAGATGAGTCTTCCAAAGCATACGGTAAAGCCGATGATTCTAACTATCCCATGTTTTTTGTCGGTTATCCTTTTGATGGAAACCAGGCCAGCGTCGGCAATGGCACTATGACTGCATTTCAGTTTAATGCTCCGCAGCAGGTGGATCGACTCTATGAGATAGCTATGAACTGCGGTGGTAGCTCGGAAGGAGAGCCAGGTTACCGGCCTCAGTATACAGAAGGTTTTTATGCCGCTTATGTGCGTGACCCGGATGGCAATAAACTGGCATTTGTTGTGTATCCGAAAGAGTAGTGGGTGCGCAGTGATCGCAGCAAAAATATCTAAACAGTCTGGCGGTAATAGCAAAAAAATCTTAAAAAAAAAGATATTATTGATATATAAATATTATGTAGGAGTACCGTGATTACTTAAAAGGGAAAAAAACTCATGAAATGGATGCACACTTTACTCTTTATACTTACCCGCATGCTCTCTTCAAATAGCTCATTCTCGAGTGAAATGGCGCTCCCACCCTCGGGGTGCGTCCCCAATAAAAAATAAGAGTGAGATGCTAATGTTTTTAAAAATAAAAAGAACCATCTGGATGTTGTTCTGTTCGTTCAGTTTTGCTATCGCTGTCATGCTGATGGGATATGATATTTCTTCGCAGATGTTTATCTGGAGCATATTGTTAGTGTTCTTTATATATTGCGTTGTTCTTACGGTGGTAGATTCTGTTGTCGAAAAGAATAAAGCAGAACATAAGGGTGAATGATTATGTTTTTTAAAATAAAACGAAGAACATGGATGGTATTTTGTTCGTTCAGTGGGGCTATCGCGGTCATGTTGATGGGATACAGCATGTCTTATCAAATGCTGGTCTGGAGTATGCTGATCGTATTATGTGTCTATTATGTTGCTCTTTCGGTGGCAGAGTATGTTGTCGAGAAGGATAAGCAATAGACAAAAGTATAAACGATAACGTGATAAATAACTTGCAGTGCTTTATAGAGCGTTGATCAGGTTTTCACCAGGGAAGGCAGCCGGAACTCAATGCTGCCTTTCCCTGTACCGCATTAAGTTATTATTGAGGTACTCGTTCCTGCAGCGCGTCATCCAGATGACTGGCGTGGATGTAAGCTTTACGCGCTTGTAGGCGTCGTGCGTATTCCTTAAATGCCGGGCGCTCTTCCAGGGTTTTGAACACCATGCCCCAGATAATATGGCTGCCGACGTAGATGTCGGCGGCGGTAAACTGCTCACCGCATATGTAGGGCCCATTTTTTAAAGCGGTTTCCAACGCATTGATTGTATCCTCATACAGGCCACAGCCTACCTCGGGCGCGTTTTCGGCATCAAGTCGCCAGTCGTAGGCTTTGGCCGAGGTTGCCATTTCCAGCGGACCGGCGGCAAAAAATAACCAACGATAATAGCTGCCACGCTCGGCGCTGTCAGGCGCCGGAGCAAACCCTTTTTCAGCAAACTGATCGGCCAGGTAGGCGCAAATCGCGGCTACTTCGGTGACTACTAGATCGCCGTGGGTAATCACAGGTACTTTCCCCATCGGGTTCAATGCCAGGAAGTCTGTCGATTTCATCTCAGCGCCGTATTCCATAACTTTGACCTGGTAAGGTACATTCAGCTCTTCCAGCAGCCAGCGGATGATACGAGCGCGGGAATTGGGATTGGTATATAAAGTTAATTCTTGCATGTCTGCATTCCTTTTGGGTTGAACAGATATTTTGTGAACATATAACGACGGCTTTATTCCGTCTGAACCGCACTATAAAACCAATATAGGACAGAATACGTCCTACTTATCCGCTATATTTGTTTTTTACAGTAGGAAAATAAAAACAGATACCTAAAGGAAAATGCAGATGAGTGGTCCGACTATCCGCGTACTGAGCTTATTGGAATTACTGCAGTCTAATAGCCAACTTACCGGCACTGAGTTAGCCAGACAGTTGGGTGTTGATAAGCGCACAGTACGACGTTATATACGGGTTCTCGAGGATCTGGGGGTTCCTGTTACAACGGAACAGGGACGCGATGGGGGTTATACGTTGGTGGCCGGGTTTAAACTGCCTCCTATGATGTTTACCAACGAAGAAACCTTTGCATTGTCGCTGGGTTTACTGGCTGCAAATAACCTTCATCTGGCGGGTACTCAAACGGCGCTGAGCAGTGTTCAGGCAAAGCTGGAACGAGTAATGCCGGCAAAGTTGAAGTCCCGGGCTAAGGCAGTTTCTGAGCGGATTAGCCTGATGTTCCCTGAGTCAGTTACGGATGCTCCTCAGCCACACTTGCAGCCACTGTTGGATGCTCTTGAGCATCAACGCTCAGTGGCTATCTGCTACGCCCGTCATCAACAGGAAGTGGTCTCAAGACGCGTCGACCCCTATGGGCTGCTGTTTCGCCGGGGGCACTGGTACATGAGCGGTTATTGTCATTTACGCCAGGAACTCAGAACTTTCAGGCTTGATCATATACAGCAGGTTGAACTGCTTGAAGTCTGTTTTGAGCCTCCAGAAGGTTTCAATACTGCGGAGTACTTTATTCAGAGTCTGAATGCCATGCCCTGTAACCTTGAAGTGAAAGTAGTGCTACACGCTGACCAAAGCGAGGCTGCTGAGGTACTGGGATCGATGGCTGGCATGCTGCAACCACAGCAGGACGGATTGTTACTTAGCACTCGTACCGACAGCAGCTACTGGTTTGCACTCTGGTTAAGCCAGCTCCCTTTTGACTTCACCATTTTGGAACCAACAGAGCTTAAACTAGCACTGAAAAATCAGGCTGAGCGATTGTTAAAGCTCTCAGGAAGGTAGCTTTTGAGCAATAGTGCTATTCAGGTTGCTGACAACTATACTCATCAATAAGAATTACTTATCTGACTTGCAAGCGGTAGTAGTGTCTTACAAGGTATTAAAATGGAGTGTGACATCCATACGCTTGTGAAGTACCCGAATATCAAATCTGTAGTCGGGTGCACTTTTCAAAGCCGCTCAGGCTCAGTTCAGCGGAACTATTGCATCCAGAGTCGGACAAAATCTCTAAATTAGCCCTGAAGGAGTTATCCATGCATAACTGGATTTATACGCTGCTTAGCGTTTGCTTTTTGAGTTTGACTGTTTCAGCCATGGCGAACGATGAGGCGCTGCAATACGATGAGCGGCTGAGTAATTACTCGTACCCCTTTGACGTGCACAACTTTGCGTTTGACAGTCAGCGGCAAAGCCTGGAAATGGCCTACATGCATTTACCGGCGGAAGAAGGCCAGCCGACCGTGCTGTTATTGCATGGTAAAAACTTCGGCGCTGATTACTGGGAAGACACTGCCAACTATCTGCATGAGAAAGGCTACGGGGTTTTGATGCCTGATCAGATTGGTTTTGGTAAGTCGTCCAAACCCGAGCATTATCAGTTCACCATCGAAGGACTGGTCAATAACACCCGGGAGCTGGCGCACAGCTTAGATATTGCTGAACTTATCGTGATGGGGCATTCCATGGGCGGCATGCTGGCCTCTCGCTATGCCTTGAATCATGCTGATGAGGTCAGCAAACTGGTACTGGTGAATCCGATTGGTTTGGAAGACTATCTGCGCTACGTGGAGTATAAAGACCCAGCTTTCTTTTACGCTAACGAGCTGGATAAAACCATTGCTGGCGTTCGTGAATACCAGCGTGAACACTATTACGACGGCCAGTGGTCTGACGATTACGAGGCGCTTATTCAGATTCACGCTGGTTGGATAAACGGACCGGATTGGGAACGCGTGGCCTGGAATAATGCGCTGACTTTCGACATGATCTTTACCGGAGCTGTGGTCAATGAGTTCGACCAATTATCGGTACCCACCGATTTGATTATCGGCACCCGAGACACCACCGGCCCCGGGCGTGGCTGGAAAAAGGAAGGTGTGGAGTATGAATTGGGCCGTTTTGATCAACTCGGTAAACGCGCAGCCGAGCAAATTCCTGAGGCTTATCTGCACGAGCTTGAAGACATTGGCCATATGCCTCAATTCGAAGCTTTTGAACGGTACAGCCGCCTGCTGGATGAGATTTTTTAACCCGGCAGCATATATAAGTATATATAAAGGTAACCCCTTCTTGACCTAAACCTAACTTCAGGTATTAGCATGACCAGTGTTAATAATTAATCCACCGTTCTTGTCGATTCAGGCAGAACGGTAACGATTAGTTAGTACGTAAAATCCTGGAGAATAAGATGCAGAATATCCTTGAAGTTAAAAACTTAAGTAAGCGCTATCCCTCCGGCCTACAGGCACTGAATAATATCAATCTGAGCATAGAGCGCGGCGAGATCCTTGCGCTACTGGGGCCAAATGGAGCAGGAAAAACCACACTGATAAGCATTATTTGCGGGCTGGTAAACCCCGGTAGTGGTTCTGTTTCTGTGGGTGGTTATGATGTGGTGCGCGAGTATCGTAAAACCCGCAGTAAGATTGGACTGGTGCCGCAGGAACTTTCTATCAATATGTTTGATACGGTTTGGAATACGCTGCGCTTTAGCCGCGGGGTGTTCGGTAAAGCGGCTAACGATGAATATCTGGAAGAGGTGCTGCGTTCATTAACGTTGTGGGATAAACGTGATGAACAGTTGCAGTCACTGTCGGGTGGTATGAAGCGGCGGGTTTTGATTGCTAAAGCACTGGCCCATGAACCTGAGATTTTATTTCTGGACGAGCCCACAGCGGGTGTGGATGTGGAATTACGCCGCGACATGTGGTGTCTGGTTGCGAAACTTCGTAGTCAGGGCGTAACCATTATTCTTACTACGCACTATATCGAAGAAGCTGAAGAAATAGCGGATCGGATCAGTATTATTAATGCTGGTGAGATTATGCTGACTGAAAACAAAGAGCAGCTGATGAAGACGCTTGGTAAAAAACAGCTTATTTTGCAGCTGCAGACGCCAGTTCCCTCGTTACCTCGCGAATTTGCAGACTTTGATATTCACTATGACGCTGCGGCGCAACGGATGACCTACACCTACGATACCAATAGTCAGCAGAATCGAGTGACTGAGGTATTAGGGGCGTTGAACCGCGCAAATATTATGCTCAGTGATGTGCGCACGGAACAGACATCGCTTGAACAGATCTTTGTAAACCTGGTGGAGGCTAAAGCATGAACTGGTATGCCATAAAAGCGATTTATTTATCCGAGCTGGCGCGCACCTGGCGTACGCCCATGCAGAGCATTGCTTCGCCTGTATTATCGACATCGTTGTACTTTATTGTGTTTGGTTCAGCCATAGGTTCGGCGATGGTCAGCATTGACGGCATCAGTTACGGCGCCTTTATTGTGCCGGGGCTCATTATGTTGATGGTGCTGACTGAAAGTACTTCTAATTCTTCTTTCGGTATCTACATGCCGAAGTGGTCTGGCGCTATTTACGAAATTCTCTCGGCACCGGTTTCAGCGTTCGAAATCGTGGTCGGTTATGTGGGAGCCGCGGCCACCAAATCTTTGATTCTTGGGGTTATTATTTTGCTTACTGCGCGGTTATTTGTCGATTACTCAATCATGCATCCATTCTGGATGATTTTATTTCTCTCTCTGACCGCTATCACTTTTAGCCTGCTTGGTTTTATTATCGGTGTGATGGCGGACGGTTTTGAACGGCTGCAGGCCATTCCACTGATGGTAGTCACGCCACTGGCTTTTCTGGGCGGTACTTTTTACTCCATTAGCATGCTGCCTGAGTTCTGGCAGACAGTGACCCTGTTTAATCCGGTGGTGTACCTGGTCAGTGGTTTTCGTTGGAGTTTTTACGGAGTCGCCGACGTCAGCATAGTCTGGAGCCTGGTAATGATATGTTCATTCCTGGCGCTTTTCCTGGCGATCATCTGGTGGGTATTCCGGACTGGTTATAAGGTGAAGGTCTGAAGAGCAAATGCCAAAACCTGAATACACACGTTGCGCCGCAACCATAATTCGATAGACTAGCTTGTTTCATCGGTTGGAGCGGATTATGAATCGCCCCCTGTCAGGGAAGGTGCGATTACTGTTGTACTTGTTTTGTGTCAGTTATGCTGGGACAGCTTATACAGGCACTGAACTTACGGAGGACTTGTATAATGCAGGTCCTCCTGAAGATGACGTACCTTTATTTGACGACGATGATGCGTTTCTCGATCCTGTTACTCTTGACTACATCCCCTCGGCCGAGCGTGCATACCGTTATCGTATTAACCAGATTTTATGGGAACGTGAGCGTTTAGGGGTTTCCATGTTGCATGAGGATTACCCGTTGATCCCTGGCTGTGTTCCTGTGCAGGGCGTTGAGCGTTTACCTGCGGCTGACCGCTCACATCATCTGGCCTCGCGCGGTGTCTGTTTCCCGGGCCAATGGATTGATAGCTTCTTCGCCGAAGAAGATAGCCTGCCTTATGCAGCGCGTACTTTAGTGCGGGCCATGTACTTTTCACGTTGGCAAGAAAACGAAGGCTACGTCGGGGGAACCCGAGTGGATGGTCATATTAGCCTGAATAATATATCTGACCGCTTGTCATTAATTCTGCGCAGTGCCGATAAAGACGATGACCTGTTGCGGGAACGCCTTGATGTTGAAAGCCCTGATGACCGTGGCAAAGCTCGTGCTGCGGTGCGCTTTGCCACCGCGCTGGGCAGACAGGCTAGTTCACGCACTGATGTTGGAATACGAGGCAGTACACCTTTTGTCCGTACACGCTTTCGTTATAACCAACCTTTGATTTGGGGTGTTCATGGTCGCTTCAATCAGGAATTTTACTGGCGTGGCAATGATGAACGTCGCGGTGTGGTGTCCGAATTGCAGATGGGTCGCCGTTTAACTGGCAATACTACGCTGCGTGCGACCTCTACAATAGAGTCCAACACAGCATTACGAGCCCAGGATGTGCTCTGGCAATGGTCGCACAGCGTGAGTCATTTCTGGCGTCTGGCACACAGGACGGGGTTGCATACTTTGGTACGAGTGAATGGCAAGTATCAGGAACAGCATAAGGTACAGAGCTACCAATACAGTATGCGTTTTCGTAGCAGTCTGCTGCGGCCCTGGATTTATTATGAAGTCGAACCCTTTGCGCTACAGAAGCGGGAAAACAATTTCAGCACCTCGCCGGGTATTATGTTCCGTTTCGAGGTGCAGTTTGGCGACTATCACTGAGACGCAGAATAGAACGCCTGTGCTGAATTAATAATTCCAGCGTGATTTAAATTCAGTCCGTTTGGTGTAAACAAAAGGCGGCCAACACTGCATAGTGTTCGGCTGTCTTACTTAATTATGGGATTCATCTTTATGGAGTTACGAGCCGCTGAAGCTTCTGATCTTGTAACCATCCTTAACTGGGTGGCAAACGAACGCGAATGCCAGATGTGGGCCGGGCCTGCCATTTGTTACACGGCCACACCTGAGCTGATATGGTCTGACATACATGCATCGCAGGAAAGCAGCTTTGTCCTGCTTAACACTCATACTGCCCTTGCTGGATTCGGTCAATTACGGCTCCGAGCTGAGCAAGGTGTTCATCTGGCTAGGTTAATCGTTGATCCCGAGCTACGGGGGCAAGGCATTGGTAAGCAGCTGTGTCGTGCACTCATGAAAGAGGGCACTGAAAAACACAAAGCCCCGCACTTCACTCTTAACGTGTACGAGTCTAATAAGGGCGCTATTAAGCTATACCAGTCTTTAGGGTTTGAAATAAAAACAAAGGATAAAGCCGGGCTTATTGCCATGTTTAAAATGTCAGAGTGAGATGATTGCGTTGTTGGTTTTTCATGCATAGATAATATGCCATTATGTATTTTTGAGAATTGCTTAAAATATCAGCGGTAACGGACAGGCAGGCGAGGAGCGCTACTAGATGAAAAAAGAAACCGAAAGTTGGCCGGTAAAATATATTGTTCCGGTAGTCGCCACTATCATAGCTACCAGGCTTTTATTCTATTTCACGGGCTTTGATTATTCCCTGTTCCGTGACCCTTTCAATATGTGGTTTTTTATTATTGATATCGCCGTTTTTGCTAGCATCTTTTGGATCTGCTTAACACTCTGGAACAAGCTATTACAGAAGTACCGCCGGACCGCTCAGGCGGGGCAGTCTGCAGACAACCATGATTGAAATAAGCCCTCGCGATCTGAAACGTCTGCGACGGCTGACGCTATCTGCACAGGGTTTGCTGCAGACACAGCCCTTTGGGCGGGGTCTGGCCGGGGCTCGTAAAGCCATTAACCACATAGGTTATGTGCAGATTGACAGTATTTCGGTAGTGGAAAGGGCGCATCACCATGTGTTTCAAGCCCGGGTACCTGATTTCACACCGGACATGACGCATCAACTTTTGCTGAATCGCGATATTTTTGAATATTGGTCGCATGCAGCCGCGTTTTTGCCGATTGAGGATTTCCGCTTCTCGTTACCTTATAAAGCAGCCATTAAAAGTGGCCAGACGCACTGGAACCGAAATCCAGATCGAAAGCTCATGGCTGAGCTGTTGCGACGCATAGAAACGGAAGGCCCGTTGCGTTCGCGGGATGTAGAAAGCAACTCCCGAAAGCGGGCCGGGTGGTGGGACTGGAAACCTGCCAAAAAGGCGCTGGAGCAGCTCTATATGGAAGGGGATCTCATGGTCAGCGACCGTGAAGGTTTTCAGAAAACCTATGATCTCACCGAGCGGGTGTTGCCCTCGAATGTGAATACGCAAATGCCGAGTATGGAAGAGTTTGCCACTCATATGCTTGAGCAGCAGTTACGCTGCCATGGAGTGGTGACATTGAAAGGCCTGACCTATCTGCGGCGCAATGCAGCACTGCGTAAAGCCATGAAAGACTTGGTAAATGACAGGCTGGCGCAGGGAGATTTAGAGCAGTTAAAACTGCCCGGTGATGAAGTTTATCTAGTAGAAAAGGGCGCGCTTGAACAGCCGCTTCCCAAAGTCGACAAGCGCATGCGGATCCTCTCGCCATTTGATAACAGCGTCATTCAGCGTGACCGGCTAAGTGCGCTGTTTCAGTATGATTACCAGATAGAATGTTATGTGCCAGCGGCTAAGCGCAAGTATGGCTACTTTTGCCTGCCGTTACTTTTTGCTGATGAGTTTGTCGGGCGCATGGATTGCAAAGTGCACCGTAAAACCCGGCATCTGGAGATAAAATCACTGCATTTCGAATCTCATGACTTTGATCACGAGCAGGTTATGACAGCATTCGCTGACGCTCTTAAAGGCTTTTGCGATTTTCAGCAATGTGACACTGTGGAAACTTCTGTTTCTGGTGAAGCACACGCATGACTCGCATAGTTGAGCCGTCAACCCTGACTACGAATTCTGGCTTTACGTTCTGCCATCTCATTTTTGGCATCGTCATGCGCTAAAAAATCAGCTTCCCCAGCACTACCTGTGGGTGCTTTTAGTAATCTCAATAATTGAGCTATAACCATGCGCAAACGTGGACTTTAGATCACAACTATAATGACAACGTAACGGAGTTAATATGAAAAGGATTTGTGTCTACTGCGGTTCCAGTGTGGGTAAACGCCCTGAGTACATTGCGGCGGCGCACGAGCTGGCTGATATCATGCTGGACCGTGGAATCAGCCTGGTCTATGGCGGCGCCAGTGTGGGCATCATGGGCGAACTGGCGAATCGGATGCTGGCTTCTGGTGGGGAAGTCTATGGCGTTATTCCGGAAGCTTTGATGAACAAGGAAATAGCTCATGGGGGACTCACTAAGCTACAGGTTGTGAAATCTATGCACCAGCGCAAAGCCGTGATGGCGGATTTATCTGATGGTTTTATCGCGCTCCCCGGTGGCTTAGGCACCCTTGAAGAAATATTTGAAGTACTGACCTGGGCACAGCTGGGTTTCCATAAAAAGCCGAGCGCATTGTTGAATGTGGCCGGTTATTACGATCAGCTGATTGGTTTTCTGGATCATGCCGTATCTGAAGAGTTCATTAAACCTGTTCATCGGAAGCTGGTTATCAGCGATACCAGCCCTGAGCAGATCATAAATTCGATGGAGAACTTCACAGCGCCCACGGTGGGTAAGTGGATAGACCGGCATGAAACATAACAATACATGCGAAGAGGAAGAGAACTATGACACTGGATATGATCGAGTGTAGTTGGTTAAACATTGTGGCAATCATTGCCGGCGGGCTTGCCTATTTTATGCTGGGCGGGCTCTGGTACATGAAGCTTTTCAGTAAACGCTGGCTGGATGCTGTGGGGCGTACAGCTGAAGATTTTAAAGACGGTGGAGCTGGCGCAACGATGCTGCTCACGCTCGTTGGCTGCTTAGTGACGACGGCTGTGCTTGCGCTGGTGTATGGCTGGGCTGGCGGTGAAACCGTGCTGGACGGGCTGGTGATAGGTTGTATTCTGGGTGCTGGTGTTGCTGCTATGGAGGCTATGAAAGGCGCTGTGTACAACGTGGATGAGCGGGTGAAACCCTGGGCACTATATGCCATTAACGGAGCTTATGCGGTGTGTGGTCTGATGCTAGCTGGCCTGGTGTACGCGCTCATTGTATGACTACAGTGAATCGAAGCGCGAATTGTGGCAATTCGCCGAAGAATAAAATGGTAGAGAATATCGCTGTTGCTATGGAGGCAAAGGACACTGAGTTCCTATCCGATGTTCTGGATCCTGAAACTGTGTGGAATGACGGCATTGCAAGCCTGACCAGTGCGGAACAAATCCTCAGTCAGGTGAGCAGCCGCAGTGGACCCGATACGGTAACTATTGATCATGCGATGTCTCACGGCAAAGTAGGCGCTGTTAATGGCATCTCAATTAACGGGGAAATAGAGCAACGCTTCTGTTACGTGATTGAGTTCACCTCGACTAAGTGTAACCGGGTCCGGCGACTCGAATCTTACCGCGGTTGAGAGGATAGAGACGGGTTGGGAGTTATTTATGGCTTTTTGCATTCATTACCTTACGCGGAATGATGTGCCTCTTCTGGAAGCAATGCTGAAGACATTCGGTAAGGCTTTTAATGAAGTGCATACGTACACAGGAAATATTCCCAGCGCAGGTTATTTGCAGAGACTGCTAGATGGCAACTCCTTTATTGCACTCGCGGCTCTTAAAAATGCAAAGGTTGTCGGAGGCCTTGCAGCTTACGAGCTGAAGAAATTCGAGCAGGAACGCAGTGAGATTTATATCTATGATCTTGCTGTGGATTCCGGGCATCGTAGGGAGGGCATAGCTACCGCCCTGATAGAGGCGTTAAAGAAGATAGCCGCTGAGCGCGGTGCCTACGTGATCTATGTTCAGGCCGACACCGGCGTCGAAGACCAACCTGCAATTGCTCTGTATAGTAAATTAGGTAAGCGCGAAGACGTTCTTCATTTTGATATCGATGTTAACGAGTGAGCCCCGTTAGGTCTGCCTGGTCTTAAATCTTTATGAGTCAAACAGGGAGTGGTTATGGAACCCGAGAATATAGCTTCGCAGTTACGTTGCCCCAACGGTAAGGAAGCCTCTGATGTAGCATTAAAGATGAATGACGCAAATCGTTCAGTGAATCAAAAATGCATCGAATTACTGCAGATAGCGTCGGGTGATAAGGTTCTGGAAATCGGGCCAGGCAACGGCGCTTTTGCGGCTGATATTGTTGGTTCGGCGGAAGAGGTCATTTATACCGGCCTGGACTGGTCAGCGGATATGGTGGCGCAGGCCAGCCAGCTTAATAGCGAGTTGCTGGCGCAGGGAAGCGTTAACTTTCAAAGTGGAAGCTCGGATAAACTGCCGTTTGAGCCCGGTACTTTCAATAAAATACTCACCGTTCATACCCTCTATTTCTGGGAGCATCCCGCCGATCACCTGAGTGAAATCCGGCGGGTGTTGCAGCCCGACGGGTTGTTTTGCATAGCCTTTGGCGATCGTTCCTTTATGAAAGAGCTGCCTTTCGTGCCATATGGTTTCAATCTCTACGATATCCCAGCGGCACAGGACATTATGCAGGCTGTGGGTTTTCGGGTTGTTGATGTGCAGAAGTTTTATGAAACAGGTCGCAGTAATACGGGCGATATCGTAGAGAAACTTATCAATATCATGGTGGGGACCCCGCAATAAGTTTATAAAGCCGACCTTGATTTTTTGCCGATGGCTAACTAGAGAGTAGAGTAAACCTCTATATTTGTGGGGAGCAGATGGCGGGAGCGAGTGCAGTTTTGGTGGCGCTGGCGGCCCTTTTCTGGGGCTTGTCTGGTGGGATTGGCGGTATTCTTATGGCCGATGGCTGGGATGCGTTCGTAGTTTCCTTCTACCGGGGCGTTATCGGCCTGTTGTGCGTTCTTCTCTGGTTGGCACTGCGCCCTCAGGGCAGCGGGCTGGCGAATCGTCGATTATGGTTCTGGTCTGCCCTTGCCGGTCTTGGCGTAGCCGGTAACTTCGCTTTTTATTTTATCAGTATCGACCAGGGAAGTGTCGCGGTAGCGGCAACCCTGATGTATTGCGCGCCGGTATTTGTATACCTGGTTTCTTTTGCTTTGCAGCTTGAAAGCCCCACGCCCATAAAATGGCTGTCCATTGGACTGGTGATGGTGGGGGTTGTGTTGCTTACACAGATTTATGATATCGGTGGCAGCGATCTCACAATGGTTGGAGTCAGTGCCGGGCTTCTTTCCGGACTTTCCTACGCCATATTTATTTTTGGCTTCAAGTATGCAGCGCCCCATGGCAGCCCTCAGGCGATTCTGGCCATAGCTTTTGCAGTATTGACCCTTATTCTTATCTGGCCGGGTGATAACACGCAAATCACAGCGGTGCTGACAACTTCGGACTGGCCGTTGTTTTTAGGTTTGGGCGTGCTCGGCGCGGGGTTATCGTTTGTTATTTATATTCGTGGATTAAATTATACATTGCCAGCGGTAGCCGCCATTGTAGCTATGGTTGAGCCGGTCACCGCTTCACTCTTTGGTGTTGTAGTTTTAGGCGAAAGTCTGGTCGCCTCACAATTTGTGGGTATGTTATTAATCCTGCTTACGGTCACGGCCCTGAGTGTGCACTCGGAGTCGGCACGGCCATTTTCTGGTGCTTCCAAATAGACTGGAAACTGAGCACCGGGAAGTATGCGCACTGCTTGCGGCGCTGGCTTAAAAAGGCCACTGAAATTCAGTGGGACTATGAGAATCTTGCAAAGCGTAAAGGTCACCTGGAAAAACTGACTTAAATTTGGGTGTTACAACATGGCAAAAAAATCGGTTTCAACACTTTTAGAAGATATCCGTCTGCTCGGTGGCGAGCAGTACGTAATAGTGGAGCGTGTTCGTGCATTGGTTCATGAGTTGATCTCGCCGGTTTCTGAAGAGGTAAAATATGGTGGCATACTCTTTACTTCAGACGTTGAGTTTGGCGGTGTTTTTGCCTACAAAAAACATGTGTCAGTAGAGTTCAGTGACGGCGCCAAAATTAATGATACTTTGGGTCACCTGGAGGGAGTGGGCAAAGGGCGCAGACATATCAAACTTCACTCTGAAAAGGACATTGAAACAAAACAGCTGGCTCACTACCTTCCTCTTGCTCTGGAAGCGTCGCGTGATTAGCTGGATAGGTATCTTCAGGCAATGGCAACGAATCGGAGGGTTGAGTCTTGCTAAGTAAAAAAAAGCCCCGAATACTGTCCGTTATTTCTTCGGGGCTTAAGGGAGGTGTTACTTAGCAAAAGCACGTATTGGTCTATTCCAGCCACTCATCAGGAAGGGACCAGTAGGCCTGATGAATATCGCCGTCCCAGGTTTGAATCGTCAGCCAGACCTGGTGTTGAACTTCAAAAAACTGAGGGGCTATGGCATGCACATGTTGTAATACGTCAGTGCCATGCAGGATGCCTTCGTCGTCCTGCTCCAGTTCATGCAATGGCATAGCGGTTTCACCAATGTTGACATACCCCTGTCGGATATCGGCAACTTCGCCTTCACGGAGGTGAACCGAGAAATCTTTCACCCAATCATCATGATGAGAGTATGGGACGTCATGGTTGAGTGGTTGTAAGGCAACTTTAAAGGGACCGACCTGACGATCATCCCAGACATCAGGAGATGGAGAGGGTTGCAGCGCCTGGTACAGGAAGTAAAACGGCAGGATCAGAAGCAGGCCATTGAGTTTGAATTTATTACGGTTCCAGAATGTATTTTCACGCCGTGCCATTAGTGAGCTCCTTCATTTTGCATGTGTTGCGAGGCAGCAAGCCGCTGTGCTTTCGAGGCTTTCATGGTGCGAGAACCCCAGATTAAAAAGCCGGTAATGGACATGGCAGAAAGAATAAGACCAAACATAAACCAGATAATTTTGGTCCAGATGCCGCCAATAGTGCCGTAGTGCAGGGGATCCACCAGATGTTGAATGCTCTGCAATGAGTTCATATTGCCTGGAGATTTCGTGCGGGCGATTTCACCAGTCCAGGGATTGATATCCAGTCGGTAGGCAGACTGGTCGTAGAAAATAAAGTCGCCCCCACCCATGATTTTGAACATGTCGCGATTGTGTTCCGGCATGATGACGAAACTGGGGCGAAGATCGGGAAAACGCGCCTCGGCAATCTGCAGTGCCTGTTCGACAGACACCGGCGGTTGTGCGCGATCGCCGAAAGGCACGTCCGCGACCTGAACAAGAGGCGGGTGCTCGTCAATATCGATGTCTGCGTGCCACAGCACTTGCTGGGTAAAATACCAGAGCCCGGTCACGCTCATCAGGATAAGAAACCATATCGACCAGGCGCCGCCGTGCTTGTGCAGATCCGTAAGCAGTGATTTTTTGCCCTGCTTTACACGTATTTTAGGCTGGGTGTAAGCGCGCCAGAACTTTTTGTAAATGACCAAACCTGTTATCAGGGCGCCTATCATCACAAAAGACATGGCCGAGACCAGGTAATAGCCAATGCTGTAGCCATTCTGCCAGGGAAATAACAACCAGCTATGTAAGGAACGCATGAAGCTGATAAAAGTAATGCCCTGATTCACTTCCTGAATCTCACCGGTGTACTGGTTTACATAAGCGATGCCCATGGGAATATTTTCATCTGAAAAAATGACAGCGTTAATCAGGTAGGGTTCTAACACCAGAACCATGCTCACATTTGCTGTAGAAAACTGGCTTTCCACAATGTTGATTAATTCATAAATGGGTTTAGCGGGCAGGTTCTCAGGATTGACTGCACGGGCATTCTCATTAAACAGCCAGGTTAGTTCGTGACTGAACACGGCAATGGTTCCGGTAATGCAGATAAAACAGAATAAAATCCAGATAGGCAGAGAACACCACCCATGTAATTTAAACCACTGTCTCTGTGTCATTTTTGACTTACTCCCGAGAAAACTTTCCCGGAATGATATTGCAAATAAGAATCATTATCAAATATAGTGTAGTGGTAATTATTCTTGTTTAGATTCCTGATTATGCGTTAAAAATTGGTAAAGTGCAGTATTAACAGTGGTTTACGGATTCTCACTGACGCTCAGCAATGATAATATTTCGCCTGTCAGGGAGTTACAAAAGTACTTAAGCGCGCACTTGCGAACGATTACCTCCGGCGAAGCAGTGAATATAGCGGGCATAGATAAGGACATGAGCAAAATGAAAAAATACGCCATTTAATGCAGCTAAAGGACTATTATTTATGATGGCATCTAAGCGGACGTGGTTGGCAATCCCTGTAATCAGCGCGGTGCTGGCAAGCGGCTGTACTGCCGAGCAGGAGGCATTGAGTATGCAGCAACAGGTTGAAGCGCGTATGCAGCTGAACAATGCTCGCCATGAGAGCATTCAGCAACTTGAAGATCCGGCACTGGCGCAGTTATTGTTAAGTGAAGAGCAGAACAATTATTACTGGATGCTGGAAACTCTGGCATTTAACAGCAAACCTTATGAGATAGAGTTCACTCAGCCACAGTTGCAGCGGTTGAGCGATTACCCTGATATCGGGGCAATGACAGAGGCGTATTTGCAAAGCTTGTTAGCGTTGACCGGATCGGATTACGGGGAGTGCTCCCTGGACTCCGACAGGCAGGGGTTTAGGCTGCACGAAGGTTTTGCCTTTCCGTTCCCTCACCATATTGAATACAGCCAGATGGTGCTCGACAATGGCGAAGCCTTGAGTCTTTCGGACACTGGCAATGGCCAGCAACAAAGCGCTGATGTGATTCAACGAAGAGACAGTTATTGCTTTACAGCGCCTCGTAGTGAGAGCGAGCCAAAGCCAGTTACCGTAAGCGCAGAGTTCTTTGCTGAATTGCCTCAGGACGTGCTTGAGTTTGAGTTCAGTGCTGCAGATGTCGGGAAAAGCATCGTGCAGAACGGCTATAAAGTGACGCTGGTGGAACTGAATGAGTACAGTTATGTGCTTGAGGTGAATGCGGCGGATGGCACCACGACGGCTTTGCAGGACGAGCATGTTATCGCTGAGGCGGTAACCGCGGATGGTCAGTACATTAAAAAACGGGTAACCAATCGGCAGCGTGGAGACAATACGGAGCGGGTCAATGTGCTGCTGCAGGATTTGATTGCGCGTGCGAAAAAGGGAGAGCTGGAGCTTGCTGAAGCCCGAAGTGAACTAGCGTCATTAAAAGAAGGTTTTGCAGAAGACCAGGGAACCGCATTGTATTCAGCCCATGCTTTTCATGGGCCGGTAGATAAGGCACGGGTGACCTTGCTGGTCGGTAGTGAGTATAACCAGGAAATGCAACAGGATTTAGACCTACCTGTATATGCATTCACGCCATCTGCGCAGACTGAAGAGCTCAACCTGGATGCTTTCCCTGAGATTGCATTGACAGCACCGGTTTATAATCACAGTACCGGGGTCAGAGCGATAGATACTGATTTAGACGCACAGCAGATGGCCACTCAGATTGAAATACGCCAGCGCCGAATCGCTTTGCATAGCGACCCAAGTTTGACATTTCCAGCTCAGGTGTTTTTGTACTATCCGCAGGTGCAGAGCGATCTCTTTATTAATATATTTGAGCGTTACAAAGCGCCGGCTGCAAGCGATGTACAGTTTTTCGATGAGCAGGGTACGCCGCTGACAGTAGAGGCGGACGATGATTCCGGCAATAAGGCGGCGTTTCACTTTACGGTCAGCCGTCTTGAGTACGATCCGGATCGGTTCAGTGCTAAACCGGCACGACTTAAAGCCATTATTCCGGTGCTGACTGCGCCTGACATGATTAAAGACAGTTACCCTAAAGAGCAACTGCCGGCGGGAGTACGCCTGAATGGCAATCAGCTGATTATTGATTATGCTGAATTTGAAGCGCGCGAGATGGAAGACATTAGCTCGCGCTTTGTAGAACGTCGGAATCAGGTTTTTGTCAAAGACAGCCAGGGCTATCTGGCGGAAATCGATAACATGACGCTGTCACGTCAGAACGGCCAGCCGGTTGATGTGTATTATTTTTACGGCGAACCTGAGATTTTTGAGGTGTGGTACCGCGGTGAAACCACAGAGGTTCCTTTTGCCTTAGATATCGGACTTGAATAGAGGTTTTATGAATAAAGTTAGCTACCTGATGTTATTAGCGGTATTTTTTATGGTTGGCTGTTCTCAGTCTGACCGGGAGTCAGTTAGCGGAATTCAGGATCTAACGGTGTTTGATGACCAGATTGATAATGCCCGCGGGATACGTTGCTAACGCTGCAGCAGTTGCCGAATCGCGTTCGCGTGGAAACGGATACAGAATTCGGAGCCCATAACCGCTTTGTGCAGGCGAGCATGTCACCCAATGGTGACTATCTGGCGTTTACTACGTCTGGCACGGCCCATAGTGCAGCCTGGATATACCGGCTTGATGGCAGTGAACCCGAGCCGGCTGCTTTTCAGTATGGCGGCAACCTGAGGTTAAGCCTGTGGCACCCTGATTCTGAATATCTGGTCGTTATGCATTCAGGCCCAGGGGGTGGTGCAACGCTGTCTGTCACCGATATTGCGCGTTTGGGAGCTACGGTAGCTGAAGCCAACACTCCAGTGCGCACGCCATTCCACGAAGAAATACCGCCTGAGCAACAGAACTATGACGCCATTGCATGGGAAGATGGCAAGCTTCGTTTCAACATGTCCGGTGCATACTGGCTTTACCATCCGGACGAAGGTGTCAGTGAGTACTGACCTCAGTTGAATGGCGATGCACCGGTAACGGTCGCGGCAAGTCGCAGTACAAGGTGCCCCGTACCAAGCGTGGAATATCGATCACTTGCTGCACGCCCTGACGAAACTGGTTTTGAGTTCCGGCCAGAGTGCCGCATTCATTACGGTTAGGGCGACACAAACTGACGCTGCCGCCATCGAAAGTGGCCTGGCCGTCAATCCCTCGTGTGGGACGGCCTTCTTCTGTAAAGCGCACATTGGTGGGATGATTACGCAGCAGTGTGAAACCAGCTGGCGCTGCGGGTCGCCAGCTACCGGCTAAGTAGCCTTCAGCATCCCGCACCACACATTGCAGCACCTCACCATAAGCTGCATTTTGCAGGCGTTCTTCGTAAGCGGCTCGTTCTTCCTGCTCACGTTGGGCGGCTAATCGGGCCGCTTCGGCACGGCGTTCACGCTCGGCCTGATCCAGTTCAGCCTGTCGGCTGCGGGCCTGTAGCTGTTGTTCCGAGGTCAAAGATTCCCATTCATCTTCACTCATCCCCAGCGGATAACTGGCGCAGGCGGTGAGCATGCTAAGTAATATCAGACTTAAGCTATAAGTAATTATTTTGAATGTATGAGTCATTAGTTCCCCCCGATAAGATAGCGCTAAATTTATCATGGACCAGAAATAAAATCTAAGGATTCAGTGGCTTAAGATTGCTAGCGAATAACATTTGGTGTCCATTCTAAATCAATACTAAATTCTTTTAGGTTATATGTATATTCTTTATTGTTATTTTCGGGTGGTTGGATTATTGTTCAATGAGCTTTTTCCTTTCACTTAACATTGAGGTGCTCTATGAACATTATGCAAAATTTTTTCGCAGCTTTGAGCTTGTCTATTCTGACTATTGGTGGCGCACAGGCGAGCGATAAGTCTGTCTTGGTAACCCTTACTGCTGAGTCAACGGAAACTCAGGGTATGGCAATGGTGTTAAGTAACGCTATGCAAAGTCAGGGGGCTGAAGTTCATGTGCTGCTGTGTGATCAGGCTGGTATGTTGGCTATTGAAGGATATAGTGCGGAGGCGCTGGCTCCGCGCAATGTCACTCCGGTTACTATGCTTGAGAACTTGATCTCTGGTGGCGCAACTGTGCAGGTCTGTGCGTTGTTTTTGCCTAACCGCAGTCAGGATGAAGCGGATTTACTGGATGGTGTGAGCGTTGCCCAACCACCCGCTATTGCTGAAAAGTTACTGAACCCCGATGTGCGTGTATTTAACTTTTAAGTGCTGGATTTTAGCCATCTAATAAGAAAAACTTGTTTTTAAACATGACGCTAAAGTCGATTTTCGGTATCTTTAGCGTCTCTTAACGACAAGGATAAAGTATATGAAGTCTGTTATTTGCTCGCTGTTTCTGGCTACTGGCTTTTTTTCAAATCTGTCAGTGCAGGCCTCGGAACAGCCATTGAATGCTTTCGATATGGCGCAGCTGCTGATGCAGAATCAGGGCCAGTTAGATGACAGTACTTTGATGGCGCTGCTAAGTCAGGGCATTGAAGCCAATATCCGCATTGAGCCGGAGCATCTCGGGGTAGCTTTCTGGGACAGCCGCACTGGTGAACGGGTGAACCCACAGGAAATCCGTGAACTGATAGGACCGGTGCGTCAGGACGGTACCTGGCAGGTACTGGATATGGCCCTCAGTTTGGGCGGCGAGCGCCTGTTGCTGGATCAGGAACAACTCAGGTTGCTGATGGATGCGGCATTTATGGCCAGTATGCGCCGGCCGCCGCAGCATATTAGCATTGAATACTATGACCGCAGGCAGGGCCCCACAGGCGAGGGTGGTGGTGTTTCGGGTAGTGTACCTGATGAAACTCAAACGATGGCTTCGGAGCCTGAACCTGTAGCTCAAGCTCAACCTTCTGGGCGACCGGACTCTTTGCCTCCTTCAGAAGATGCACTCTTGGCGGCCTTTTCTAAACTGGGTTTTACTGCTGAAGAGCGCACTGGCCTGTATCTGTTTCCTATTGTGACTTGGGCTCTCGACGCTGAACAACTTGAAGCCAAATTTGAACAGGATCTGATGGAGCTGCATTCTCTCGGACTGAGTCTCCAGCAATTGACCGACGATCCTGTTATTAAGGAAGATGGTGACTGGCTGGTGCTCTATGCGCTGGGCTATTTTGAGGCTAATGAGCATATGACAGGGTCTGAACTGGAAGACACAAGGACTATCCATAGGCTCATACTGGAGCAGGTGTCCGCAGATTAAGTAAAACTTCCCGCCAGTCAGCATAACAAGAGAGACATGCAACAGATGAAATTTACAGGACTGTTTTTCGCCGTGATTTTGCTTGTGGGTTGTTCTAGTGTACCCAAACATTCGCCACCTGAACTCGTTGGTTTTACTGAAGCGGGGGAAGCGTCTTTTTACGCCAATAAATATCAGTTTCGCCAGACTGCAAGTGGTGAACGATTGAACCAGTTAGCGGATACCGCTGCCCACAAAACTTTACCCTTTGGTACTCAGGTTAAAGTCACCAACCGGAATAACGGCGAGAGCGTAATTGTTAAAATTAATGACCGGGGACCATTTATAGACGGTCGCATTATTGACCTGACCCGTTCCGCGTTTGGGCGTATCGGCAACACCAGTTCTGGTGTGATTCCTGTTGAAATTGAAGTGGTTAAGTAATTCTCAGTCTTGCAACAGGAAGCGAGGCTATTTACGATGGTAAATAGTCATCGGCAACTGAACCGCAAAGTAGTGGAAAGGAGTTCATACAATGGAGGAGAGGGAGCTGGAGTACGTTGGATTCTGGTCTCGCGTTGGCGCTTCGTTTATTGACGGAGTGATTTTGATAGCCCTGACAGGACCCTTTCTGGCCTATTATTATGGCGCTGGATATTGGGAGGGCGAGAAGCTGGTGTATGGCCCTTTAGACTTTTTATTGTCTTATGTATTTCCGGCGGTCGCAGTTATTTTATTCTGGATATATAAGCAGGCAACACCGGGTAAAATGGCCATCTCCTGTAAAGTTGTAGATGACAAAACAGGTCAAATTCCCACTACTGCTCAGTATATTACGCGCTATCTGGCCTATTATCTGGCCGCCGTTCCAATGGGGCTAGGCTTTCTTTGGATAGCGTTTGACGCTAAAAAGAAAGGTTGGCATGACAAGCTTGCTGGCACTGTGGTGGTGCGACCCAAAAGAACTAACTAAACCTTGTTGTTCTAAACAAGTCCGTGAGTGAAACCCATCCATAGCGCCATGGCGATCATCATCAGGTTTTCTGTCAGTGAAACAAAACCCAGTGGGACGTTACTGGCGCCGCCGACGCAGGCGCATTTGAGTTCCCGCTTATCAATATAGACGGCTTTAAATACTGACACCGCACCTATGCTGCCAATGAAAAATGCGACGGGTACTGAAAGCCAGTTGAGCAGACTTCCCATCATTAATACCCCTGCCAGAGCTTCAGCAAAAGGATAGACATAACCATAGGGTACCCAGCGCTTAGCCAGCAGGTCATAGTTTAAGAACATGGTTGAAAAGCTTTCTACGTTCTGCAGTTTAAGCAGCGCCAGAACCACCATAGACAAAGCAATGAACCACTCGGCTGCCTGCACTGAAATAAGGCTGCCATAAAGCGAAAAATTAAGTACCAGAGCGGTCAGTGCTGTGAGTGAAAAGAGCGCGATCACTGGCTGGTAGCTGGTTTCATCCGGGTCTTTGACCTTTTTACCCAGGTGTTTGCGTACTTCTTCATAGCCACCAATTCGCTGTGTATCGATAAACACCTGAGGGGTGGTTTCCACGTTATGTTGTTCTTTAAACTTATCGATTTCCTCCCGGGAGGTTAAGTGATGGTCTTCGACCTCATACCCCTGACTTTTCAGCAGGTGCAAAGTTTTCAATCCAAAAGGGCAGGTATGCTCGTCGGTCATCATACGATAGAGTGAGGCCTGTTTTGAACTGGACATATGAATATCTCCTGATGGTGAATGACTTACTTGTGCCGGGCGATATTTTCTGCCGTCAGCTTAATAATATTTTGCCGTGCTTCGGGTGTTATCCAGGCACTGTGAGGTGTGACTATTAAATTTAGATCTTCATTCAGCGCCTGCAACAATGGATTGCCATCTGTCGGAGGCTCCTGGGTCAATACATCAACCGCTAAGCCGCCGATTTTTTGCCGGCGGAGAGCGTTAAGAGCATCGCTTTCGTGAACAATGCCGCCGCGGGCTGCGTTGACCACTAACACTCCGGGCTTTGCGAGCTGCAGACGTTCAGCATTGAGCAGTTCCCGGGTTGCCGGAGTCAGCGGACAGTGAAACGAAAGCACATCGGCCTGGGGTAATAGTTCGTCGAGAGTGGGGCGCGGGTCATCTTTTTTACCCGGTCGTGCCGCTATCAGCAGCTGCATGCCAAACGCCTGAGCCAGTTTGCCGACCGCCTGGCCCAGCTCACCATAACCGACCAGTAGCAAGTTTTTGTTTTGTAACTGCAAGGTGCTGTGTTGCATCAGGCAAAAGGCGGGGGAAGCCTGCCATTCGCCTGCGGCCACTGAACGTTGATAACGAGGCAAGCGGGTGGCCAGAGCGAGCATTAACATCATGGTATGCTGAGCTACGCTGGCGGTGCCGTAAGCCTGTACATTACAGACCTGAATGCCCAGTTCAGCGGCTGCTTCACAATCTATATTATTGAGCCCGGTAGCCATGACGCAAATGAGCTTAAGTTGTGTGGCAGCTTGCAGAGTGTCTCTATCAAGCACTACTTTATTGGTCATCACCACGGCTGTGTCTTTAATGCGCTCCTGGACTTGCTCAGGCTGCGTTGAAGGCCAAAGTGTCAGTTCGCTTAGCTGATTTTTTAGCGGACTGAAGTCAATACCATCGCCCAGGGTGTCGCTGTCGAGTAGTACACCTTTCATAGTGATTCCATGGTCATTGAAAGTATTTTCATGATTGTTTCAGAATAAGTCATTTGCAGTATTTAGCACAAGCTAAGTCCGGTCACTGAAGCTACTGACAGACTTGTCAGATGTTGTGAGACCTTTTAAAAGGTACAATGCGCTTGTGTAACAGAGGTTGTATGTAATCTTTTAAGATCAAGGAATAAAAAATGAGTAAACAGACTCCGGCAAATGATGTTATTAAGATAAAACACCGGCTAACCGCGGTGTTAAGCCGGTCGGAAATTCCTCTGGTGGTGTATCTGGTGATTTTTCTAACCATGGCGCTGTTATGGATTTTTCAGACGATTCATGAAGAACTGACACTGGGTTTGTTCACTGAGTTATTGGGCGCTGCGTTTACCCTTTTTATCATTGATACCTTACTGGTAAGGGCTAAAAGCAAGCGCTGGAAAATGGTCAGAACCCATGTTGATTATCTGATAGCACGTAATGTAAATCGTTTACGTGATGGCATTGCTACCCGGGTATTCGGTTTCAATCCGGGCATTGATGTTGCGCTGTCCCAAACTGCAATGATCAAAGTTATCCGTGGCCAGCGTGCTGAGTTGCTTAACAAGCTGGAGCGTAGTGGGGAATCTGACGTGTTGCACGGAGTGGATGAACGTACGGTATTTTCGGAAGACGTGTATACGTATTTTAATGAAAAAGCCGATGACCTCTGGGAGATCATCAACATGAAGTATTCTGAATATATGGAGCCTGAACTGGTCTCGCTTTTAATGCGTCTGCATACCCAGATGAAAGATACCTGTGCTCATATTCGCCAGTACCGCAAAGGCGAAATATTTAGCCAAAGTGAAGCGCATTATCACCAGGTGGGGCGACTGGGCCTGAGCGTAAGCATGCACGAGATCATACGTATTCTGAATACGCTGAAAGAAAATGGCTATTCAGAACCCCCTTCGTTGGCGCAGTCTAATGGCAGTCACCATTAAGGCCATGCTCCTGTAAAAACTGCTGAATGTCGTTATAGGCAGGGGTCCAGAAACGCAACGGGCTGGCCAGGCTAGCGATAAGATCTACATGGCGGCGGCGTGAGTAGGTATGTAGCGTGACCGGGACTTCAAGTTGTTGCAGCTGAGCCTTAAATTTGTGTGCATGTTCGGGTTCGGCGACGCTGTCTGATTCGCCGTGAATGAGTAAAGTTGCTGGCATATTCTCATGTGCCAGGGCGATGGCGTTGGCTTCATCGCCTTTCACCTGCGTGAACTTATCCCGCACTCGCTCGTGGTTCAGTGGCAGGTCATAAGGCCCGGACAGGCCAATCAGGGCGGAAATATGTACGTCGGATGCTGCGTTATTTTTCAGGTAGCGGGGATCGGCTGCAAGCAAAGCGGCACTGTGTGCACCAGCGGAGTGGCCCATAATGATGATTTCATGTCCGGAGGGACAGCCGCCGGGCATATGTTGTGGCAATGTACTTAAAGCCATAGCGACGTCATTGATGAAGTCTGGGAACTCAACTTCGGGGTAAATCCGGTAATTGGGGATTAAGGTGATGTACCCCAGGCGTGCAAACGCCTGGCCGATAAATTCAAAGTCACTCTTGTCTCCCTGTTCCCAGGATCCACCGTAGATAAACACCATTACCTGTTGTTTATGAGGCTTTTCGTCTGGCAGATAGATATCCATACGCTGGCGATTATGTTCTCCATACACAATGGCGTCATTGACATTATAACTGCCTGAAGGAACGACGCTGTTAAGCAGACTGGTGCCGCTGCAGGCAGAAAGCAGGAAAGCAGATGTTGTTGCTATCAGCAGGGGGCGAAAATATCTGGCCTGCAAGAAGGGAACTCGCATTAGTTTCCTGAGAATTGGTGAATGGAATCTCTTATTAATAGGGAAACCACGGGTTTTGGATCACTAAGTTGGGTTTCTGCTTATCAGGCAGGTAGTTGCCTGAGTTAAGGTCGCGTCGTCAACAATTAGCGTCTACGCTTTTAAGTGTTTGAACTTATTAACTTCGCTTAGTACTTATTGAAGGAGATGCTGAATGGCGAACGAAGGTTACCATGAACCCTATGAACTGTTATCCGACGAAACCCGTGATATGCACCGCGCGATTATTTCCCTGATGGAAGAGCTGGAGGCGGTGGACTGGTATAATCAAAGGGTTGATGTATGCAAAGACGAGGATCTTAAAAAGATACTGATCCACAATCGCGATGAAGAAATGGAACATGCCGCCATGACTTTGGAGTGGATACGCCGTAAAAATAAACGCTTCGGTGGTGAACTGAAAGAATATCTGTTTACCGATAAAGAGTTAGGGCATAACTAAACAGCTGAGAGTTATGCTGTGCCCCACCTGACCTCTTTGGTATAATTGAATTTTACTGGCAGCGACCTCATCTCTGCCAGTAGTCAATGATAACCCGAAGTAAGTGAGAGCTCATGCAGGTCACAATTGCAGCTGAAACTAAATTGCCAACCCCGTTTGCTGAATTTAAGCTAATAGGTTTTGATACTGAATCCGGCCAGGAGCATGTAGTGCTCGCGCTGGGCGACTATCAAAGCGATGAGCCAGTGCTGGCGCGTGTGCATTCTGAGTGTTTGACTGGCGATGCTTTATTCAGCCAGCGTTGCGACTGCGGTCCTCAACTGGAAGCTGCGATGCAGAAAGTAGCTAAAGAAGGACGCGGAGTTATCGTTTACTTACGCCAGGAAGGCCGTGGCATAGGCCTTATTAATAAACTGCGTGCCTATGCGGAACAGGATAAAGGTCTGGATACGGTAGAAGCCAATGAGATACTGGGTTTCCTGCCGGACGCGCGGGATTATCAGGTAGCTGCTTCTATTCTGGACACTCTGGGCATCAAAGCGATTCGCCTGATGACGAATAACCCGGAAAAACTGCAGTCGCTACAGGATGCCGGTATTAATGTAACAGAGCGTGTGCCGCATCATGTCGCGGGAACACCCCATAATAAGCATTATATGGCGACCAAAACCAAAAAATTCGGACATCTGTTGTAATTAGTTACAATTTTGTAGTTTCCTTCTTTGCAGCCAGTGTCAAAGCGGCATAAACTGTTGCCACATTTTTACGTGACAGCATGAGGAATGCCCGCGAATGAAAAAGATAACCCTTTTAGCCAGCAGCGTCGCTTTGGCGCTTGGCATGATTGCCTGTAGCCCGGCCAATGATGAACAAACAACTCAACAGCAGGTTGAAACTGAACTACATTCAGGCCTGTACCTTGAAGATTTTGACCGTTCAACCCGCCCCCAGGATGACCTTTTCCAGTATGTGAACGGCAGCTGGTACGAAAATACTGAAATCCCTGGTGATATGTCGAGCTATGGTGCATTCCGTATTCTGCATGAAGAAAACGAGAAGCGTTTACTGGCAATTATCGAAGATGCCTCAGCTGAGGAAAACGTCGAGCCGGGTTCAAACACTCAAAAGCTGGGCGATTTTTACGCCAGCTTTATGGATCAGGATCGCATTGAAGCATTAGGCCTCAGTCCAATTTCTGAAGAGCTGGACATGATTTCCGGGGTAAGCTCGCATGATCAGATGACCGCCGTTATGGCTCAACTGAGAATGCGCGGTATTAGCGGTCCTTTTTCTCACTTTGTGTGGGCTGATGCGCGTAACCCTGAGTACAACGTGCTGCAACTGACACAAAGCGGACTGGGCCTGCCAGACCGCGACTATTATTTCCGTGATGAGGAAGACTTTGCCACCATCCGGGAAGCCTATGTGCAGTACATTGAAGATATTCTGACAGCCGCTGAATACCCGAACGCAGCTGATGCCGCGCAGCGTATTTATGCACTGGAAGAACGTCTGGCGGAAAATCACTGGACCCGCGCTGAAACCCGCGATGCGGAAGCTACTTATAATAAAATGACAGCTGAAGAGCTGAACCAGCTCTTGGGTGATTTTGATTACAGTTTGTTTGCTTCTCAGGCTGAACTGGATCGCGCTGACTCAATGATTGTTCGCATGCCTTCTTATTTTGAAGCGCTTGGCGGTATATACGGCGATGTTGATCTGCAAACCTGGCAGGACTACATGACCCTGCGTACAGTTAATACTTATGCCTCACGTTTGAGTAGCGAATTTGCTGACATTAGCTTTGATTTTTACCAGACCACGCTGAACGGTGTACCCGAGCAGCAGGACCGCTGGAAGCGAGCTGTACAAGCAACTAATGGCGCACTCGGCGAAGTTTTGGGTGAAGAGTATGTTGCTCGTCATTTCCCACCTGAAGCCAAAGCACGTATGGAAGAGCTGATTGATAACCTGTTGGTTGCTTTTGAAGATTCCATTCAGGAACTTGAGTGGATGACGGACGAAACCAAAGAAAAAGCTTTAGAAAAACTAAGCAAGTTCACACCTAAGGTAGGTTATCCGAACCAGTGGAAAGACTACAGTGACCTGGAAATTGCTGGTGACGACCTGATTGGTAATACCCGTCGTGCTGCAATATTTGGCTATCGTGACAATATCAGTGATATTGGAGAGCCAGTAGATCCTGAAGAGTGGGGCATGACGCCGCAGACAGTGAATGCCTACTACAGCCCTACGGCCAATGAAATTGTATTCCCAGCCGGCATTCTGCAGCCTCCGTTCTTTGATATGGAAGCGGAAGATGCGGTGAACTATGGTGGTATTGGCGCTGTGATCGGTCATGAGATTGGACATGGTTTTGATGACCAGGGTTCCCGTTATGACGGAGATGGTAATCTGCGTAACTGGTGGACGGAAGCGGACCGTGAAAATTTTGAAGGTCGTACTCAGGTCCTGATTGATCAGTACAGCGCCTTTGAACCGTTACCGGGCCTGAACATTGATGGACAGGTAGCTCTGGGTGAGAACATTGGTGACCTGGTCGGTCTGACAACAGCTTACCGTGCTTACCAGAAGTCGCTGGAAGGTGAAGATTCGCCTGTGATTGATGGTTACACTGGTGAACAACGTTTCTTCTTAAGCTGGGGCCAGATATGGAAGCTGAAGATGCGTGATGACGCTATGCGTGAGCAAATCGCTCGAGGTCCTCATGCTCCGGGTAAATACCGGGTACTGGGTACGCCACGTAATGTCCCTGCCTTCTACGAAGCCTTTAATGTACAGGAAGGCGATGGCATGTACCTGCCACCGGAAGAGCGCGTAGTTATTTGGTAAGCAGAATCTGGTAAATTACTTTACCTATGTTGAAAAGGGCCTTTGCGGGCCCTTTTTTATGCGTATGGGAAAGATGAGAGGCATTTAAACGGAAACCGTATAAGGGTAAGCTTTGAAGTAGTCGCCCAATGACGGGCATGGAGGAAGCATAGTGTTCGCAAAATTCAGTCAGTATTTCCGTTTTGGGCCTGCGACTTTGGTGGCCGCTGCTTTTATCGGGCCAGGTACCGTAGTGACCGCATCGCTGGCGGGAGCTAACTTCGGCTATGCGCTATTATGGGCACTACTCTTTGCGATTGCCGCCACTATGGTGTTGCAGGAAATGGCGGCTCGCATTGGTGTAGTGACTCAGCAGGGGTTGGGGGAAAACCTGCGCAATGTGGTGGAACAGACGCTACTGAAATTTATTTTTATTGCGCTGGTGGTTGCCGCTGTGGTGGTGGGGAACAGCGCCTTTCAGGGGGGGAATCTGACGGGCGCCAGTTTAGGCGCCGATGGTATCTGGGCCGAAGCAGCCTGGGTGCTTTATGTGCGCGGAAACTGGGGGCTGAACCCCTGGTCATTTATTATCGGAAGCATTGCTATTCTGATCCTATGGAGTGGTGAATACAGACGCATTGAGAAAATTCTGATTGGCCTGGTGTTGTTAATGAGCCTGGCGTTTGTGACTACTTTTTTATTGTCACGTCCGGACTGGCTGGCTATTTTGCGCGGGCTTTTGGTGCCGGGTATTCCGGAGGGCGGGGCGCTGACCATGATGGCCCTTATTGGTACTACTGTGGTGCCTTATGCTTTGTTCTTGCATGCCGCTGGCGCTTCAGAGCGTTGGCCTGCCGCGAAACTGGGCACTGATCAAGCGTTGCGCGAGGCGCGTTCAGACTTGCGCACCTCAATTCCTTTGGGTGGATTAATTACGCTGGCGATTCTTTCTACCGCTGCTTCCGCTTATTTTGGTCGCGCGGCAACCATTGAAGGGGCAGCTGACCTGGCGGTCTCTTTGCAGCCTTTGTTTGGCAACGCTGCGACCTGGTTGATGGCACTGGGTTTGTTAGCGGCGGGCGTGTCTTCGGCTGTCACCGCGCCGCTGGCGTCAGCCTATGCATTAACGGGTGTGTTGGGCTGGTCAGGTAATATGCGTGGTCGCGCTTTCCGATTGACCTGGCTGACTATTATTGTGGTAGGTGTCATTATTTCTTCGCTGGGCATTCAGCCTGTGACTCTGATTGTATTTGCCCAGGTCGCTAACGGCATTCTGCTACCTTTCATTGCTGGCTTTTTGTTGCTGGCGGTGAACAAAGACGTGTTGGGTGCCTATCGGAATAGTTTTCGCCAGAACCTGGTGGGTGGCCTTGTGTTCATCATCGCCTGCGCCCTCGGTCTGCGCAGCATATTGCTCGCGATCGCCGGGTAGGGCAGGTTCCACCTGCCGTCGGATGTACGGGATGTTGGTGTGATTGGTAGGGCAGGTTCCACCTGCCTTCGGATATATGGGATGCCGGGATGCTTACACGGCAGGCTGAGCCTGCCCTACGGTAGAATCTGGGGTAGGGCAGGTTCCACCTGCCGTTGGATATATGGGGATGCCGGGATGCTTACACGGCAGGCTGAGCCTGCCCTACGATGGAATTGGGTAGGGCAGGTTCCACCTGCCGTTAAATGGTGGGTTAAACCATTAATTAGTAAGAACCACCAGAACCTTCAAGCGAACAAACACTTAACCATTTGATTTTAAACAGCAAAAAATAGTGGTACAACATTTGCTCTATAATTAAAAATAAATCATTAAATCAATAATATATTTACCGGAGGAAGTCATGGGTCCATTTGAAATAGGTGCTATCGCAATAGTGCTGGGGTGTGCTTTAGAAGGTTATCGGATCTATACAAAAAAACAGGCGACAGGTAGCAGTTCAGAAATGAAAGCCATGCAGGGCGAGTTAAGCACGCTAAAAGAACGGGTAGCTGCACTTGAGAGCATAGTGACGGACAAATCCTATCAGCTCAAAGAAGAATTTAAGCGTCTGTAACAGCAAACAAAAAAGGGGCCGAAGCCCCTTTGTCAGTGTGCTTTATCGCTTGATGGTTTTAAGCTTCAAAAGCTCTGTCGATTAGCAGGTGCAGATACCCATAATGGTTCTGCAGTTCAGAGCTGGAGCGACGTGGTGCGCTCTTGTCACGAATTGAACGTAACTGACCTACCGCTGCTGCCTGGCTCAGATTGTCGTATCCTGAGCTGGACTTAAGGCCGGCAATGTCAATCAAACGGTTTACATATTCAACCTGAAGGTTCTGACTAACTGTTGTTAAGTCGCGGCCACCAACAAATATCGAGTCGCTCAGGTCGCTTAACATGTCGTTCAGTTTGTATTCATTGCCATACATAGCTGAATCCGACAGACGCTGTAGCACATTCGCATGCAAAATATGGTCGAAAACACCGCGTTGCATATTCAATATCATGCTATGCGGTTTAGGGTCTTCGTTATTACCATAATGGCTGAAACCACGACGTTGCTGCTGCATGTAGTTCAGAACCGGCATCATGCTGGCCATGGTATCCGGAGCAAATACGTGTTGTCCCAGAGCTTGCATTGCACGCTGCTGGTCTTCACGAGGCACTGGAGTATAGGGTTTTACATCTTCAGCCTGACCTACAACGGCACGCTCAACATAGATACCGCCAACAAAACGGGTAATTACATTAGCCTGACCACGGTACTGGCCGAACAGCATATTGGCGCTGGTTAGCAGCTCCTGATGCGACTCACCGTCCTGACGAGCTTTGTCGAGCAGGCTGTCAAAGGTGTGATTGACCAGGTTAAAACGGTCAACTGCATAAGCAATAGCGTCTGAACTTTGCGCGCCCGTCATGATGCGCGGATCAATGTGGCGACCTGGAGCACGCATGTCATCTGCGTCGTTACCGAATGCCAGACCATGCTCGTGAGAACGGCTCAGAATAGACTCCAGGCGTTGCTCTTCAGCTTCTGCATCTGCCAGTGCCGGAGAATAACCGTATTCGATAGCCCATAAGTCATAAGGACCTGGAATGAAACTGTAGTAGTCACCCTGTTGTTTACCAGGAGGTGCCAGGTTTACTGGGTTGTAGTCCATAACTGAACCTGCCAGTACGCCTTGTGTCAGTTCAGCGTTATGTACTTCTTCGTTGTCCCACAGAATATGAGATTTCATATTGTGGTTCAGGCCCAGAGTGTGACCTACTTCATGCATAATCAGGTGACGTAGCGCCTGCACCATAATGGTGTCATCGGCGAAGTCTTCACCCATGCGTCGGTTACTATTCAAACGCGCCATCATCTGGCCCATTTGCAGCTCGTGACCGAGGCTGCAATGCATGGTCGCGTCATCAGCCTTGTGTTCATGGCCGCTATGACCGCCTTCACTGAACAATTCGCCCAGTGCCCAGCGGTTGGACATAAAGACAAACTCAAGCATGATGTTGGAGCCAATAAGCTCACCGGTTAACGGGTTAGCCAGTGACGGGCCGTAACCACCAAACGGAGGACGTGGCGAAGAAGTCCAGCGCAGTACATTGTAATTAATGTCACCAGCATCCCATTCAGCGTCATCTGGCTGCTCTTTAACGACCATGGCATTAGTGAAGCCAGCGGCTTCAAAAGCGATATTCCAGTCTTCTACGCCCTGACGAATTGCATCACGCCATTCGTGAGGAGTGGTATTTTCAATCCACCAGACAACAGGTTCAACGGGATCTGACAACTCTGCATCCGGATCCTGTTTTTCCAGGTTCCAGCGATTGATAACGTCGCCATACGGGGCCCACTCGGGGTTAGTCATTTGATCAAATTGCTGAGTAAAATAACCGACCCGGGCATCGTCACGACGCGGTTGATAGTTGTTATCAGGCAGCGCAATAAAGGAGTGCTGCAATTTAATAGAAATAAAGCGTGGGTCGACAACCGCATCAGAGCCATGCACTACAGGCTCTTCATTCATAAATACGTAATCAACTACGATATCCATGTTGTCGTCATAAACCCGTTCGCGCAGGATGCGTGAGCGATCCGTGCTTAGGCCACCTAGTGAAAACTGAGGTCCAGAGGCATTTGGGTTAGCCCAGGGCGCAACGCGATGCAGTGCCTGACTCAGAAACAGAGGATCCGCCTCGACCAGAATACGACCGCTATCAAAAGCTTCAACAGGCAAACTGGCCAGCACAGCTTCGCTGATATTCGCGTCGGCGGCACGACTCAGAGGGTTATTCTCATCAAACTGATAGCGCGGGGTATAGCTGACTACGTCAATGCGGTCGTAGTGGCGGCGAAACTCCAGTAAGCGAGTTTGCCGGTAGTTGCCACGAAAGTGGCCAGCTTCAACAACGCCGTCCATGGTTTGAGCGTGATAAATGAAAGGAGTGTCCAATTGCTCTTCAGATATTGAAAGCATGGTTTTTCCCGACTCATCGTCGCGGTAGAAATTGAAAATACCTTCACTGGCAATCAATTCTGCAACGTGATCTGCGTAGGTTTTGTCCTCGTCGCCATTTTCATCAGCCAGCGCGGGTGCAGTACCCAGACTGAGAGCAAGCAAGGTTGCTAAGGTCGATTTTGATAATAAAGTCATCATATTTCCTGATATTTTTATAATAAGCGGCGACATTGTATCTGATAGCGCATATAAAGTAGCCGTCAAAATGTAAGAAAATGTAGGACGTTTTAACAACCAATGGGGTCAGAGCTAAAATTAACCATTTTATTATTATCCAGTTCAAAGACTTAGTGAGTTCAGCGGTGATTTTTAGCTCTGACCCCAGGGGGATTCAATAATGGATGGAAAAGGGGTACCTTTATGCCCTGCGTAATTGACTGGGGTGCAGAGCGACGTGACGGATAATAAAGAATCAACAGATAAAGGCTTCATTGCCCTGATTGAGCGGGGCGGCCGGTTTATCCCGGATCCGGTGATTATATTTATATTTTTCCTATTCTTTGCCATAGCGATCAGCTGGGCACTCGGAGGGCTGCAGTTTTCTACTTTTGCGCCGGATGGCGGCGAAGTCACTCATGAAATCCGCAATATGCTAGCGGCTGAGAACCTGCGCTGGTTGTTTGATAATGCGCTACTGGACAACTGGCTAGGTTTTGGTGGTGGTGTTCTTGGCGTCATTCTTATCGTCATGCTGGGTGTTGGTGTGGCCGAGAATTCGGGGCTCTTTGCAGCGGTTTTAAAAAAAGTAGGGCGTAGCATTCCGACTCAATGGTTGCCATTGGTGTTGGTTTTTCTGGGCATTATGAGCTCTATTGCTACCGACGCCGGTTATCTGGTACTGATTCCATTAGCCGGTTTGTTATATGCCGGGCTGGGGAAAAATCCTTTGATCGGCATGGCGGCAGCTTTTGCCGGAGTGTCTGCAGGCTTTAGTGCCAACCTGATTCCTGCTACGCCTATTGATGTCATTATCGGGGTCAATGCTCAGGTGTTTGCTGAATCTCAGGGCATCCCTTTTGTGAATGCGGCGGGCGACCCGCTGACCCCAGCGACTATGAATTATTATTTTATTCTGGTATCGACCTTCGTGTTGGGCACTGCGGGCGCCTTGGTAACATTAAAAGTTGTCCAGCCGAGGCTGGAAAAGAAATCCTATGAGATCCCTGAGGAACTGCAGATATCAGACTTTGATGTATCTCGTGAGGAAAGCCGGGGACTGCGTGCAGCAGGCCTGGGCCTGGTCTTGTCCTTACTTGCTATCTGGGCACTGGCGGCGGGGCCGCTGGCACCTTACGAAACTCCGGAAGGGCAGACGATAAACCCCTTTTTGAATAATATTATATTGATGATCACCTTTGTTTTCCTCAGTGTAGGGGTCTTCTTTGGCGTCGCGGCGGGCAACTTTCGCAGTATGATGGATGTGGTCAAAGCCATGGTCAAACAAATGGACACCATGGGTTATATTCTGGTGCTGACCTTCTTTTGTTATAACTTTCTGGGGGTGCTTTCCTACTCGGGGCTGGGTTCTTATATTACTTATCTGGGCGCTACCGGTTTGAGTAGCATGGGTTTGCAGGAATTTCCCATTCTGCTGATCATTGGTTTTGTGCTAACCACAGCGCTGATTAATATTTTCGTCGGCGGTCTGACTGCAAAATGGATGCTGCTGGGACCTATATTTATTCCAATGCTGTACATGGTGAACCCGCAAATGACGCCGGACCTGGTGGCCGCAGCCTTTCGGGTGGCAGACTCAGCAACTAATATTATTACTCCGATGATGACCTATGCGGGGATCATTCTGGCCTTTATGCGCAAGTACAAACCTGAACTTAGTTTTGGTGACATGATTGCGATGATGATGCCGTATTCGCTCACTTTCCTGGGCGTATGGATACTCTTGCTAATAGGTTTCTTTACGCTGGGCATTCCACTTGGATTCTAACCGAGTGCCGGCCCACTGCCAGAGTTGTTGCTTATGATACGAGTCAGATTGCTAGCCCGCGATATTATTGCGGGAATTGATTACCATAAAAGACCTTTGCTGGCTTTTCATGTCTATTTTTCGTTGCTCGCTTTGTTTGCACTCAGCCCTGCTTCAGCCTGGCTGCTGGCGGCTTTGGTAGAGCTTAGCGGACAGAGTCTGGTTGGCAACGATGATCTGGTGCGTTTTCTGGTTACGCCAGCGGGTCTGTTCTGGTTAATGGTCTCAGCAACTCTGATTTCGGTATTAGTCTTCTTTCAGGCTGCGGGTATGATGCTGATTGCAGCGCGCGATGCTGATGATGTATTTCATACTGCGAACAACGCCTTATGGCGAGTTATCAAGCGCTTCCCAATCCTGTTAAAACTGGCGGCTATGCAAGTACTGGCTCACTTGCTGCTGGCGGCTCCGCTGTTGGCGCTGCTGGCGGTGCTTTTTCAGTGGTTATTAGGTGGTTATGATATTTATTACGTGATCAATGAACACCCCACTGAACTCTACTTTTTTACCCCCTTAGCGATACTCTTGCTATCTGCCATTCTGATCGGCAATGGTAGCTTGTACGTCAGCTGGAGCCTGGCTTTGCCGTTAGTTTTGCTGGAAGGTTATGCGCCGCGCACGGCGTTGCGCAAGAGTTGGCAACTAGTGAAAGGAGCGCGCTTTAAAATAGCCCGTATTGTATTACTGGTGGCCCTGGTGGTGGCCTCGTTACCGCTGCTTTTGGCGCTGGGCTTTGAAAGCCTGGGCGCCTTGCTGGTCTATATTATCCCTGGACCTGCTGCAGTTCAGGTGACGGTACTGGGCATGCTGATTGGTTTGTACGTAGTGTTCGCGGTACTGGTGTCTTTTCTGGCTATTAGTGCGAATAGCATGTTGCTGCTTAAAATTTATTTCCGTTGCTGTGGTCAGCAGGCCGGTAATTTTGCTGAGCTGGAACCGCGCACTACAGGGCCTCTGGCCTGGGGTATTGAGGCAGTTTTAGTGGTGCTGGCGCTGGGACAACTGGTGTGGGTAGCACAGAGTTTTGATGAACGAGAGCAGGTGACTATCACGGCCCACAGAGGTGCATCCTGGGATGCACCAGAAAACTCACTGGCTGCGATTGAGCTGGCGATCCAGCAGGGCGCGGATTACATCGAGCTGGATGTGCAACAAACCGCGGATGGAGAACTGATTCTTATCCATGACCGCGATTATCTGCGGGTGGCTGGAGATCGTCGCTCCATCTGGCAGGTTGATTATGCGGAAGTGCGGGAAATGGATGCGGGCAGCTGGTTTTCGTCGCAATACGCTGGTGAAAGAATTCCCACGCTGGCCGAAGCGGTTGAGTTAATTCGTGGGCGGGCGCAGTTGTATCTGGAAGTGAAAACCAGCCCGGCTATGCCAAATCTTGTACCGGACACGGTTCGTGAACTGCAGCGACTGGATTTTGTTGAGGAGACGGTAATGGCTGCTCTGACACCAGGTGTATTAGAGGAAGTGTTGCAGCTGGAGCCTGACTTTCGTACAGCGTTATTGGTGCATACCGCGATAGGTGTTCTTGCTAGCCATTCCTATGACGTGCTGTCATTGCGCGATGCTTTGGTAACCCCCAGTCAGTTGCGGGCTTCCCGCGATGGCGAATATGAGCTGCATGTATGGACTATCAATAGCCCCAGCGAAATGCATCGATTTATTGATATGGGCGTGGACAGTATTATCACTGACAGACCCGATGTGCTGAAAGCGGTTATGAAAGAAAGAGCCGGGTTAAGCAGCAGTGAACGTTTATTGCTGCGCATGCGGCATTGGGTCTGGTGAAGGCCTCTTAGTTTAGGGTATCATTTCGCGCCTGAATTCAGGCGCGCCCGGAGTGATATAAAATGCAGTACTTCAGTCAGCGACAGGTAGCGGTGGCCATACTGGCTATGGCATTAGGCAGTTTTGCCATTGGCATTGGTGAGTTTGTGATCATGGGGTTGCTGCCTGATGTGGGAGCCGCCTTTGCGGTCAGTGATACCCGGGCCGGTTATCTTATTAGCCTGTATGCCTTAGGTGTTGTTATTGGTGCGCCTTTAATTACCATTACCTGCGCTCGTTTTCCCCGCAAACCTATGCTGCTTATCCTGATGTTGCTGTTTGTTATTTGCAACTGGTTTAGTGCCAGTGCAGAAAGCTTCAGCACACTGTTAGCATTTCGCTTTTTTAGTGGTTTGCCTCACGGTGCTTATTTTGGCATTGCCTGCCTGGTAGCTGCTGATATGGTACGTAAAGACCAGCGTGGCATGGCGGTTACCCTGGTGATGATGGGGCTGACGCTGGCTATTCTTATCGGCAACCCGCTGGCGACCTGGTTTGGGCAGGTTTTCAGCTGGCGCGAAGTGTTCCAGCTGGTCGCCATTCTGGGGACGCTGAGCATTGTGTTGGTATTGTTCTTTGTTCCCGTGCACCCGCAGGAGAAGCGCAGTTCAGCCGTGCAGGAATTAAGCGCGCTATCGAAAGAGCAGGTATGGCTTACCCTGGCCATTGGTGCGGTCGGTTTTGGCGGCATGTTTGCCGTACTCAGCTACATAGCACCGACCCTAATGCTGGTTACCGGCGCGGCGCCGGGCTGGATCCCTGTGGCGCTGCTATTGTTTGGTATTGGTTCTCTAGCGGGCAGTATTGTGGGTGGCTGGGCTGCCGATCGTAATCTGAAATATGCCATTGGCGGTACTTTGCTATGGAGTGCGCTGATATTAGCCCTGATTCCTTTTACCTTGTCGTCATTGTGGACCGCTTTGCCG